>JAZKBC010000183.1:1499-2140 GCA_040388825.1 Acidobacteriota bacterium | reverse complement strand
ATTAAATCTTCGTAGGCGGCACGTTTGGATTTCGGGTCGGCGGGCTTGGTCTTGTCTTGCGCGCGGAGAGCTAGAGCGGGGGCGGTGGCTGCGGCGGACCAGAGGAAGCGACGGCGAGTGAACATGGGGGGATTGTAGGACGGATGGGGCGGTGGATTCCGGGGATGTGATGGGCGAGGGTTGTGGGCGATTACGGGACGGAGAGAGTTGGCGAAGGTGTTTTGGGGGTGCTAGGGTTGCGGCATCCGGGCTTCCAGATTGTGGGCGATTTTCGAATGAGGTGAGCGATGATCACGACGGTGCAGCAGCATCTGCTGAAGCAGCAGCGGAATGTGAGTGAGGCGACGGGCAAGTTCACGTGGCTGATGCATGGGATTACGCTGGCGACGAAGATGGTGGAGTCGCAGATACGCAAGGGCGGGCTGAGCGGGCAGCTGGGTGCTTACGGTGCGATGAATGTGCAGGGGGAGCAGCAGCAGAAGCTGGATGTTTATGCGAACCAGGCGCTGCTGCATTGCCTGGGGCATGCGGAAGGCGTGGCGGGGCTGGTGAGCGAGGAAGATGAGCATCCGGTAACGCTGGAGCTGGATCCGGACATGGTCGACGCCTTCTTGAAATTGCAGGACGAATTCCGCGCCATC
>JAZKBC010000183.1:0-1489 GCA_040388825.1 Acidobacteriota bacterium | reverse complement strand
GGGCAAGTACATTGTGGTGTTCGATCCGCTGGACGGGTCGTCGAACATTGATGTGAATGTGAATGTGGGGACGATCTTCAGCATCATGCGGCGACGCGAGGAGGATGATGGGGACATTACGGCGTCGGTGCTGCGGCCGGGAGTGGAGCAGGTGGCGGCGGGGTATGTGATTTATGGGCCGTCGACGATGCTGGTTTATACGGCGGGCGATGGGGTGCATTGCTTTACGCTGGACCCGACGGTGGGGGCGTATGTGCTGAGTAGCGACATGGTGACGATGCCTGAGCAGGGGCCGTACTACTCGACCAATGATGGGAACTCGGATTCGTGGCCGCAGGTTTATCGGGATTACATCGATATGCTGCGTGGTGGTGGGCTGAATGGGAAGAGCTATAGCGCGCGGTATATCGGGAGCCTGGTGGCGGACTTTCATCGGACGCTGCTGAAGGGGGGCGTGTTTTTGTATCCTCCGACGGCGAAGACTCCGGGAGGGAAGCTGCGGCTGCTGTACGAGGCGAATCCGCTGGCGATGATTGCGGAGCAGGCAGGCGGGATGGCGATCGATGGCAGGGGACGTATTCTGGAGCTGCAGCCGAAGGACATTCACCAGCGGACTCCGCTGGTGGTGGGCAGCAAGGCCGAGGTGATGGCTCTGCAGAAGATGGTTGCGGAGGCGAGTTAGTGGCTGTGGCGGAAAGGCTTTATTACGATTCGGGTGCGCTGGAGTTTGAGGCCGTGGTGGCGGATATTCGGCTGGACTCGCGTGGGGATGCGGGGAGTTTGTGGCAGGTGGCGCTGGATAGAACGGCGTTTTATCCGGAGGGTGGAGGGCAGCCGTGGGATACGGGGACGCTGACGGCTGTGTCTCCGAGTGGAGCGCGGTTGGAGGTTGAGGTGGAGCGCGTTGAGGAGGATGAGTCGGGGGAGGTGTGGCACTTTGTGCGCAAGCCGCTGGTGGAAGGGACTGCGGTTACAGGGCGCGTGAATGCGGAGCGGCGGATGGATCATGCGCAGCAGCATACCGGGCAGCATTTGTTGAGTGCGGTGTTTTTGGGAGAGGTGGGGGCGCGGACGGTTTCGTTTCATCTGGGGGCGGAGAGTTCGACGATTGATTTGGTGTTGCGGGATGGTGTGGAGCGGTTGAGTGACGCGGAGCTGGTTGGAGTTGAGGGCGAAGTGAATCGGCTGATTTATGCGGATCGAGCGATGCGGCCGGGCTGGGTGGAGGCTGAGGAGGCTCGCGCGATGCTGGAGCGCGGGGAGCTGCGGAAGCTTCCGGAGCGGGTGGGGCGGATGCGGATTGTGGAGATGGAGGGGGTGGAGTTCAATGCTTGCGGAGGGACGCATGTGGCGTCGACGGGAGCGATTGGCGGGTTGATGCTGCGCAAGGTGGAGAAAGCGAAGCAGGGGTGGCGGGTGGAGTTTGTTTGCGGGCTGCGGGCGGTGCGGACGGCTCTTAAACTCGGGATGGAACTGGCTGCCGACCATG
>JAZKBC010000182.1:5874-6911 GCA_040388825.1 Acidobacteriota bacterium | reverse complement strand
CGCCCAGGGTGCTGATGGTCGAGGTGCCGAGCGAGGCGGTTCCGTCGTAGAAAGTGACCGTGCCGGCTAGAGGTCCGCTGAGTGGCGCCGAGGCGACGACTGTAGCCGTAAAGGTGACGTTCTGGAGGTAGTATGAGGGGTTGATGTTGGAGGTGAGCGTGGTGGTGGTGGGGGAAGGCGGATAGGTGACCACCTGAGGTATAGCGGAGCTCGAGGAACCGAGGAAATTCAGCGTGGCGGCGTAGGTGGCGAGGATGGTGTGAGTGCCAACGGTGAGGGTAGAGATGGAGAAGGTGGCGACTCCAGCGGCGCTGAGTGTGCCGGGGCCGGCAGAAACGCCATCTACGAAGAAGGTCACGGGGCCGACGGGCGTGGCGTACGGAGCGGCCACGGTGGCGGTGAAGGTGACGGGAGTTCCGAGGATGGACGGCGAGCCGGAGCTGACGAGGGTGGTGGTGGTGACGTCAGGCAGTATCTGCACGTCGTACTTGGGCGAGGTGGAGGGAGCGTAGTCGAGATCGCCGGTGAAGGTCGCGTAGACCGTGTGGGCACCAGCGTTCTGGCCGGTGAAGAGGGTGTCGGAGCACTTGCCACCGGAGGCGGTGTTGGGCAGAGTGCAGGCGAGGGTGGTGTCGACATAGACGAGGAGGTTGCCGTTGTCGGGGCCGCCGGGAGCTGAGGTGCTGACGACTGCGTTGACGCCGTTGGTGTCGCCGATGACCTGGCCGTAGTAGATGGGAGTCGTTACGCCGGGAGCGCCGCTGGTGGTGATCTGCACAATGCCGTGTGCCGCGAGTGTGCTGCCCGTCGAAAACGTCAGCGTGTCGCCATTCACGTCGGTCCCTGCCAATTGGCCGGAGTACGTTGTGTTCAAGGTGGCTTTAATACTCTGCGGAGTCGCCACGGGTGCCGTGTTCGTGGAGTCCACATGGACGGTCACCGTGGCATCGGCACTATTGACGGTGCCGTCATTCACCTTAAAGGAGAACGCATCGTTCCCCGTGTATCCCGTGTTCGGCGTGTAGGTAAATGCGCCG
>JAZKBC010000182.1:0-5864 GCA_040388825.1 Acidobacteriota bacterium | reverse complement strand
TGGCGCCTGGATGTCGATGGTGTCGGCGGTGACGGGTGCGATGAAGTTGGAGAGGTTGTAGAGCGAGTACTCGAGGAACTTCTCCTGCGCATCGGGAGCGCCGCTGGGGCACTCCGCCGGGAAGACCCTGCCGCCGGCGCTGGAGACGTTTTCGACGTGGTACTCGTTGTAGAGGACGCGGCCACACTGGCTGCTTCCAGAGATTCCTCCACCGGAGATGATGGCCGTGAACTCGGCGTCACCCAGCGGAAGGGCGTTGGAGGGAATGTCGACGGTGACGGTGATGGGATCGGACGCGCCGCCAAGTATGGAGGCGGTTTCAACGCAGGTGAGCGTGGCCGTGTTGCAGGACCAGCCGGAGCCGGCGTTGGTGGGGGCGAGGTTGGTGATGGTGGTCTGCGGCGGCGGCTGGAAGGTGATGGTGAGGCCAGGCTGGGTGGCGCCGGAGTTGATCTGATCGCCAATGTTGGCGGTGATCTTGTCGCCCACGTCGCCAGTGACGAAGGCGTTTGGGAAGGTCGTGGAGTTGTTGGTATTGGTGTTGGTGAAGGTGACCAGGACGATGGGGGTAGTGGCCTGACCAAGCGGCGTGTCAAAGGTGAACTGCATGACGGGGTTGCCGCTCACATTGAGGGTGGCCCAGGAGCGCGTGGGAGGCACGACTCCGGTCTGATCCTGACGGGTGGTGATGAGCGGGATCTGCCCGAGGGTGGGCGAGGCCTTCATGGTGTAGTAGAGCCAGTTGGCGAGGATGAGGCCGTCGGGGTAGGACGTGTCGATCGTGGCGTTGGCGTTGGCGAGATCGATGGTGTTGGTGTAGTTGGGTCCGCCGGTCCAGTTGGCGACTGAGGCGAAGGTATCGGTTTTATTGAGCCAGGAGTACTCGAAGTGGGTTGCGAAGACGCGGCCGCCGGCGTTGGCGTAGGCGACGAGATTCTGGCGTCCGATGGCGTTGTTGGTGATGGTGGAGTCGACTGCAGTTCCCTGGCAGCCGAACATAACCATGTCGTAGCTGTTGATGGTGGGAGCGTCGAGCATGAGGTTGGTTTCGTTGACCGAGGACGCGGCCGAGGCCTTGGCACCGGCGCCGCCGGTTCCGGGGAAAAGATTGATGTGTCCGCTGCCGTTGAAGTCGGTGAATTCGGAGTCGGCGATGCCCATGGTGTGGAGGACGCACTCAACGCCATCGACCGAGCCGGTGACGACCGCGATGCGGGGCAGGTCGGAGAGAGTGCCCTGGGTGGAAGGCATGCTGAGCGTGAGAGGGCCGTTGGCGGCTCCGCCGGTGATGGGTGTGTTGGGATACTGCTGACGCCACTTGCCGGCCTGGACGACGACATTTACCGAGGTCGTGCCGAGTGCGGTGAGTGCCGTGCTGGTGATGGTGAATTCGCCCTTGTAGTCGGTGACGGCCTCGGCGATGGGATTACCCGAAACGACGGCGTTCTGGTTCGCACAGCTCGTGCCGGGGCCGTTCTGGAAAGGCTGCAGGGGGGTGCTGGCGACGTAGACCAGGATGTTGGGCAGCGGATCGGTGCCGTTGGGAGCGTAGACGGTGCCGGTGATGGTGGTCTGAGCGGAAGCCTGCGAGGCAGGCACAGCGGCCACGACCAGGGCGCTGAGCGCGAAGGACCCGAGGACGGAGACGAAACGGCGGAAGGTTACGTATGTCTGGGACACGGCTTTGTTTTCTTAGGACGACTGTTGTGAACGATAAGGTTCAAAATGCAGCCTGTAAAGGGAAAAGAAGGCAGCGACCGAGAGCAACGGGGAGGAGGAGAGGCCAGCCGAAGCCTCGATGTGGCAGAATGACTGTGATCTCGCGCCCGAAAAAGAGAGATGGTGCGGGGGGAAAAGTCCACCTTTGTGAATCTGCCCAACTCCATAACGTTGAGCCGCATTGCCAGCGTGCCGCTTCTGATCTGGGTGCTGAGCCCGAAGTTTCCGCTGCAGGGAGCCCACGGCGAGCAGGAACTGATCGCGTCGGCGCTGTTCATTGTTGCGTCCATTACAGACGGCGTGGACGGCTACCTGGCGCGGCGGCGGAAACAAGTGACCACGCTGGGGATCCTGCTGGACCCGATGGCGGACAAGATGATGGTGGCGACCGGATTCATTCTGCTGGTCGCTTATAACCCGCGGGTGGTTCCGCCGTGGGTCGCCGTGCTGGTGATCGGGCGAGAGTTCCTGGTGAGCGGGCTGCGGTCGATTGCCGCAACCGAGGGCTTCACGATTGAGGCCAGCGAGATGGGGAAGCTCAAGACTGTTATCCAGATTGTGGCGGTGGTGGCGGCGATTTTGAATCACAAGTGGGATTACTGGGACTGGTGGGGGTTCCCGATTGGCGTGCACTTGATTGCTGTGACGGCGATCTACTGGATGGCGATCGTGTCGATGATTTCGGCGGTGGACTACTTTGTGGGGTTCTGGGGGAAGGTGGACGTGGCGAGTGGGCGGCGGCGGAAACGGAGTTTGGTGTTGAGCCGGGATAAGAAGCCGGCGGTGGAGCAGAAGGCGTAGGTTACAGTCGGCTTGGGTGCTGGTCCGGGCAAAATACTGAGGTCCTTCGCGATGCTCAGGATGAGGGTTCCTTGGAGATGGTGCGGGAGTTGGAAGCAAGAAAGCCTCGGCTTGCGCCGAGGCTTTGCTGTGTTGGGTTGGAAATTGAGGTGCGGCCTAGGCGTGGGTACGCTGGTCGCGGTGGACGAAGTGGTAGGGCGGCCATGGGCCCGAGAGCTGCATGGCGCAGTCCTTCATCTGCAGAGTGGCTGAGGAGTACTTGTTCTGGTAGCGCTCCACTGTTTTTTTATCGACAAGGTGTGCAATGTCGAGGAGCATCTTGCCTGAGTCCATACGCTTGCAGGTGATCTCCTCTGCGAGCGGAAGGAACATGCGATGCATCTGGAGCGACAGGGCGCGGGCACGGGATTGACGCTCGCGTTGGCGGCTGGCGGATTCACGGAGGTGGGAGAGGTACTCCTGCCCGGCTGCGTTGTTGGACTGACCGCAGCCGCGGGTTTCGGGGCAGATGTCGTCGACCAGGACCTTGAGGTGCATTTCGGCCTTGCCGCGCAGACGCTCGACGTTGGCCATGAAGTGACGCTGGTTGGAACGGACCGAGCGGCGGAGAGCGTCGTCGTCCTCAAAGGTGGTTCCGAAGCGGAAAGGAAGGACGGTGGACCGGGAGAAGCAGCTGGAGATGACGCGGGCGTGATCGCGGGCGGAAGGTTGGGCTCCAGTTCCGGTGAGGCGGGCGGCATCTTCGGGCATGTGCTCGGAGACGATGACCGCGAGGTCGGCTGCGGGAAAGAAGAACGCTTGATTTCCAAAGAGACCGTTGACCCCCTCCAGGGGCATCGGGCGGCGGTGGCGGGCTAGTTCGGGATACGCATTACGTTCGGTGATGCAGTAGGCATACCATGCCATGACTTTATCGCTCCTGGTCGCCGAGGGGTGTTGCCCCCTTCAGCCTTACGTTGTCCAGCAAAACGCACGTTCACAACAAGACGAACGGCCTCCTAGCGCGTGCTCCGAAAACTGTGCACTGTACTGATGGCGAGGCAGATACTATGCCCATCGCGCAACGCTTGGCAAGGGATAAAAGCGGGGAGCAGGGAGTAGGGAGTAGGGAGTAGGAGCGTGGCGGGTGCGCAGGGATTTTGGCGCAACGCGAGGTGGGCGTTGGTTGCCACGCCAGCCGCTATTCCCTGTTCCCTACTGCCTATTCCCTGCTCTTTTGCTGGTAGACTGGAACGATGTGCGGGCGGTGGGCCCGGCGATTTTCAGCAATGGATTGAAGGACGGAGCTTCGTGGACAACGCAACCAAGCGTCAATTGAAAAAGCAGGACCAGTTTCACAACATTACGGAGCATGGCCTGGACTGGGCCAAGAGCAACCGGCAGTCGGCTATCTCGTTGATAGTGGGCATTGTAGGAGTGGTTCTGGTGTTGGTGGGCGGATACTCGCTGTACGCACACCGGACCGAAGCGGCCGCGACGGCGTTTGGCGACGCGATGCAGGTTTACCAGACGCCGCTGGCGAATCCGGCGCAGCCGACGCCTCCGGGGATGAAGACGTTCCAGACCGCGAAGGAGCGGGCCGAGGCGGCGAATCCGAAGTTTGTGGAGATCGCTTCGCGCTACGGGATGACGAAGTCGGGCAGGCTGGCGGAGTACTTCGCCGGGCTGACCTACATGGAAGAAGGCCAGAACCAGAGTGCCGAAGATGCGCTGAAGAAGGTTTCGGGAAGCTGGGACGGCGGCGTGGCCGCGCTGGCGAAGATGGCGCTGGCGGAGTTCTACGAGCACAACGGACGCTATGACGAGGCTGCAGGGCTGTACACGGAGCTTGGGAACGGCAATGCCGCGACCGTTCCTCCGGGGCTGGCCAAGATCGAGCTGGGCGAGATGTATGAGGCCCAGGGCAAGGTCGACCAGGCTCGGAAGCTTTATGCCGAAGTGAAGGATAAGGACAAAGACGACAAAGGTAAGGCTGGTCCGGCCGGCGAACTGGCGGCGCAGAAGCTGAATCCGGTGCCGGTTGGTGGGTTGCCTGGGCAGTGAGAAGTTGCTAGTTCTTAGTCATGCGAAGGGCCGCCTGCAGAGGCGGCCCTTTTGCTTTGGTCGTCGAGTTAAAAGGAGTTGGTGCCGTCGTCGTCGTAGAGGTGGGTAGCGGTGGATTGCGGGCTGATGTGGTTGGTGAGGCGGTCGGTGAGGGCGGATGGGGAGCGGAGGTTGGAGACGGTGGTCCAGTTGTCGCGGCGGCGGTTGGGGTCGGCTGGAGGGCTGACCCAGCGGGGGAGGTCGAGGTGGAGGTACGCGGCCATGGCGCAGGAGTGGGGCTCGTAGAGGGTGCGGATGGCGTTGAGGCGTTGGTGGGCCTCGATGTCTCCGCAGAGCGAGAAGCCGGAGGCGGCGAGGACCTCGCAGAGGCGGGAGAACTCGTCGTCCTGGAGGCGGACGGGGGGTGACTCGCGGAAGCGCTGTTCGTTCTGCTCCTGGTGGAAGACGTGGCCAATATCGACGAGGACGTGGCGGCCGACGGCGAAGGTGAGCTGGGCCTGGCGGGTGCTGGGGTTTTCGATGGTGGTGATGAGCAGGGCGCAGGTGTCGAGGATGGTGGTGAGGGCGGAGAGCCAGCTCTGGTTGTCGTGCTGGGAGCGGTAGTAGCAGAGGATGGGGTAGGAGATGTGGGTTTCGAGCATGGTGGCGCACCAGCGCTCCCACTCGGCGAGGAGTTCGGTGAGGGCGTGGTGGCCGCCCGAGAAGTTGTGGCGGGTGAGGAGCTCGCCGGCAGTGGGTGGCGAGCCAGCGCGGGCGTCGAGGAGAGCGACGGCGATTTCGCGGTTGGAGAACGCGGTGTAGAGGACAGGGACGTAGCCGATGACGAGCGCGATGAAGCCGAGGCCGGTTCCGGCTTCGACGACGACGATGGCGCGGGCGGCGTGGGTGGCAGGGGTGATGTCGCCGAGGCCGAGGGTGAAGAGCGTGGTGCCGCTGACGTAGAGGCAACTGCGGAGGCGGGCAAGGAAAGTGACGGGGTGAAGGGGGTCGTTAAAGGGCAGGTGCAGGCCGAAGTAGATGAAGCCGTAGGAAAAGATCAGCAGCACGGCCCAGAGTCCGAAGAGGAGAAGAAGGCCGAGGGGGCCGTAGAAGCTGAGCAACTGCTCGCGGCTGCGGGCGTTGGAGCAGCGGGCGGTGAACCAGCGCCAGGGCATCCAGGTGGCGAGGAAGAAGAGGCGCGTAATACGGAAGCGGCCGACGGGCCGGCGCGGGAGGATGATCGTCTGGAAGGCATCGAGCAGAGCGCCTGCGAGGAGGAAACAACCGAGGATGATGGCCGCGACGTGCATGAGGTGAGGGTA
>JAZKBC010000181.1:525-2745 GCA_040388825.1 Acidobacteriota bacterium | reverse complement strand
TCCTGCACGCCCGTATTCAACCCCTGCCCACCCGCCGGATAGTGCACATGTGCCGCGTCGCCCGCCACCAGCACTCGCCCCTTGCGATAAACCTCCGCCTGTCGCGCCGCATCGTTGAACCGTGTAATCCAGACCGGGCTGTGCACTCCATAATCCGTCCCGAACACCCGGATCATCTCCGCGCTCAAATCCGCAATCCCCGGCTTTCCGCTCCGTCCCACCTCACCTTCCGTCACCATCACGCGCACCACGTTGCCCTCCAGCTTGCTCAACGCGTGCAACCCCACCGCGTCATAGCGAACGGCCCACTCCGGCTCCTCCGCCAGCTCCACCTCGGCCAGCAGATGACTCACCGTCGCATCCCATCCGTTGAACGCGATCCCCGCCGCCTTCCGCACCACGCTGCGCCCGCCATCGCACCCCACCAGGTACTGCGCCCGCACGTTGTCCCCGCTCGACAACTCAACCTCCACACCCGTCTCGCCCTGCGCAAACCCCCGCACCTCGAGCCCGCGATACACGCGCACGCCCAGCTCCTCAATCCATCCCGCCAGTACGCGTTCGAAGTGCTTCTGCCAAAGCGCCAGGCCGTATGGATGCCGTGTCGGAAAGTCACTGATATCCAGCGGCACATGCGCAAACCCACCCACCTGCATCGCCTTTCCCTCCGCCAGAAACCGTTCCGCGATCCCCCGCTGATCGAGCACCTCAATCGTCCGCGAATGCAGCCCACCAGCCCGCGACCCATCCAGCTCCACTCCCTCCCGCCGCTCCACAACAGCCACGTCAACGCCCGCCAGCCTCAGCTCCCCTGCCAGCATCATCCCTGTCGGCCCACCACCTGCAATCACCACTGCATGCTCTGTCATCTCAATGTCTCCGGAAACCACGTCCAGTTAAGGGCACGACTTCAGTCGTGCCAACAAATCAACCCAACCCAAAATCTGTCATCCTGAGCGAAGGCTCGCGCTTTTGCGAGCCGCAGTCGAAGGACCCGCCAAGCTGCCGGTCTAACCCCGGCAGCCCGTAGCTTTCTAACCAAATCGCGACGGTCCCCGTTCAACCTCCGCGATCATGCCCCAACACCCCACCCTTGCGGCAAGCCCCCCACCGCGATATAACTTAGAAGTGGGGAGACGGTGGGCGTCTCCCTTTCCCTTTTTCGATCCACCCAATCGCCACCCGCAACCCCCTTCAAATCAATCCCTTCGAAAATCTTTCTCCAAAATCCCCTGCAAATCCGCGTGTCAAGCCCCCACACCACCTAACCCACACAAATCAAAGGAAATAGACCCGCCGATTCACCCCACGCGAACCGGTATAATAGAACCAGAAGCAAAATCAGACCCAGCCCAAAGCTGGGCTTTCGTTTTTAACCTCCTGTTCTCCAAACGCACGGGAGGAGGTCCAGACCCCGAGTCCAGACCTAACCCCCACCGAATGAATATTTTGAGTACTTAATGCAGGGGGGAGGGGGGCTCCACCACAACAATCCGGCCAAACCACCATCTAAACTCACATCATGGCTTTGCGCACCCGAAGGCTGCTTCACCTGATCCTCCTGCTCTTGGCCGTCACACCGGCGGCACTCGCCGACGCCCGCTTCGACCTCGTCGGCCCCCGCATCGACGTCCGCGTCACCCGCACCGCCCCGGACGGCACCACCGAAACCCTCCCCATCGCCTCCGTTCCCAACCTCCAACCCGGCGACCGCATCTGGCTGCACCCCGACCTCCCCGACTCGCAATCAGTGAAATACCTCCTGATCTGCGTCTTCCTCCGCGGCAACACCAACCCCCCCCCGGACGACTGGTTCATCCGCATCGAAACCTGGAACCCCAAAGTCCGCCAGGAAGGCGTCTTCGTCAGAGTCCCCGCCGAAGCCGAGCAGGCCGTCCTCTTCATGGCCCCTGAAACCGGCGGCGACTTCTCCACCCTTCGCTCCGCCGTTCAGGGCAAGCCCGGAGCCTTCGTCCGCGCCTCCCAGGACCTCACCGAAGCCGGCTTCGAGCAGGCCCGCATCGAGAAGTACCTCGCCAGCATCCGCAACGTCCCACCCACGGACCCCACCGCGCTCCAGAAGCACTCCGACCTGCTCTCCCGCACTCTCGCGCTCAAGCCCAACGACGCCTGCTTCAAGCAGCCCATCGACACCCAGTTCACCTGCCTCACCCAGTCCGGCTCCCAGATCGTCCTCGACGACGGCCATGGCCGGATCGA
>JAZKBC010000181.1:0-504 GCA_040388825.1 Acidobacteriota bacterium | reverse complement strand
CGGCGCCGGCCTCTACTCCGCTTACGTCGGAGCCGTCGTCGACCTCGTCCGCATCATGAGCAACCTGCACACCGCGAAGTACCAGTACATCCCCGCCATCGCCTTCCCGCAGGACGCCCAGCTCAACCTCCGCCTCAACACGCCGCCCAGCTTCCACAACCCCAAGTCGGTGCTGGTAATCAGCCTCCCCTCGGTCCAGAAGGCCATCCCTCCTCCACTCCGCACCGCGGACGCCACTCACGTAGCCTGCCTCCTCCAACCCTCAGTAGTCCTCCCCATCGAAGGCGCCCCGCTGGTCTTCTCCGCCGCCTTGAACAGCGATATGAACGCGTCGGCGTCACGGAGATACTTCAGTTCAGATTCCAATGTGGTTTCCTTGGTGTTGCTGGCCTGCTTGTGGCGGATGATCGCGTCCGCACTTAGGAACTGGCAGGCGATCGAGTCCGTCTTGTTCAGGTTCTCGCGCTCGAGCATTGCGGTGCGACGAGCACAGTCCTTGTTCTC
>JAZKBC010000180.1:20538-21232 GCA_040388825.1 Acidobacteriota bacterium | reverse complement strand
ACAAACAGCTTCCTCGGTTCAAGTCAGATGGACAACCTCCTGAAAGATCACAGGTACCCCCCTCCTTACGGCAGCGTATAAACGAACACCGTCAGGAACAGGTTGTCGTTCCCAACCGGCTGTCCACCCACTCCGCTCCAGGTCTGCCGCTGCACATGCGAGTACTGCAAGCCCTCCCGCAGTCTCCCCGCTGACCCCTTGTAGAACTGGTACCAGGCCGCGACCGTCCCTTCCTGAATATCGCGATTGTCACCCGCGCAGTTAGCCAGCGCCCCCGGCGCAAAGCCTCCGGTCCCCGGCAACGGCTCGGTATTGCATCCAGTGTTGTTGAACAGCGGCGACCCATACCCCACCGGAGCTCCCAGGCTGTTCACAAACGCCCTCCGCCCCACATAATCGCCGCCGTAGTAAGCAACCAGGTCCACCCGCGGCGTCGCATGGAACTCCAGCGTCCCCAACCCTGAGAAGCTGGCCAGCGGCGCAATCCGTCCGTCCGGCGCGGCGGTAATATCAGGCAAGTTCGACCCGCTATAACGTCCGGCTCCATGACCCCACTGCCCCTTCACACCAACGTCCAACCGCTTGTTGAACAGCGGTGTGCGAAAACTGCCGCCAATCGCGCTTCCAGTAGTCGAGTCGTTATAAGCCCCAGCTGTCTGCAGCGCGGTTGTCGTCGCCGCATAGTTCGGAAAGA
>JAZKBC010000180.1:0-20528 GCA_040388825.1 Acidobacteriota bacterium | reverse complement strand
AATCCCATAAACCTCGATGTGCGCCACGCCCGGCTCATACACCACCTTCGCCAGCACATCCGGAGCCCGATTGAACGAGTAGTTCGCCGAAGGGTTATAACCACCAGCCGTCAAACCCGGCGAGCCAATCAGAAAGTCCGCTGGAAATCCGCGACCAGCCACGTTCATCGTCTGCGCGCCTTCAATCGAAGCTCCGGCATACAGCCGATCGCTCAGCTTCTTCGTCACCAGGAACTCAAACCCGCGATTCCACACAAAACCCGCGTTGTAGTTCGGATCCACGGTCATCGGATTTGCCACGTTCGCCGAAAACGGCGACATCCCCTTTCGCGCCTCGGAAGTCAGCGACCACATCTGTCCCGACGTCACCGTCCATCCGTGAGTCATCTCCACCTGCGCCCACAACGCCCGTTGCCGCAGCGCATAGCTGTTGCTCTGGTTGTTGCTCGAAGTCGTTCCCGTTCCCAGGAAGTCCGCCTCGTAGTAGCCACGCAGCGTGCTGTGCAAGAGCTTGCCTTCCGCCATCAGCGCTACGCGCGATTGCCGCCCGTCAGCCGCGAACTCCGTCATGTGCGCCAGCGACGACCCATCCAGCGGAATCGCTGTAAACGCCGTAATCGTGCCGCCGCCCGTAGCTTCACTCCGAAACGCCGTAACACCCGCAATATATCCTCCCGGCGTAAGCGTCAGCCCCTTGTAACGCAAGGCCGCCGGGCTCTCCATCGACGTCTCCAGTTTCACCTGCCGTGCCTCCACGCGATGCAGCTCACCCACCACATCCGTCTGCCCGACAACTGCAGGTGCCGCCGCCGTAGCAGCCTTCTCCGCAAGTTGACGCTTCAGCTCCAACACAGCTTGCTGCGCCTGTGCCTGTTGCACCCGTGCGGCAGCCTCATCCTTCTGCGCCAGCTCGAGCGCTGCCTGGCGATCGTTCAACTGCAGCTCCAGCTTATGTAACCGCTCTTCAGTAGCTGCACGAAACTGCTGAAACTCCGCATCCAGCGAAGCCGGCGCGGCCGGCGGAGCCGGAACAACGTTTTGAGCCTTTGCCAGGCTGGTGAAGGATGCGGCAACTACGAGAAGGACGATCAAACGTTGGGATAAATTCATTAACAAACCTCTGGGATCAGCAGCGGAGCGCAGCCTGGCCTCCGCGTCACCTATCGGCACGCAGAGCGCCATGTTTGAACACAAACAGACCAATTCCCACAACAAGCCACGCACCTGTACCAAACTTCGCTCGCGGTGTCCTTAAATGCCGATGGGCTGCCTCAAGGGCAGCCCATCGCTAACACGGTTCTAATCCGTGCTAACGCATTACGTCTTCTTCAAATCGAAGCGATCAAGGTTCATGACCTTCGTCCACGCAGCAACGAAGTCCCTCACGAACTGCTCCTTGTAATCGCTCGCGGCATAAACCTCTGCGAGCGCGCGAAGCTGCGAGTTTGATCCGAAAATCAAGTCGACGCGCGTTGCTGTCCACTTGATCTCGCCGCTCTCTCGGTCGAGGCCTTCGAACAATCCCTCGCCCGTCGAAGCCGGCTTCCACTCTGTCGCCATGTCCAGCAGGTTCACGAAGAAGTCGTTCGTCAGCGTCTCCGTCTGGCTCGTGAAGACACCATTCTTCGATCCGCGGAAGTTCGCACCCAACACCCGCAACCCGCCGACCAGCACGGTCATCTCGGGCGCCGTTAGCGTCAGCAACTGTGCGCGATCGACCAGAAGATCTTCCGCGCGAACGCTGTGTCCAGCCGTCAGGAAGTTGCGGAAGCCATCAGCCTTCTGCTCCAGCGGAGCGAACGACGCTACGTCGGTCTGCTCTTGAGTCGCATCAGTCCGACCCGACGCAAAGGGAACCTTCACATCGAAGCCAGCCTTCTTCGCCGCAGCTTCCACCGCAGCCGATCCGCCCAGAACGATCAGGTCAGCCAGCGAAACCTTCTTGCCAAACTCGCTCTGGATTTTCTCCAGCGCGGCAAGCACCTTCGCCAGCACCTGCGGCTGATTCACTTCCCAGTTCTTCTGCGGCTCCAGGCGGATGCGTGCACCATTTGCTCCACCACGCTTATCCGAACCGCGGAAGCTAGCTGCCGAAGCCCACGCAACGGACACCAGTTGCGAGGTCGTCAAACCCGAGGCGAGAATCTTCGCCTTCAGCTCCGCGACATCCGCATCGCCAATCAACTCATGATCCACTGCCGGCACCGGATCCTGCCAGATCAACGTCTCCTTCGGAACCAGCGGCCCCAGGTAGCGCGCAATTGGCCCCATATCGCGATGCGTCAGCTTGAACCACGCCCGCGCGAACGCATCAGCGAACTGCTGCGGATTCGCCTGGAACCGCGTGCCGATCTTCTCGTACTCAGGATCGAACTTCAGCGCGAGATCCGAAGTAAACATCATCGGCAAATGCTTCTTGCCCGGGATGTGCGCATCGGGAACCGTTTCTCCTTCAGCGACGGCGTACCACTGCCATCCACCGCCCGGGCCCTTCTTCAGCGCCCAATCGAAGTTGTACAGATTGTCCAGATACTCGCTGTCCCACTTGATTGGATTCGTCGTCCACGCACCCTCAAGACCCGAAGAGATCGTGTCCTCCGCATTGCCCTTGCCCGCCGAGTTCTTCCATCCGAATCCCTGCTGCTCGATCGGCGCTCCTTCCGGCTCCGGCCCAACGAATTTGCTCGGATCATGCGCTCCATGTCCCTTGCCGAAAGTGTGTCCGCCTGCGATCAGCGCGAACGTCTCTTCATCGTTCATCGCCATGCGCCCAAACGTCTCGCGAATGTCCTTGGCCGATGCCAAAGGATCAGGCTTGCCATCCGGACCTTCCGGGTTCACATAGATCAAACCCATCTGCACCGCAGCCAGCGGATTATCCAGATCACGCTCGCCCTGGTAGCGATCGCTGCCCAGCCACGTGTGCTCCGATCCCCAGAAGACATCCTCCTGCGGCACCCACACATCAGCGCGTCCGCCGCCAAAGCCAAACGGCTTCAGCCCCATCGAATCAATCGCGACGTTGCCCGCAAGAATCATCAGGTCAGCCCACGAAATCTTCTTGCCGTACTTCTGCTTGATCGGCCAGAGCAGACGCCGTGCCTTATCCAGCGACACATTATCCGGCCAGCTATTCAGCGGAGCAAACCGCTGCGTTCCCATGCCCGCGCCGCCGCGACCATCGTAGGTGCGATAGGTGCCCGCACTATGCCAGGCCATACGCACAAAGAACGGACCATAGTGCCCGTAGTCCGCAGGCCACCAGCTCTGCGAATCCGTCATCAGCGTGTGCAAGTCCTTGATCACTGCATCGAGGTCCAGCTTCTTGAACTCCTCGGCATAATCGAACTCACCACCAAGAGGATCGGCGAGCTTGGTGTTCTGGTGCAGCACGGCGAGGTCCAACCGGTCCGGCCACCAGTGCTCGTTGCGCATGATCTTGCGCGAGTTGTGCGTGACTGCGCCATGCATCGGCGAAGATGTTTCAGTGGCCGTGGTCTGGCCGTGCGGTACGGGGCATTTCATCTCTTCGGGCACGTTGTACTCCTTATGGCTGGGGCGCGCCCGTTCAAAGTGGCGCGCATCACTTCAACAAACTCCGGGCAGACTTCGCCTCGACTTCGAGGCTATCGGTACGCCTCTTCCTTAGGTAGTCTACGCCGTCTATGTCAGGCATAGAGATTCGCTATGGATAGGAATTCACAGTGTTTTCAACGAAACCTTCGCGGTCGTCCGCAGCCATTTTGTGAACGCATTGAGCGGCTTGAACGTCGCATTGCTCTTCAGCCGCGCATAGCCGATCTGCCGAAACTGCGGCTTGGGCAACGCCACAATCGTGCATTCGCGCGCAAACGCCGCCGCCATTTGCGGAGCGATCGTCACGCCTGCCCCAGAAGCCACCAGCGGAAAGATTGTCCCGAAATGATCCGACTCGAACACCGGACTCATCTCCGTCCGCCCATGCTTGCACGCCGTCAGCATGTCATCCCGGAAACAATGCCCTTCCTTCAGCAGCAACAGTCTCTCGCCATACAAATCCAGATGCTGCTCCGCCAAACCCTTCGCCAGTCGATGCCCTTTAGGAGTCACCAACACCAACGGATCGCGCATCAGCGAGCTGCAAACCAGGTCGCGATGATGCAGCGGCAGACTCACCACAATCAAATCCAGATCGCAGGCTTGCAACCGTTCCACCAGCCGCTCCGTCTTGTCTTCAGTCAACTGCAGCTCGATGTCCGGAAACTTCCGTGAGAACTCCGGCAAGCGCGGCGCAATCATGTACGGCAGAATCGTCGGAATCACGCCCACCCGCAGTGGTCCACGAATGTCCGTCGCCAGGTGCCTCACCTGCGCCGCCGCCTTCTTCGACTGGCTCAAAATCTCCAGCGCATACGGATACAAACTGTTACCCGCATGCGTCAATCGCACCGCCCGCCCCTGCCGCGCAAACAGTTCCGCACCCAGCGACTGCTCCAGCCGCTTCACCTGCTGCGAAAGCGTAGGCTGCGACACGCCCTCCTGCTCTGAAGCCTTGGTAAAGCTCCCCGTCTTGACCACCGCGCAGAAGTAGCGAAGCTGATGCAGTTCCATGAACTTTGATGATAGCCGTTCAGCGAGCGAATGCTTTACGCTGTCTGTCCCAGAAGCTCCAACGCCCCGCGAGCCGTAAGCTTCTCCGCAACCATCGTCCCCAGCTCACACGCCGGAGTTCCCAGCGGCACCTTGGTCAGCACATGCGCCACCTGCTCGCCATCCGGCGACACCACCATCGCATGCAGATGCCACTGCTCATCGGAAGCATGGCAATAAGCCCCAAGCGGAAGCTGACAACCTCCGCCCAGCGCCGCAAGCACCGTCCGCTCAGCATCGACCGCATACTCCACGCTCGCATCGTTCAACGCGCGCACAGCGTCATACACCGCGCGGTCGCGCTCGCTGCCCTGCGCCACCCGCGTCTCCAACCCCAGCGCTCCCTGCCCCGGAGCCGGGGTCAGCTCATCCACCGCAAACCGCTGATGCACATGCTCGGTATACCCCAGCCGATCGAGACCCGCTGAAGCCAGCACCAACGCATCCGCTTGGCCTTCGCTCCACTTGCGCAGCCGTGTATCGATGTTCCCGCGCATCTCCACAAACGTCAGGTCCGGGCGCAACGCCAGCAGCATCGCCTGCCGCCGCGGGCTCGTCGTCGCAATCCGCGCTCCCGAAGGCAGCATATGCAGGCCCCAGTGCGCCTCGCACACCAACGCATCGCGCACGTCCGCACGTGCCGGAATCGCCGCCAGCGTAAACCGCGCATCCAGCGTCGTCGGCAAATCCTTCAGCGAGTGCACCGCGAGATCCACGCGTCCCGCCAGCAGCGCATCCTCGATCTCCTTGATGAAGATCCCCTTCGAATCCACCGGCGTCCCGTCGGCATATGTCGTCGGAGCCTTGAACGCGGGGTCCTGCAGCCGGTCGCCGATCGTGCGAATCACTTCAATCTCGACCGCGTGCCCCAGCTCCCGCAGCCGTGCCGCAATGTGGTTCGCCTGCCAAAGCGCGAGCTGCGAGCCGCGCGATCCGATTCGAATTGTCTCTATGCTCACCCTTCAAGGATACGCGATCGCAAGCCTAACCAAGTGCTCGCGATCACGCATGAGGTGCGGCAGGCGTCGTAGCCGGTGCCGTTCCTGGAGCCGGAGCCGCCCCCGGCTTGCGAGCCGGATGCGTTGTCGCGCGGTGCGGACGCGTCCCCGTGGAAGCTGTAGCGGTGGCTGGAGCTGCAGCCGGGTCAGCCGGTGGCGCTCCACCCGGGGGCGGATAGCCTGCGGCGTTTCCATCCGGCGGGGCAAACCCTGCAGCCGGTGCGCCCGGAGGCGGATAGCCCTGAGGTCCACCCGGAGGCGCGTAGCCCTGAGGTCCCCCCGGAGGCGCATAGCCCGGGGCGCCGCCAGGAGGCGGATAACCGGGTGCGCCGCCCGGAGGCGGGTACCCCGGGCCACCCGGAGGTGCGAAACCGCCGCCGCCGGGGCCACCCATCGGTGGCCCACCCATCGCGCCAAATGCACCGAGCACCGCCGCCAGGTCGGCCGGAGTAATCGCCGGGTCCTTGAAAGCCATAACGCTCTCTTCAGCCCGCATCATCTTCGCCGCAAAACCCAGGGACTTGCCCTGCCCCAGCTTCATCTCCCCAAATCCCAGCACAACGTCGCTATGCGCGCGAGCCGTATTCACCTTGCCGCCATTGCCTTGCCGCTCCGCCATTGCCGCGGTGAAGAACAAGGTGCAAGCCACCCAATGCTGCGAGGCCGCGGAACGCTCCCGTGCGATCGCCGCGAACTTTTCGCCGGGAATCCCCGCTGTTGTCGCCAGCAGCTCCGGCGGGGCCGCACCTTTGTCGATCGCCATCATGCTCGCATCCAGCGTCGAACACCGCTGCTGCCAGCCCGGATCATCCATCGGCTCCTGCGCCGCCAGCCTCATCGCGCCCACGGCCAGCAGCGCAACCATTGCCATCGATCCGGCTCGTCCACCAACACCTGCAACCCACAAACTCTTACGAATGCTGGACATCGAAGCGCCTCATTCTCTTCGCCGCGAAAGGGCAAAGCAAGACCGCCTCACGTCCGAACATACAAATGGCTGGTCTCACACAGTAACGCCGGAACGGACGAAAAATCCGATCATGGCCACAGGAATACGATAGAAACAGCGAACGAGCCCAGCGTGCGGATGCCGCACCCCTCGTCCCGGCCTGGAGCTTCAATGACGTGGATTCACCGGCTGAGCGCCATTATGCTCGCCACCGCACTGCCCTTGGCAGCCGTTTCCTCGGCCGCCCAGGGACTCGCCAACGACAAGCCTCTCGGCGCCACCGCGCAGCGAACCCCCGCCTACCTCGCCCACGCCGGCCTCCAGCAACGTCTCGGCCAGCCACTTCCCCTCACGGCAATTTTCACCGACGAAACCGGCCGCATTGGCCCTCTCAGCAACTGGTTTAACGGCAAGCCTGTCGTCATCGCTCTCGTCTATTACAACTGCGCCATGCTTTGCCCCCAGGTTCTGCACGGACTCGCCGTCGGACTCTCGCAAACCACCCTCGCCCCCGGCAAGGACTATAACGTCCTCACCTTCTCCATCGACCCCAACGACAAGCCCGCCGATGCCGCCCGCGAAAAGCAGCAATTCCTCTCCTCCGCTGGCTGGACCACCAATCCCACCGCCACCAACGCCATCCACTTCCTCACCGCCGCCCCATCCTCCATCGAAGCCATCTCCGCCGCCACCGGATTTCACTTCGTCATGGTCCCCGGGCCTGATGGCAAGATGGATCAGTACGCCCACTCCAGTGTTGTCATGTTCGCCACGCCGGACGGCCGCATGTCGAAGTACCTCGCCGGCATCGACTACCAGCCCCGCGACCTGCGCATGGCTCTGCTTTCGGCTTCGGAAAAGAAGATCAGCAACCCCGTCGATCTGCTCATCCTCTACTGCTGCAACTACAGTCCCCAGGCCGGCCGTTACTCCGTCTCAATTGTGCGCATCCTCGGTTTAGCCGGAATGGTCACCATCCTGATCGTCGTCGGCATGGTCATTCTTCTTACCCGCAAGCCAAAAGGCATGGCCACCTAGCGGCAGCCTAGTCACTCTGCGAATCCGTATCCGCGCTCTTCAGCGCAGCAATCCGCGGATGCACCAGCTTGGCCGCCAGCGACCTCGTCAGCGCTTCCATCGCCGCCACCTGCTCGGCCGTTAGCGGATGCGCTCCCATCCGCTGCATCGCCTTCGCCAGCTCGGTCTGCCGCAAAATCTCCGTCTCCGCCAGCAGTTGCTTGATCGCTTCGGTCGCCGGAGCCTGCGACAGCCGCGCGCTGTACAACTGCACCTCGCGGCTCACAATCGACTCAGCAGCCTCCGCCTCACGCGTCCGGCTCGCCTGGTTCGACGCCGCCACCTGCTGCAGATCGTCAATGTCGTAAACGAAGCATCCATCCACTTCGTTCACCTTCGGGTCCACATCGCGTGGCACCGCAATATCGATAAAGAACACCGGCCGATTCTTGCGCCGCTGCAGCAAAGTCCGCGCCCGCTCTGGCGTAATGATCTGCCCCGCGCCCGTCGACGTAATCACGATGTCTGCGCGATGCGCCTGCTCGTACAACTGATCGAAAGGAATAATCCCGGTCGTAATCGCCGGAGTCCGCAGCGCATCGGCGATCTTCTCCGCCTTCGCCTCCGTCCGGTTCGACACCAGAAGCGTGTTCGCTCCCTGCTGAATCAGGTGCCGCGCCGTCAGGTCGCTCATCTTGCCCGCGCCAATCAGCAGCACCGTCTTGCCAGCCAGCGTTCCAAAAATCTTCCGCGCCAGTTCCGCCGCAACCGACGCAATCGACACCGTCGAGCTGCCAATCTGCGTCTCCGTCCTGACCTTCTTCGCCACCGAAAACGCCCGTTGCAGCAGCGGATCCAGCGTCGACTTCACCGCACCCACCTCGCGCGCCACCGCCCATGAGTTCTTCACCTGCCCCAGAATCTGCGGCTCGCCCACCACCATCGAGTCCAGCGAGCTGGCCACCCGAAACAGATGCCGGATCGCCTCACTCTCACGAAACTCATACACATGCGGCTGAATATCAGTCACCCGCACATCCAGGTAGCTGTCCAGGAACGTCAGCATCCCGGGCCCAATCTGGCTCGCGCCTTCTTCCTGCACCGTCAGCAGCTCCACTCGGTTGCAAGTAGAAAGAATCAGCGCCTCGCGCACGCCCGGCTGCCCCGCCAGCATCCGCGTCGCATCGGCCAGCCTCGCCGACGGTATCGCCAACCGCTCGCGCACCTCGATCGGTGCCGTCGTATGGTTCACGCCCAGCAGCAGCAGCGACGATTTGGAATCATGCACGCTCATGGAGTTTTGAACCTGTGCACCGAAGAAAGCTGATTCGCCGCCCACACCGCCAACACGCCCAGAAACACGAAGCTCGAAAGATAAACTGCCCGCCGCCCCCGCAGGCCACTATGCCGGCGGATAAAAATCATCAGCGAATACGCCACCCACATCGCCAGACTCAGCAGCACCTTCGGGTCTTCGAAAAACGTCGGCCCAATCGTCTGCAACGCAACGACCGACCCAATCAGCAGCCCCGCCGTCATGCACGGAAACCCGAACAGCAGCGCCTTCAGCGCAATCTGGTCCGTTGTCTCCAGCGGCGGCAGCCAGCTCCGCTTCTGCGTCGCTTTCTTCTGCTTCAGCCGATTCTCCTGGATCAGGTACAGCAGGCTCGCAATCAGCGAAAGAAACAGCGCAGCGTACGCCGCCAGCAGCAGCGCAACATGCAGAAACAGCCATCCCGTGCGAATAAATGGATAAGCGATAGTCTCGTTGCCCGGCCGAAACGCCGGAACGATCGTCAGCAGCACCGCCACCGGCAGTAAAAATATCCCGAACGAAACCGTGTGATACCTCGCCGCGAGCAGCACAAACGCCGCCGCCAGGATCAACCCCAGCCACGACAGCGTTTCGTGCGTATCGACTGGAAGCGCGCGATGCGCCGCATACAGCGTCTCGACGATAGAAACGAAGTGGAAGAACACCCCACCCAGCGCCGCCGGCATCGCCACATGGCGCCACTTCGGGCGGTTATACAGGGCCGCGGGAAGCACCGCCAGCGCGGCCACCCCGTACAACAAAACCGCAACTCGTAGCCAAAGTAGGGACATGACGTTCGTTTGGCGGCGAACCATCCGCCGCGGGCTTCAGTATAGCCGCCGCTCCTTAAGCCCCCGAGTGACCGCTGTCACCAGCCATCGCTTTTTCGATATACCCACGCATCTGCTGCTCTATCAACGAAACCGGCAGAAAAAACGGTCGGTCCACCACCTCAATCGTCAGCTTTCCATCGCCATACGAATACCGCGCCGTCACACCATCCCGGCTCAACGTTCCCGCAGCACCGGCAATCGCGATGCCCTTCTCCTGCAGCCGCCGAACCCCATCGGCGTACTGCTCTTCCGTCAGCGGAATCTCAATCATGGCCTACGCCTTCGCCGGAACAGCTTCCACCGGAGGCGGAACAAACGGAGCCGCCAGCACCACACGCTCCACCACATCCAGCCCCGTGCGCCGCAGCAACTGGTGCACCACCGGCTCCGTCAACCGGGTCGCGTCATACTCCACGCGCACCGTCTTCGCGCGCTCATCCACCGTCAGCCGCCGAATCCCATAAACCTCGCGAATGCGCCCCAGCGCCATCGCGACACCTTCCGCCGGCTGCGCTTCAAACCGATACAAAACATCAAGCTGCGTCATACCTTCATCTTACCAAGTCCAAAACCCTACGACGAAAGCTTCGCCAGATACTTCACCATCGCCGGACTCGTCCAGTCCTGCGGCCCAATAAACTTCCGCCGAATCACCCCACCCTTATCAATCACGTACGTCTCCGGAAACCGAAAGCTCCCATACAGCGCATTCGACGTCTGGTTCTCATCGAACACTGTCAGCAGGCTCACCGGATGCCTCTGCAGGTAGCCGGTATACGTCGTAAAGCTTTCCTGGCTGGCAACCAAAACAATCTGCACCTGCGGAAGCTGCCTCTGCAACGCCTCCAGGCTCGGCATCTCCTCAATGCAAGGCGCACACCATGTCGCCCAGAAACTCAGCACAACCACCTTGCCCTTCAGCTTGCCTATGTCCACCGAGCGCTGACCATCGTTCAGCACAAACGTCGGCGCAACCTTCTCCAGTTGCTGCGGCGTTGTATCCCGGTCGCACCCCACGGCCGCCACGGCCGCCAGCACCACCACACCACGCGCTATCCAACCCAATCCTCGCATCGCTTCCTATAATACGAATCTGTGGACGAGAAACCCAACTCATCGCGCACCAAACTCAGCCCCCTCCTCGGTCTCCCCATCGACAACGACCCCGCGCGCCCCACTCCAGCTCCAGCTTCCACCGTCCCCGAAGCCACCCTCGACCTCACCGTCATCATCCCCGCCCGCAACGAATCTCTCAACCTACCCGCCTGCCTCAACTCTCTCCTGGCCCAGAACGACGCCTTCTTCCAGCTCGACAAGGACTGGGAACTCCTCATCGTCGACGACCACTCCACCGACAACACCCCGGCCATCGCCGCCGAAGCCGCGGCCACCCCCGGCGTCCAAGTCCTCGAAGCCCCCACCCTCGACCCACGCCAGTTCACCGGCAAGAACAACGCCTGCTGGTCCGCAGCCCAGCAGTCCCGTGGCCGCTGGCTCCTCTTCACCGACGCCGACACCCTCCACGAGCCCAGCGACCTCATCCACGCCCTCCACGAAGCGAAGAAGCACAACGCCGCGCTGCTCTCATACTCCCCGCGCCAGATCCTCACCGGCTTCTGGCAGTTCGCGCTCATGCCGCTCATCTTCTCCGAGCTCGCCAGCGTCTATCCGCCCTCCGAAGTCAACGATCCCGCCCGCCGCCTCGCCGCCGCCAACGGCCAGTTCCTGCTCATCGAGCGCTCCGCCTACTTCGCCATCGGAGGCCACCGCGCCCTCGGCCCCTCCGTCCTCGAAGACGTCGAACTAGCCGACCGCATCAAGCGCTCCAAGCGCAATCTCCGCTTTCGCTACGCCCCCGACGCCCTCTCCACCCGCATGTACCGCGGCTTCCGCGACATGATTGAAGGCTGGACCAAGAACCTCGCCCTCCTCTTCCCCCACGCGCTCACGCTAGCCGCCTGGCGCACCCTCGACATCGCCCTCCTCCTGCTCCCGCTCCTTCTGCTCGTCTTCCCCTACTGGGTCCTCTGGCAGAAAGCCGCAATCCTCGTCCTCTGGTTCCGCAACCTCATCCGCTTCTACAACCGCGTCCGCCGCTCCAACATGGGCCTCGTCAACACGCTCATCAGTCCCGTCGCGCTCCCGCTCTTCATCACTCTCCTCCTCCGCAGCTGGATGAACCACAAGCTCTTCCACCGCGTCACCTGGAAAGGCCGCAACTACACCACCCCGAAATAAATCCCCCGCACCCGCACCACCATCACCCGCATCCAACCACTGACGACTCGCCGAGCAACCCCTCTACGCTCTACACTCTACTGTCTACACTCTATGATCCTCCTCACCCGCAAAGCCGACTTCTCCGCCGCCCACTTCTACTGGAACGAATCCTGGAGCGAAGCCGAGAACCACCGCGTCTTCGGCAAGTGCGCCAACCGCCAGGGCCACGGCCACAACTACACCCTCGAAGTTACGGTCGCTGGCGAAGTCGATCCCACCACCGGCTTCGTCGTCGACCTCAAGCAGCTCAAAGACATCATGGAGCGCGAAGTCGTCTCCGTCTACGACCACCGCCACCTCAATCACGAGGTCCCCGAGTTCGCCACCGCCATCCCGACCACTGAAAACATCGCCATCGCCATCTGGCGTCGTCTCGACGGCAAGATCCCCAACGCCCGCCTCCATCGCGTCCGCATATACGAGATGCCCAACCTCTTCGCCGACTACTTCGGAGAAGGCGCATGAGCCAGCCCCGCGCGCATCTTTCGCGCCGCTACCACTTCTCCGCCTCGCATCGCCTGCACGTCGACGCGCTCTCCGCCGATCGCAACCGCGAAGTCTTCGGCAAATGCAACAACCCCTTCGGCCACGGCCACAACTACATCGTGCAGGTCACGCTCTCCGGCCCCGTTGACCCCGCAACCGGAATGGTCACCAACCTCGGCGACCTCGACGCCTTCGCCCAGCGCGAACTCCTCGACAAGTTCGACCACACCAACCTCAACACCCTCGACTGCTTCCGCGACACAGTCCCCACCACCGAAAATCTCAGCATCGAACTCTGGCGCATCTTCGCGCAGTACGAAGCCGCCTTCCCCCACGCGCACCTCGAACGCATCCACGTTGAAGAGACCAACAACAACGCCTTCGACTACTACGGCGAATCCGCCCCCATCACGCACAACGAGTAACAGGACCCAAATGACCACCCCCAAGCCCGTCGAATCACCCAGCCCCGAGCATCCCGGCGAAACCCCCGCCCAGCTCGCCACCGAGTCCGCGCACATCCAGCTCGGCGACGCCTCCACGCAACAAATCTACGCCGAGCTCCTCACCCGCATCGGCGAAGACCCCGCCCGCGACGGCCTCATCAACACCCCCATGCGCATGGAAAAGTCGATGGCCTTCCTCACCCGCGGCTACGACGAGTCCATCGAAAAAGTCCTTCACGGCGCGCTCTTCGACGTCGACTACGACGAGATGGTCATCGTCAAGGATATCGAGTTCTACTCCCTCTGCGAGCACCACCTGCTTCCCTTCTTCGGCAAAGCCCACATCGCCTACGTCCCGCAAGGCAAGGTCGTGGGCTTGAGCAAAATCCCCCGCATCGTCGACATGTTCGCTCGCCGCCTCCAGGTCCAGGAACGCCTCACCCACCAGGTCGCCGAAGCGATCAGCGAAGCCATCAAGCCACAAGGTGTAGGTGTAGTCATCGAAGCCCAACACCTCTGCATGATGATGCGCGGCGTCGAAAAGCAAAGCTCGCAAACGGTCACCAGCGCCATGCTAGGCGTCTTCAAGTCCCAACTCCAAACCCGCAACGAGTTCCTCTCCCTCGTCAACCCCAAGCACTAAAGCGTACTTCTACTCCCTACTCCCTCTTCCCTACTCCCTGCTTTTCTATGAACGGTCTCCTGGTCCTCGATAAACCCTCCGGCATCACCTCTCACGACGTCGTTTCGATCGTCCGCCGCGCCACCGGCGAAAAATCCGTCGGCCACCTCGGCACCCTCGACCCCATGGCCACGGGAGTCCTCCCTTTGCTCCTCGGCAAGTACACGCGCCTCGCCCAATTCTTCGGCCAGGCCGAAAAGCACTACACCGGCGAAATCCGCTTCGGCCACGCCACCGACACCTTCGACGCCGAAGGCACCCCCACCACCACGCCCACACCGCTCACAAAATCCCTCGACGACCTCCGCGAGCTAGCCAAACAATTCCACGGCGACCTCGACCAGCTCCCGCCCGTCTTCTCCGCAAAAAAGATCAACGGCGTCCCCGCCCACAAGCTCGCCCGCGCCGGCAAAGACGTCCCCGTCAAACCCGCCCGCATCCACATCCACCGCTTCGAGCTACTCTCCCTCAACAACGATCTCGCCACGTTCGAGATGCAAGTCTCCGCCGGCGGCTACGTCCGCTCCGTCGCCCACGAGCTCGGCGAGCTAGCCCACTGCGGCGCCCACCTCGCATCCCTCCGGCGCACCCAGGCCGGAGCCTTCACGCTCGATCAATCCATCACTATCGCCGACCTCAAAACCCTCACCCGCGAACAGATCGAAGCCCGCCTCCCCCACCCACGCCTCCTGCTCCCGGACATGCCCTCCGTCACCATCGACGAGCAAACCGCGGGCCGCATCCGCAACGGCATGCAGGTCAACATCCCGGAGTTCTCCTCCGCACCTCTCGTAAAAGTCTTCACCAGCCCCCGCGACCTGCTAGCCATCACCAAACGCATCGCCGGAACCCTCGTCCAGCCAATCGTCGTCATGAGCTGAGTCGCGCTACTTCTTCAGCATCGGCGTCAACGCTCCCGCCACATTCTTCGCCAGTTCCACATCCCCCGCGGCCGTCGGATGAATCCCATCCTCCTGAATCATCCCATCCACCCCATAAGCTCCCTTCGCAAACTCCGCGAACGGCAGCAGCGGCACCTTCGTCTCCTTCGCCACCGCCGGAAACACCGCCCCAAACTTCTTGATGTAATCCTCTCCATACTGCGCAGGCAGCGAAATCCCCGCCACCATCACCTTCGCTCCCCCCTTCCGCAGCGTCGCCACAATCTCCGTCAAATTCTTCCGCGAAGCCTCGATCGGCAACCCGCGCAGCCCATCATTGCCGCCAAACTCCACCACCACGACTTGCGGCTTCAGCGCCAGCACCCGCTGCACGCGCTCCACACCATCCTTGGTCGTCTCGCCGCTGATCCCCATATTCACCACGCGATACTTGTACCCCGCCTTATCCAGATCCCCCTGCAAATCCGCCGGATAATTCACCGCCGCATCCACGCCCAGCCCCGCCGTAATACTGTCGCCAAAGCACACAATCACCGGCCGCCCATCCGCAACCTCCGCCGCCGGTACAGCCGCAACCGGTGCAGCCACAGGCGCAGCCGCCGGTACAACCGCAGGCGCATCGCCAGACGACTTGCATCCAACCGCCAGCCCCACAAGTCCAATGCCTAAGATAGAAGAAACAACACCGAGTCTCTGCACGTATCTATTCTACGAGTGCCACGCACCACCCGCCGCACGAGAGGACACAAACCCTTGGCCACCGCCGCATCCCCCGCCCCGCAAAACATGATCGTCGTCGACGCCCTCCGCAAGAGCCTCCGCACCGGCTCCACTACCGTCGACATTCTCAAGGGCCTAGACTTCACCGTCACCGCCGGCGAGTTCGTCGCCATCATGGGCGCCTCCGGCTCCGGAAAGTCCACCCTCCTCGGCCTCCTCGCCGGCCTCGACAACCCCACCTCCGGCAACGTCCACCTCAACGGCGTAGCCATCAGCTACCTGCCGGAAGATCAACTCGCGCAACTCCGCGGCCGCACCATCGGCTTCGTCTTCCAGAGCTACCAGCTCATCCCCACGCTCACCGCGCTCGAAAACGTTCTCCTCCCCTGGGAGCTCAACGACACCACCGGTGGCGACGGACTCGCTCGCGCCCGCGATCTCCTCACCTCCGTCGGCCTCGCCTCCCGCATGGACCACTATCCCGTCCAGCTCTCTGGCGGCGAGCAGCAGCGCGTTGCCCTCGCCCGCGCCTTCATCCTCCGCCCTCCCATCGTCCTCGCCGACGAGCCCACCGGCAACCTCGACACCGCCAACGGCCGCCACATCCTCGATCTCCTCCTCCATCTCAACCAGGTCGAGCACACCACCCTCGTCCTCGTCACCCACGACCCCGCCCTCGCCGCCCACGCTCGCCGCCGCATCGTCCTCTCCGACGGCCTCATCATCTCCGACGAAGCCACGCAGGCGGCCTCCTAAATGCCCAGCCTCTCCAACGCCACCGCCGCCCGCATCGCCTGGCGCGAGCTCCGCTCCTCCCGCGGCAAGTTCGCCTTCGTCCTCCTCTCCGTCGCCATCGGAGTCGCCGCGCTCACCGGCGTCCGCGGCTTCTCCACGTCCTTCCGCGTCACGCTCCTCCTCCAGGCCCGCAGCATCATGGCTGCCGATCTCTCTGCGAAATACACGCAGCCCCTCACGCCCAAAGAAACCGCCGACATCACCCAGCTCGCCGCGGACGGCAACAACTTCACCCAGGTCACCGAGCTGGTCACCATGGCCTCCTCCACCACCTCGCTCGATCCGCTCCTCGTCAGCATGAAAGCGGTTGACCCCACGAAGTACCCGTTCTACGGCAAGGTCGAACTCTCCCCATCCCTCCCCCTCTCAGAAGCCCTCACCGCCAACACTGTAGCCGTCGCTGACGACCTCCTCCTCCGCCTCCATCTCAAACTCGGCGACTCCATCAAGCTCGGCACGCAAACCTTTCGCATCACCGCCACCGTCCTCAACGAACCCGACCGACTTTCCGGCTCCTTCGCCATCGGCCCCCGCGTCCTCATCTCGCAATCCGCTCTCGCGCAAACCGGTCTCCTCGCGCCCGGCTCCCGGGCCCAGCGCCGCCTGCTCTTCAAACTCCCTCCACCCCCACCCGGCCACGCCCTCTCGGACGACGCCGTAGCCGCGCTCAAAGCACGCGTCGAAGCCATCCTCCCCGATGCCGGCGTCAACGACTACCGCGAAGCCAACCCCGCCCTCACCCGTTCGCTCGACGGCGCCACCGGCCTGCTCTCGCTCATGTCCCTCGTCGCGCTCGTCCTCGGAGCCGTCGGCGTCGCCATGGCCATGCGCGCCCACCTTCAGCAGCGACTCGACTCCATCGCCATCATGAAGTCGCTCGGCGCCCGCTCCACCCAGGTCATCAAGATCTATCTCCTGCAAACTCTCTTGCTCGGCATCGGCGGAGGCATCCTCGGCCTCATCCTCGGCCTCGGCGTCCAACTCGCGTTCCCTTTCTTTCTCGGCAAACTCCTCGGCATCACTCCCGCTTTCCGCGTCGACTACCACGCCTTCGGCCTCGGCCTCACCGCCGGCCTGCTCACGACGCTCCTCTTCACGCTTCCCCCGCTGCTCGACATCCGCAGCGTCCGCCCTATCCTCATCCTCCGCCGCGCCGTCGAAGCCAACGACGATCCCTTCGTCGATCGCTTCCTCAACAAGCTCAAAAACTCCGTCGCCGAAATCGCCGCGATCATCCTCATCCTCATCGGCCTCGTCTTCCTCGCCTGGCGCGTCTCGGACTCAGCCAAAATCGGCGGCATCTTCGCCGGCGGTCTCGCCGTCGTTCTGCTGGTCCTCTTCCTCACCTCCGCCCTCACCCTCTTCCTCCTGCGCCTCTTCCTGAAAGGCACACGCCTTCATTTGCCGTCCGTCCTCCGTCACGGCCTCGCCAACCTCTACCGGCCCGGCAATCCCTCCGCCGCTCTGCTCGCTGCACTCGGCCTCGGTGTCATGCAGATCGCCGCCGTCTACATCGTGCAGCGCTCCATCGTCAGCGAAATGCAGATCGCCGTCGCCGAAAACATCCCCAACATCTTCCTCGTCGACATGACCAGCGACGAAGCCCCCGCCGTCCGCACGCTCATCACGCAACAACCCGAAGTCCACGGCGCACCCGAGTTCGTCCCCGTCGTCGCCTCTCGCATCATCGCCATCGACGGCGTCGCTCCCACCAAGCGCAAGCTCGATCCCTTCTCCAAACGCATGATGCAATCGCTCAGCATCACCTGGTCCCCCACACCCGACGCTCCTCCACCCGGCGACACCGTCACCTCCGGCAAGTGGTGGACCGCAGCGCAGGCCGCCGATACCACCCACCCCCTCGTCGCCATCGAAAACATCCGCGCCAAACGCTTCGGCTTCCATGTCGGCCAGCAGATCACCTTCGCTGCGGAAGACTCGCAGTTCACCGCCACCGTCGCGGCACTCTACGACGCCGACAGCCGCCACGCCTTCTCCCGCGCCGACTTCATCGTCCCCCAGCCCACGCTCTCCACCCTCCCCGTCGTCTGGTACGGCGGCGTCCACTGCGACCCCGCCCGCACCTCCGAGCTCCGCCGCGTCCTCTACCAGCACTTCCCCACGGTCACCGTCATCGACGTCGCCTCCACGCTCGAAGTCGTCCGCCAGGTAATTCAACAAATCACCTACGTCATCCAGTTCCTCGCGGCCTTCAGCATCTTCGCCGGCATCGTCATCCTCGCGTCAGCGATCGCAGGCACACGCTATCGCCGCATCCGCGAAGTCGTCGTCCTCAAAACTCTCGGCGCAACCCGCGCGCGCATCGCCGCCATCTTCTCCATCGAGTTCGCCGTCCTGGGCTTGGTAGCCGGCCTCGTCGGCCTCTTCTTCGCGAACCTGCTAGCGCGCACCCTGTTGCTGCACGCCATGCACTTCGACTACAAATTCCAACCGCTCCTCACACTCTCAGAATGGCTCGCTGTAGCCGCTCTCACCGTCTCCGCCGGCTGGATGGCCAGTTTCCGCGTCCTCGGCCAGAAACCATTGGAAGTCCTCCGCGAAGAGTAAAGAGCTTTCCGAGAAGCTTGCACAATCGGTAGGTCACACCTTCAGGTGTGACATGATGCTGGAAAAAGTGTCCGGCCTTTAGGCCCTGAGGGCTTAGCCCTTGAGGAGCTGCCTCAGGTTGACCCCAAACCACATACCTCGTACACTCACTAAGGCGGCTGATTGTGGCTCCCGCCGAGCCTGCAGCTGCCAGTAACAACCTGTTGTTGCCCTCTCGTTCAATGGTAGGACTAGCGACTCTGACTCGCTCAATCGGGGTTCGAATCCCTGGGGGGCAACCAAGCACTTTGCTTGGTTGCTAAACTCGTAGTGTCACGTGTCGCGGAGGTTGCGAATGCGAACCACGATCGAATTACCCGAAGCCCTCTATCGCCGGGGAGAATCGGCGGCACGAACTCAAGGCGTTACCATCGAAGAGTTCCTGGTCCGCGCATTCGAGCGCGAACTGAGTGCTGATCCGGTCGATTCCCGTTCGGACGACCGAAGAATCACGCTTCCTCTGATCCACTCCAAAGAACCGGCTACGATGGATCTGAAAGACTTCAACTTCGATGATCTTATTGCCTGACGTGAACGTCTGGATCGCCCTCACATCGGATCGGCACGTCCATCACACCCTCGCCCGGCAGTGGCTGCAAACAACAGAACAAGATCGATTGGTCTTTTGCCGCATCAGCGAAATGGGCTTCCTGCGTCTGCTGACCAACGCCCATGTCATGGGCAACGATGTGCTGTCGCCCTTGGAGGCATGGCGGATTTACGGAGAATGGCGCGCCGATGGCCGCGTGCTTTTTGTCCCTGAACGCATCGGCTTTAACGAGGACTGGCAGCGAATGGGAAGGCAGGTATCCGCTGGGCCAAATGCATGGACAGATGCCTACCTCGCCGCGTTCGCCTTGCACGTTGGCGCCACCATCGTCACATTCGATCGCAGGTTCTTACCTCTCGGCAGTGTCTCCATCCACTATCTCGGCTAACAGAGCCGAGACAGAACGTGTGACCTGAGGAATCACCCAACCTGCAATATCCGCTACTTCAACTCCGCCGTCCTCAAAAAATCAAACGACCCACCCGGATTCTGCGTCACTCCCGTCAGTCGCGCTGAATGCACCACCACATTATTCGCATACCAGAGCGGAATCACCGGCAACTCCCGCGCCAGGATCTGCTGCACCTCAACATAGTCCCGCTTCCGCGCCGCCTCATCCGTTTCCGCCCCCGCCCGAGCCACCAGCGCATCCACCCGCGCATTCGAGTACCGCCCCCGGTTCGCTCCCTTCGGCGGAAAGCTCTCCGTCGCCGCCATGTACCGAAACACATCCGGATCCTGATTCACCCCAATCCACCGCAGGATATACATCTGAAACGCCCCATGCGTGATGTCCGAATAAAACGTCCCAAACTCCGACGACCGCAGATCCAGTTGAATCCCCACCTCGCGCAACTCCTGCTGCAGCGCCTGCCCCTCCAGCCGCGTCGTCTCATCGGTCGAAGTCTTCAGCGTGAATCGCAACCGCACGCCATTCTTATCCGGCTTCAACCCCGCCTCATCCAGCAGCCTCTTCGCCCGCTCCACATCATGCGGATACTGCGCCACCTCCGCATCGCTCGCCGCAGCCCAATCCTCCGGCGGCAGCAACGTATCGGCCACGCGAGCCTCGCCTCGCCATATCGCCTTGATCAACGCCCCCCGATCCATCGCGCAGGCAATCGCCTGCCTCACTCGCGGATCACGCAACGCCGGGTCCGTCACATTGAAGTTCGCATAGATCACATTCGCTCCCGGCCCCCGCTCCACCACCACTCCAGGCTGCCCCTCCAGCGCATGCACCATGTCCAGCGACAACACATTGCTCGCTACATCCCCCGACCCCTTTTTGATCTCTAGCGCAGTAGTAATCGTGTCCG
>JAZKBC010000179.1:47741-57367 GCA_040388825.1 Acidobacteriota bacterium | reverse complement strand
CGCTCGCCACCTTATCCACCGCACTACGCAGTTCTTTGTCAAGTTGGTATTCAGAGAACTTTCCTAGATACTCGACCGCTCCAAACATCGGGAGCGGAAGCAGGGGGTCATAGTCGCCGTCATTCACGAACGAATCATCAACAGCAACGTCAACATGTTCAAGGCAGGACACCTTGAACCCTATGCTCACTCCGTTCCCCCCGGCACAGTACGCTCTCCACTGGGGCAGCGAATCTTTCTCACGACAAAATGATGCTGTGAATGGCAGGGGGGACTCCAACGGAGCATCATCCGCCCTGCTCTCGAAGAAACAATTGAACAAAGCTTCATCAACGTCCGGATTCTTTTTGAGAAATCCGTCGATACGGGCTGTCGCCGCTTCCAGAAATAGGTCACGCTCTTTAGTGTCATTGAGGTACCCGACACTGGTCGCTCTAATTTGTCGAGATTCAATAATCTTCATGAGCGTCTCGACCGAAGTGTAGTGATAGACCACCGTTGGCTCTGGGACGACAATTTTGCCGAGTGGCAGCAATGGCGGTGGGAGATATGGCGTGCTCATATATCCATGCTACTCCCGAATCCCCTACCCAACCCCTGCGTAGATGCTCCCGTCCGGCTCCAATGAGGTAGTGTCAAGCCATGGCGATTACACATCACACAAACCACCGACCCGGTCGGCCACTGACTCATGTCGGGCAAACCTCGGACGCTGATGCCCATTCCCTCCGATAACGGACGCTTCGTTTGGCATTGAGAGGTACTCCCCGAAGAACTGGACCGCAAGGCATCTTTCGGGTTACGATTTCCTCAATCATGGCCTCGAAAAGCGCCCGCTCGACCGCACTAGCTTTGATACCCGAACATCCGGGAACCATCCCGGAAGTTGCCCCGAGGGAGTACCAGAAGCTTACCGACGAAGCGTTGGACGGCGAAATCGTCGCCAGCGTAGATGCCGCCCACGGCCACTACGACGGCCTTCGCCGGGAGCTTGTGGTTCGGCTTCTCCCGTCATTGGCCGAAATGAGAAGGCGTCACGCCGCGCAAGGTGTTCGTAACGACCTCAATCGACGCCTTGGACTACCGACACGAGCAGGGTGGGAGGACTACCTCCGGTCACGTGGATTGAAACCTGACACAGTTCGAAATTGGTTTCAAACGCACGCGGCAGTGAAGACTCTCGGCCTGCTTGTCGGCACCACTGCTCCAAGCAAGCTCGGTTCACAACCAACGACATACGCCAGCAATGAGCCCCGTCTCTACCGAGTCACAACAGGAGACCGAGTTCTAGTGGTCGCCGCGACCTCGGCAAGACAGGCGACAGCTATCCTGCATCAGAGCTTGACCGGTTTGACCGACGACAACGCAAAGGCAGAGGAACTGGGGCAGGTCATCGAAATCACCAGCGGACGCATTTCGAAGCGTCCGCCCCGCCAGATTCCGCCAGAGCGCGCCGCAACGGAGAATGCAATACTCAAGGCTCTCGCCGGAAGCCCCAGAGCCAGTCCGGCCACTATCGCAAAGCAGCTTGGGGTTTCGACGGTTGATGTCCGGCGAGTGGCTACGAAACATAGGAAGCGACTGTCCAGATGATGCGACAAGAAATCGAGGACGCCACGACAATGGCCGAACTGAAGCTGATTGCCAAACGGCTTCAGCTTCGCAAGGTTCCGGCTGGCATCTCCATAGAGACACTTCGGGAGGTGCTGCTCAGCACGGTGGGCGATAGCGAGGTTCACGCCGAGCCGCTCTGCATATGCGGACATTTGAAACGAGCCCACTACCTCGACAACGAGACGGGTGAAGCGTTTGAATGCAAGCGGCCATCATGCGGCTGCACGAGGTTCACCGATGCGCACCGCTGACCCGGCTGACCTCAAGACCATCTACGCTCTCTTCTCCAGTCGCCGCGACATCTTCCCGCATGTCCGCCAAGATGCTCTTCGCCGCCGAATAGAGGCGATGCAGTGCATTTTCGAAGACGGTGTGGTCATCACGTTCCAGCAGTACCGAAAACGCACCCGAGTTGGCGACCTCGACATTCCCTCCGGCGCAATAATGCTGCACCAAATTATCAACGGAAATCAGTTCAGCGGAGCCGGAGGCCGGGTATTCGACCGCTTCTTCAAGGAGACGGTCGTGCCCAGCGGCGGCGACCTTTACCTCACCGTCCGCTCCGAGAACGCCGTAGCGTGCAACTTCTATGAGCGACACGGGATGAAGATTGTGGGCAAGGTAGCGTGGTCTGCCGGGTCAATTCCCGGCCTCATTTACCGCAAGAAACTGGAATAGGAGAGCCTGAGCATGGCCTCGACAACAATACGCAAGACCACGCTGGCCGATGAACGGGATGCTTGTGTCGAGGCTCTCTTTGCTCACTACCGTGACAATGGCTTCCCGGTCTACGACCTCACCCCCCGGCAACGTGCAGAACGACTCGCGTCTTTGATGGCCTTTGACCACTCGACAATCTTGAAGGATGGCGTCATCCGGCAGACGATGCATGGCATGAGTCTCTGCTGGCATTTTCATCCGCATATGTGGGACATCCGGTGCGGCAACAAGCGGACACCGATGGAAGTGTTTCTCGACAACCGTCTGTTCAAACAAGCCCTCGCGAGACGGTTGGAGATGGGCAGCTATGTGACAGATGGCGGAGTCCGAAAGGTGCTCGCCAATTTCTCGGGCACGCAGCGGGTGTCCACCTTCCGCCCGACCGCCGCCGCCAGCATCTACCGAGAATTGCTTCCAGCGAAAGGCGGGGTCACATGGGATTTCTCAGGCGGGTTCGGGGGTCGCCTTCTCGGTGCCCTCGCGTGTCGCCGCGTTAAGAAGTACATCGCCACAGAGCCGAGCACGATGACCATGGAAGGTCTTCGGGAGATGGTGGCAGAACTTGTGCCGATGTCCGGGCGGAGAATCAACGTTGAACTCCATCGGGTTGGCAGCGAGGATTTCACCCCGGACAGGAATTCTTTGAACTGTGTTTTCTCGTCGGGACCGTATTTTCGAAACGAAGAATATGCTGATGAACCTACTCAGTCATACGTTAGGTTTCCAACCCGGCATGAGTGGCTGGAAGGTTTCATGGGTGGCACGTTGGCAAACGCCCGACGAGGGTTGAAACCGGACGGATTCCTCGCCGTGAACATCGCCAACGTGCCGTCATACCCACGGCTCGAATCGGATTTCTTGAATCTGGCGCAGCGTGAGGGCTGGAAACTCATCTCCAAGCTCCAAATCGAGATGAGCAGAATGTTGGGGACTAGGAACGCCGGTGAGGGCGCGAAATCGCTTCAGTACAAATCGGAGCCGTTGTTCCTCTTTACCAAGCGTTGAAAGGAATCTCTTCCTCCCTCAGCCACACGGACACGGGCGTTGAGTGACTCGGTTTAGGACACCCGTGATTCGGGGCGATGCTGTAGGCGGGCAGCGCCGGAGGCCTACGTTTTGGGCTAGAAGACGGCAAAACTGCCCCCTCCATCCCATCAACTGACACCGTCCATGGGCGTCACCTTACTGCTGCTCTCGAAGTCCCGGAGCCCAAATCGCCCAGAGCCCCTCAGGGAGACCGCGCCGGAGTGGGATGGACGGTCGGTCGGTTCAGGTGGTTCGGAGGCGTTGCGGGGTTTGTTAACCACCTTCCCGCAGGTCTTTCACGGTTATCAAAACACGCCAATCCGTTCTTGACGGGATGCTTCTCCGGGGCTCAAGTATGTCTCTCCGATTTCCCCGTCTTGGAAATTCTTCCGAAGGACAGGGTACAGGCGAATTATCGCGGAGCCATTTCGGGGACTGTTGTGGCACTGCGATGCCAATATTCGAGTACGTCGTGACCGAACATTAGTCTCGTACTATGCCTTGGTGAGCGTCCACCCGTTGCCTGATGACCCAGTCATTAAGAGCGAATGCAATTTGGAACTGGAATCCGTCGAGGTTACCGAATGACGAACCCCTCTGATTGGCTCTGATTTGGTGCAAAAGCCCCTCACAAGCTTGTCCCAGTTTCGCCAAGTTCTTATGCTCGTAGAAGAGGTCTCCTCTCGATTCCTTGAAGTGCGTGTATGCAGGTATGGCGGCAATTGGCCAAAAGTTCACGTCATCTACCCCCTGCTCGCGATACTCAAAAGAAAGATTCAGTAACGCCTTCAAATCGGCTTCAATCGCACTCATAACAACTTTGGCGTCGTGCCGTCTTTGAAGGTGGTTCTTAACCGGGTCTGCGATTAGACCGGCGAGAAGTCCGAGACCTGCGGAGGCGAGAATCTTCAGCCATTCATGGTTGGGCGGCGCTGGCGGCAGGTTGATGATGGGCGCTGGACACTGGAACATTCCCAGAATGATATGCTTCCGCCCATGACCCCGCTACTGCATTCTGTCGCCATTTGGTGGACGACCCATTCCAACTGGGTGAACTTCATATACTTCGCACTCGCGATTTTGGTTGCTCTCTACACGGAGCGCGCCAAGCGCATTGTGACGGCACCTTTGTGGTTCCCTCTGAAGCGATTCGTCTTCTGGGCGAAGCGTGACTTGGACAACCAGATTGACGTGCTCAAGTACATGCACACCGATGCTTTCCATCTTGTGCATTACCTTGCCTTTTATTTGATACACGCGGTCAAGATGGCGTTCGGGCGGTCGCTCGTCCTCGCACTGCTGATGATGCTGACGGACTTCAAGCATGACCCACGCGCAATAGCGGCAATATTCATGACTTTATTCGTTTCGATTTTTGTTGCGCGTTTGTACCGACTTCACTTCACCCTCAACTTGCTCTTCGACTACGACAAGTCGATGGCTTGGCTCGAAGAGCTGAGGGGCAGGTATGCTTAGCTCCGTCTACGCAGCCGTCAACGGTTGACTCTCCATCAGGTAGATGAGCGTCTCGGAGAATGTCCTTCATGGCCGATTCACGAGCACGTGGCCTCTCGGGACGAAGGAATTGCCGAAAGGCTTCTTCTTGCCATAGGGGACGTACTCGCCGACGTGCATTCGTTCTGGCTCTGGAACTCTCTCCCATTGGTCAGTTCCCGGAGAGATGAGCCAATCGCCCTTCGGATGTGCGCCCCCGACCACACAGACCTACCCAAATGGCGTGCCTTCCACGAGACCTTGGGGTCATAATTTCCGTAACAATTCACCTGACTCCAGCTTATGATGGCTGGCAATGATGCTCCCAACTGGAAGTGAACCGAAACTTGCGAATGACTGGAGCATCAGCCGCGTGCAACGCTGCCTCGATTCAGAGGAAAAGGACGCGCTGCTTCTGTTTATCGACCAGCGGTATCGAGAGCGCTTCTTCGAGCCGATTACGACCTTGATGAACTCACGTGGTCAACATAACGGGTGTGGCTTCGCCATCATGGCACTCTGTTCTCTTCTCATCGAGAGCCTTCAATGCTATCGCTATGGCTTGCCGACCACGAACGGTCGTGAATACGATGCATTGTCACATAGCTTCATCCCGCCGATTGCGTACCAAATACAGCAAGGCGAACGTAAGAACGGAACACAAGCCTTCAGAGACTTCTTTTCCCTAGATGCTCACAGGACTCTCTTCCCGGATGTTGACGGCGAAGTATTCTATATCGCTATCCGGAACGGACTCCTGCATCAGGCTCAGACGAAACAGGGCTGGAGGATTCGCAGCAATGAACCTCGGCTTTGGAACGAAAATGACAAGATTGTGGACAGGACGAGATTTGCAGCCGCCCTCGATACAGCCTTCGCGAAGTATGTCGAGGAGCTTCGGTGTGCGGTATGGAATGATGACCTCTGGTTGAAAGCAAGACGCAGAATCTGGTGGCTCATACAGTTAAGTTCGTAAGTTCAAAAATTGAGCACGTCCTTCGGAATCCGATATCCTTCGAACTTGTCTGAAGCGATGTTCGACTTGAAGAACCGTCCCGCCAATCTGTCAACTGTCGAATTGTGATAGAGGGCAAGCCACATGTACTTCTGTCGCAGCCGTGCGGCCTTATCGTGAATGCCATCATCAATGGCCGCTCGAATTGCATCACGATGGCCAGCAAGCATCGAGGATGCAAGTTGACCCGCGCTGTCCGCCAAAGAGCCAAATAGATAGTCCACGAAATATGCTCCGTCGTCCCCCTGCCGCACGTAGTCAGGCCAGTACTTATCTCCAATGTCGTCGATGGCTGCAAGGTAGTCGCGGTCGATGACAATTCGGGGGTACACGGCATACTCACTCTCAAGTTTGTAGGCCTTTACCAAACCCGGTCCGAAGAGAATTTTGCTTTCCTCATCGATGAAGGTTTCTCCCAAACAAATGCCGCCACGCAGCAAAATTCCTTCGAGGAGGAATCCGAATTGCAGTTCGCCGATGTACATGAGTTCCCAATTAAGAAAGTCGCTCAAGTTTGCTCCTGACGGTATCTCAGTACAGCGCACTGTCAGGTCTGAAAAGTTGAACGAGTGAAAGATTTGCTCTGGCGTGCCGCCGTTTTCGCGGTGAACTCGCCCGCCATCCTCCGTTTGCTTTTTCAGCTTCACTAAGAGACTGGCCACGTCAGCAACTTTGCCAGAGTCTTTGCGCGTTCCCTGAATCAGGTCGCCGAAGCCAAGAATGTCGATGAATGTGACCATGCATTTCGTGTACATGACTGCAATCATCCCTCCAAGTCTGGATATGGATTTACCTGCTGAAGCTTGAGAGTCTCGTCCCTATCAAGGCTCCTCAAAACTGATAGTGCGATTGAACGTTGCCCGTTTTTGGCACGTGAACGGCACTTAAGCCAGACAATCGAACCACCACCGTTGTAGACAGTCGTAAACTTCTTGCCCCTCAGTTGCAGCACTACAAGATGCTGGGGCTCGCTGTAGAGGCTCACACTGCCGTTACCACCCGTCAGCTTTATTTGTACCAGTGTGCCATCAGATGCCCTTGCGTCATGAATTGCATTTGAAGCCGGGAGAAGTGTCAGATTGAATGCGAAGGCGGCGACGACCTCCCCGATGCTACCAACGAGATGCCCATCCGGTGTAAATCGACGGCCTTCGAACTCCTCTTCCAGCGCAGAGACCACGTCGTAGAGCCGCCGGATTAACTCTCGGAGCTTCGTCGTTCGGGCTTCACTCCAGACCGGAGTCGTTTCGATGGAAATACTCACGCGTCCCTCCTGTTCGCTCGCGTTGTGATGTACCCCGCCATCCAATTTGTCATTCTCTCAAGCTCAGCTTCCGAATATGCAACGTCTTCGCAGCCGAGTCCCACTGCCGGGAAGCCACGATTCGTAAGGTACATGCCGATGGTTTAGCGCCAAACTCGTTCACGGACTGTCTGCCCCGCATGGCAAAAAACTGTCTTTCCAATGGGTTTCTGCGGCTCCGTTGACCCGAATCGACGGCAAGACTACCTTAGGATATTGAGAATCTGTCACATACGCCAGCAGCGGTATCGTCGTCGCGCCAGCAAGCAAGCGAGATGCAATCTAGAGCAAGCGCTGCGAAGTTTCGGTCGACTTCACGTCAGGTGTCCCGACAAGGACTTGCGGGCGACCCTTCATTCAAATGAGCCGGTTGAACCGGGAGGGATGTACCTTTGAACGCCGTTGAGATTGAAGAGGCCGTTTCGCTGCTGGCGGAGCAGCCGTTTAGCCCTGAGAACTTTCCTTACGCCTTCCTTGAAGCGTTCGGCAACAAAGAGACGACAATCAAGCGTCTCCGTGCCGGTGCGTCCAACAAATCGAACCTCGGCGGCGTCCTCCAAACGAACAACATCCACATTGCTACTTGTAACGCCGGTGAGGTCACGCGGACGCTAAACGCTCTTCGTGAGAGCCCAGCCACCGCCAAAGCCAAGGCGAAGTTCATTCTCGCCACCGATGGTGTGGACTTTGAGGCCGAGGAGTTGACCAGCGGCGAGACAGTCGCCTGTGCCTACAAGGACTTCCCCGACCACTTCGGCTTCTTTTTGGCTTTGGCTGGAATCTCCACCGTCCGGCAAATCGCCGAGAACTCCTTCGACATCCGTGCCACCAGCCGCCTAAACCGCCTCTACATGGAGTTGCGGAAGGACAACCCCGATTGGGAGACTGGAGAACGCCGCCACGACATGAACCATTTCATGGCGAGGCTCATCTTCTGCTTCTTCGCCGAGGACACTGGCATCTTTTTTGGCTCCGGGCTCTTCACCGACTCTATTGCACAGATGAGCGATAGGGACTCATCCAACACCCACGAAGTCGTCAGCACGCTGTTCCGCTCTATGAACACGAAAATCGAAGAGCGTGGGAATGCCAAACTGCCCCGATGGGCGGATGGCTTCCCCTACGTCAACGGCGGTCTCTTCTCCGGCAATCTGGATGTACCCCGCTTCAGCAAGATTGCGCGCTCCTACCTGTTGCACATCGGCAATCTCGATTGGCAAAAAATCAACCCGGACATCTTCGGTTCCATGATTCAAGCCGTGGCCGAGGACGCCGACGACGATGACCGCCGCCAACTGGGGATGCACTACACCAGCGTCCCCAACATCCTCAAAGTGCTCAACCCTCTCTTCCTCGATGACCTGAGGGCAAAGCTGGATGAGGCCGGCGACAATCCCCGGATGCTCTTGAACCTGCGGAACCGCATGGCGCGTATCCGCGTCTTTGACCCGGCTTGCGGGTCAGGGAACTTCCTTGTCATTGCCTACAAAGAGATGCGTGCCATCGAAGCCGAAATCAACAAGCAACGTGGTGAGTCGGATAAGCGCTCCGTTATCCCAAAGACCAACTTCCGTGGCATCGAGATTCGTGACTTCCCGGCTGAGATTGCGCGGCTTGCGTTGGTCATCGCTGAGTACCAGTGCGACGTGCTTTATCGTGGGCACAAGCTTGCGTTAGCGGAGTTCCTGCCGCTCGACCGCCAGAATTGGATTACCTGCGGGAACGCATTACGGCTGGATTGGTTGAGCATCTGTCCCCCGACCGGCACGGGCGTGAAGATACAAGCGGATGACCTGTTCAGCACGCCCTTGCAACAGGCACAGATTGATTTCGAGAATGAAGGGGGCGAGACGTATGTTTGTGGCAATCCACCCTACAAAGGCGGCACTGAGCAGACGCCAGCCCAGAAGGATGACATGGGCACTGTATTTGCCCGTCGGACAAAGAACTGGAAGTCACTGGACTATGTATGCGGTTGGTTCTTCAAGTTCGCCGAGTACGCACAGTTTACTAAGGCCACATGCGCCTTTGTCGCGACAAACTCGATTGCACAAGGGGAACAGGTCGCACGTCTCTGGCCTCTGATTCACGAACGAGGACAAGAAATTATTTTTGCGCATACGTCCTTCAAGTGGGCAAACCTCGCGACGCACAACGCGGGAGTCACAGTGGTCGTCGTTGGGCTAGGAACGAAGGCTGGCAAAGCTGTACTGTTCGACTATTTCGGAGGAGATACGCCGCAACGTCGCGAGGTTGATAACATCTGTCCGTACCTAGTTCCGTATCGCAACATTGTAATAAACGCTCTTACGAATTCCCTGTCGGTCATTGCGAAGATGACGAACGGCAATAAACCCGCCGATGGCGGACATCTCATTTTTGGGTTGGCGGGTGCTCTTCAACTGTGCGCGTCGGATGTTCGTGCACAAGCCTTTGTTCGTCGCTTCGTCGGGG
>JAZKBC010000179.1:35080-47731 GCA_040388825.1 Acidobacteriota bacterium | reverse complement strand
GGGATGAGTCAATTAATGGTGAGCAGAGGTTTTGCCTCTGGATTCGGGAGGAAGAGAAAGACGCAGCGGTTTTGGTACCCGCAATCGTAGAGCGGCTCGAACGCGTGAGGGCTATGCGGAAAGAAAGCCCCAAAGGACTCACCAAGAATGGGGCAAACACACCGTGGGCCTTTCAGCAGGTACGACAATCAGGCGATGAGATTCCCATTGTCATTCCAAGGCATTCTTCGGAGTCCAGAAGATACCTTCCAGTGAGCATCTTCGAACAAGGAACAATCATTGCGGACGGGGCGTTTGCGCTGTTCGATGCCTCGAATTGGAACTTCTCGATTCTTGTCTCGCGTATTCACCTTGTTTGGATTGCAGCAGTTTGCGGTAAGTTGGAAACCCGGTACCGCTATTCCAGTACGCTAGGCTGGAACACGTTCCCGGTACCGCCATTGACTGACAAGAACAAGGCTGACCTTGCTCATTGCGCTGAAGACATCCTCTTGGCTAGGGAGGCGCACTTTCCGGCCACGATTGCCGACCTCTACGAGCCAGACAAGATGCCCGAGGACTTGCGCCATGCGCATGAGCGCAACGATGAGGTGCTGGAACGAATCTATATCGGTCGCCGGTTCAAGAACGATACCGAACGGCTAGAGAAGCTGTTCGACTTATACACAAAGATGACCGCATCCACACCCGCAGTTGCAAAGGGAAAAAGAAAGGCACGCGCATGACGACCGAGGCGAAGTCGATACCCACCGTATCCGTTTCCTACGCTCGAAACGGCTCCTCGACCAAAGCCAATGCTTTCGGCATGAGGCCGATGCAGGAACGCGTGTATGAGAAACGTGGAGAGCAGTACCTGATACTGAAGTCCCCGCCAGCGTCAGGCAAGAGCCGCGCCCTGATGTTTGTTGCGCTCGACAAGCTTGAGCATCAGGGCATCAAGCAAGTCATCGTCGTGGTGCCGGAACGTTCCATTGGTGCCAGCTTCAACGATGAACCGCTCTCCAAGTTCGGCTTTTGGGCTGACTGGCATGTTGAGCCCAAGTGGAACCTGTGCAATGCCCCCGGCAGTGGGGAGAACGGCGGCAAGGTCAAGGCCGTAGGTGCATTTCTGGAGAGTACGGACAAGATTCTGGTCTGCACCCATGCGACCTTTCGTTTTGCGGTTGAGCAGTATGGCGTGGAAAAGTTCGATGACCGTCTGATTGCCGTGGACGAGTTCCACCACGTCGCCGCCAATGAGGGGAACATTCTCGGCAAGTATCTCGCCGAGCTTATCGCTCGGGGTCGAGTTCACATCGTAGCCATGACGGGTTCGTACTTCCGTGGCGATGCCGAGGCAATCCTCGACCCAGCGGATGAGAGCAAGTTTGAAACCGTCACGTACACGTACTATGAGCAATTGAATGGGTACGAGTACCTGAAGCAACTGGACATTGGCTACTACTTCTATAGCGGTTCTTACACGGACGAGATTCTGAGCGTGCTTGACCCTGCGAAGAAGACGATTGTCCATATCCCCAACGTGAATTCACGGGAGAGCACGCAGGACAAGATTAAGGAGGTTGAACACATCATCGGGGAGATGGGTGAGTGGCAGGGCATTGACCCTGCGACCGGCTTCCAGCTTGTGAAGATTCCAAGCGGCAGAGTTCTGCGAATCGCCGACCTTGTGGATGACGACCCGGCCAGACGGGACCGCGTTGTGACGGCTTTGAAAGACCCCGCCCAAAAGTTCAACCGCGACCATGTGGACATCATCATTGCGCTGGGCATGGCGAAAGAAGGCTTCGACTGGATTTGGTGTGAGCACGCTCTGACGGTTGGCTACCGCTCCAGCCTGACCGAGATAGTGCAAATCATTGGGAGGGTCACCCGTGATGCCGAGGGGAAGGCCACTGCTCTGTTTACGAACCTCATTGCTGAACCGGATGCCGCCGAGGGAGCCGTATCCGAAGCTGTCAACGACACGCTGAAGGCAATCGCCGCCAGCTTGCTGATGGAGCAAGTTCTCGCGCCACGATTCGAGTTCCGTCCGAAGAATCCTGAGAACCGGCCTACCCCCGGCTACGAGTACGGTGAGGGCGGTTATCTCGACAACAAATGCAACGTTGGTGTCAATGAGCAGACGGGCGCGATTCAAGTTGAAATCAAAGGCCTCACTGTGCCCAAGAGCAAAGAGGCGACACGCATCTGCCAAGAAGACCTGAACGAAGTGATAGCCGCCTTCGTGCAGGATAAGCCGACCATCGAGCGCGGGCTGTTCGACGAAGAACTCGTGCCGGAAGAATTGACGCAGATGCGGATGGGAAAGATTGTCAAGGATAAATACCCAGAACTAGACGCGGAAGACCAAGAGGCAGTTCGCCAGCACGCTATTGCTGCGCTCAACTTCACTCAAAAAGCAAAGCAACTCTCCGGCAGCGGCGGTGATGAGCCGAAAGGGAACACGTCATTGATTGACGGAGTTCGACGGTTCGCGATGGATGTTACTGAACTCGACATCGACCTGATTGACCGCATCAACCCATTCGGGGAGGCTTACGCAATCTTGGCAAAGACCATGAGCGAGGAGAGCCTAAGGCATGTCGCAGCGGCAATCTCGGCCAAGCGGACGGCTTTGACGCCTGACGAGGCTAGGGTACTTGCGGGACGGGCGCTCAGATTCAAAAAGGAGCGTGGCAGAGTCCCTTCGCCCACCGCTCAAGACCCTTGGGAAAGGAAGATGGCTGAAGGTGCAGCGGCGTTTCTCCGCTTCGACAAGGAGGGGCGTTATGTCTGAGAATTTCGACCTTGATGAGCTACGCTCTGAACTTTCTGAGTACGCTGAGCCCGAGAAGAAGCGTGGACGCTCCGCTGTCGAAGAGAGAGTCATTGCTGGGTTCGAGGAGATTCAACGCTTTGTTGAGAAGCATGGTCATTTGCCACGGCACGGTGAGGACAAGGACATCTTTGAGCGGCTATATGCAGTGCGGCTTGACCGCCTCAGAGCGCAAGAAGATTGTCGTATTCTGCTTGCTCCCCTAAACCACCAAGGATTGCTGACTGAGCCAACGACGCCTTCGGTTGGCGATGGTGAGCCTGACCTTGATGAACTGCGTGCAGAACTCGAAGGCATTCCCGGCTCAGGCGAGATTACAGAACTCCGGCACGTCCGAAGCAACGCAGAGAAGCGTGCAGCCGAAGAGATTGCGAACCGCACGGTCTGCGATGACTTCGAGGAGTTCAAGCCCATCTTCGAGCGGGTGAAGCGGGAGCTTAAGGACGGCCTGAGACAGACTCTCCCGTTTCAGAAACTGGATGAGATTAGACTGGCCGAGATTCAGGACAACCAGTTCTTTATCGTGCAGGGGCAGATTGCCTACATCGCAGAGGTCGGTGGTGACTTCACGACTCAGTACGACCGGCGCGACAGCCGTCTGCGGGTCATTTATGACAATGGCACTGAAAGTGACTTGCTAATGCGTTCGTTCCAACGTGCTCTTCATCGGGACGACACGGCACGCATCATTACCAACCCGGATAACGGGCCGCTTTTTGCTGAAGAGCCAGCGGAAGACGACCTCGCAAGCGGCACCATTTATGTCCTGCGGAGCAAATCGGAGCAGCCAGAGATTGCGGCGCACCGCAACGTTCTTCACAAGATTGGTGTCACGGGCGGCAAGGTTGAAGCACGCTTTGCCAATGCGAAGCTTGACCCAACGTTCCTGATGGCCGATGTTGAGGTAGTTGCCACATATGGTCTCTACAACATAAACCGCGTCAAGCTGGAGAACCTCATTCACCGCGTCTTCGACAGCGCACAGTTGGATATGGAAATCAAAGACCGCTTCGGGACGCCGGTCAGGCCACGTGAATGGTTCCTCGTTCCGCTCCACGCTATTGACGAAGCCGTGGAGCGCATCAAGGACGGGTCAATCACCGGGTACGTGTATGACCCAGCGGTGGCGCGGTTGGTAAAACAAGTCCTTTAGGCGGCGGTACGTGTCGCCATCGAGACCGTTCTGGACAAGTTGCCGAGGACATCCTCGCCTGAGCTATATCAGAAGAAGTGCGATGTTGTGTCCCAGCATGTGTTCGATTCGTACGCGGGGCAGAGCAGCGGAAAGTATGCAACAGCATCGCCGACGCCATGGGCGAACTGACTTACTTTGGAGAAATAGAGTTTCTTCTTGTCCAACCGAATCTCGCTGCCCCATAGCACCCATTGAAGTTTGGGGTGGGATGGTTGAACCCTTCTGAAGTGCTAGCGCGGCTCCAAGGGAGAGTTCCGAATGTCCCGCTATAATTCAGTGCATTCTAATCTGTGATTTGATGGTGCTTGAATGAGCGACCAGTCCGGCTTTTCCGTTGTTCTCGCATTGTGCGTCATCGCCTTCTCGGTGCTTATCTACTTCCTGCCGTACTTGGTGGCGAGACGGAGACTACACAGAGACCGTAGAAGCATTCTCGTGCTGACCCTCTTCCTCGGATGGAGCTTTATTGGTTGGGTCATCGCATTGGTGTGGGCGAACTCCGGCAACGTTGAAGATTACGATGGCCTCATGAAGGCACGGGGGGAAACAGGGGGTGGCTCTGGTGTCATCGTCACCTGCACAATCCTGTTCGCTGCGGTCATTGGAATGGCGTTCTATGCGTACGGTCGGGGGAAGGACGAGAACCCCTCCAAGGTGCCAGTCAGCGATGCGACAAGTTCGACGTCATATCTGGCTAATGCCGATTCTGTATCGACCACAACACAGAACCCGGCAGATGCCGAACCGTTGGCTACAACCGCATTGTCGCTGCTTGACCAGTACGCGAATGACATCGAGGGTGCGAACGACCGATTGGAGCATAGGAAAGCGGTGGTAACGGGGAGACTCACCGGCGTGTTCGTTCCATCGTTAGAAACACAAGCAAATCTTGCGGCACGTGGTCACCACGCTTCCACATTTGTCACCATGGGAGGAGCGAGTCCTCTCACAGCGGAAGAGTCATTGTTTCTCCCGGGCATCACTGCTTACGGCGTAGACCAAGTTTTCGGAGCAGATAACGGCGCTGTTTTGACAGTTGGAAATACGGTGACTCTTAGCTGCACTCTCGGACATGCTAGCCAAAGTTCAACCTCTAAGCCAACCGGAGCAAATTATCCGGGCGTGCAAGTGACGCTCACTGATTGCCAACTTGTCGATACTCATCGCGAACCGGCAGGAGAACCATCGCCAGCAGTGGAAAACACGGGTACTGAGGAGCCGACCTCACAGGCTCCCGCGCCTATTGTTCGTGTGTCGCCGCCGCAGGCGGACACGCCGACAGATACGCACCAACAGTGAGGTCGCCTAAATGCACCATCGCGTGGTGTACTCGTTAGGTGTTTATGAGAGTGCATCGTTGCAAGCACACGGAATCTGTCCAGAGGAGTTGTCCACATCGGACTCGGAGAGCTAACTTGAGACGCACGACTGTCGGGGAAGTTGTTTCGATTCTGCTCATCGCAGCCTTGCCCGGTATCCTCGCCGTGCTGATGCACGAGTTTGAGCCGATTCGCAATTTGATGGGAATCATAGTTGGTTTCGTACTTCTCGCCATCGTCGTGTGCTCTGTGTACTTTGCTTGCAAGTACCTCTCCGACAACAATTATCCGAAATGGCTTGTGATTACGGTGGGCATCACTGTTTTCATCAGTGTCTTGATGCTCTTTCATGCCCTCTACAGTCACGAGATGGTTCAAGCATTCCACTCGTCGTCGCTTGACTCCGACGATTAGCAGCGAACTCTTTTCCGCAGGACATTCACCCTTTATCGCCTACAATCCCGAACATGGAGGCAGAGAGGTAGCGACGACACCAATGAAGCAGTCTGGTCGGATGTGCAAGACCTGCAACCGCACGATGGACTTGATGCGCTAGGGCGTAGGCCTCAGAACTTGCGAAGTCTGTCTCCGTTCAAGTCCGTAGCCTTCGCTTCAATACCGGGCTCGATTTCGTTTTTACAGATTGCACATTTCATATTAGGAAGGCGTGTTAGCCATGAGTGATGATTATCCGATTCAACTTCCACCCATCGTGATTGTTCTGCGGGTCGTCGGAGGACTTTGTCCGATAGGGGCGTTTGTACTCGCGGGTACGAGCAACGCGACCACTTCGGCAGGATGGATGATGATTGTTTCCGGCCTTATCTTGACCTTGCTTTTCTGTGCTCTTGGAAGCGTGATTCGGCTACTGAACCGAATCGACCAGCGACAGAAGCCACTGTAGGCACACCACCATCAGGAAGTCCAAAGGGATGCGTCCTCCAAAATCCATCTCACTATGGAGCGTGGCTTTATATGCGTCTTCCCCGCACGAAACGGTGCCGAGCGCCCGGTTCACCTGCGGAGTTCAGATGTCCACCGTCACCGGGCAGTGGTCGCTCAGTTTCGACCAATCGGCAAACGTGCCAACATCGACCATCTTGAGATGGGGCATCCACTCTTGTGGAACGAAAATATAGTCAAGATGGTATGGCCTGTCTGAGTGTCGGTAAAGGTGCATTGTCGGACTCGTTTCCATGCCGTGGGCTTGATTGAAGAACTCGTGATACCCGCTGACTAAACCACGTTCGGCGAGAACTCTGACAACGTCTGAGTGATTCCCGACGAGCCGCTCCGAGTCCCAAATCTGGTTGCTGTTCAAGTCTCCCGCAAGGACGACAGGTCTCCCGTCAAACCAATCGGGATGAGCCATCAGGGCTTGATAGACCTGCCCAACGTAGTGGTCTGCCTTCTTTGAACCGACCCGGCAAGCCCAAACTGCAATCAAAATAAACGGCGTGGGAGCGTCCACAACGACGGGAACAATCCACTTTTGCCGCGCTTGGGGGAGTGCTCGAAGCGACCACTCCTTGCGACAGAATATTCCCAAGCCCTTGACCGGATTCGAGCCGAACCAAAGTGATTCATATCCGTGATGCCGGAACGCCGATGCAGACTTCTCTGAGCATTCAGGAACAACCGCCACGTCGGGAGTCAGCGCCAGCAATGCGTGCGCCTTCTTGTCGAGCCCCATTTGGCAGTTCCATGTGACGATTCGCATTGACGTGCCTCATCTCGGCATTCAGGCTACCAAAACGAGGTTGGTTCGTGCCTCTCAGCCGGTTGACGCTGTGCGAATTGGAAAAGCTTGCAACCTACAGCTTTGGAGTTCGCTGGCTCCTCTTCTTCTTGTTCCGTGCCTCTCGCGTGCGTCCATCGACGCCGCCCCTGTCCCAAAGAGTTGACCGGCACTTTCTGCTGGCACACAGGGTCGGATTTTCTACCGATGGAATCCAGACGTGGCCACAAACGTCACACACAGCGACTTTCATAGTCTTCCAGCCCATGGTCGCGATTATACATAATGACCAATGCGCAGAAAACAGTTGAATCCTCCGGCGTGTCGGCGTATAGTATGACCTATGGACATTATGCTTGTAAGTCATAATGCGAGACGAGCCCAATGACCCGACTTTGGGAGCGGCTCTACCTCGGAAGTCTCGCCGATTCTGAGAGGCTGATGGATTCCAACCGCCACGGAATCACGACGGTCATCACTCTGAGCAAATCGCCCGTGTCGTCGAAACGGCACGATGTGAACTACATCCACATTCCCGTTGAGGATGCCAAGGCGGTTTCCGTTGGCCGGTTCGATGCGGTTATGGACACCATCGCCGAGAACATCAGATGGGGCACAGTGCTGGTTCAGAGCGACAAGGCCGGGAACACGGCTCTGAACTTCGCCGCCGCGTGGATGGCGGCGGTGGGCTACAAGAACATTGATGGAGCACTCGTCGAGATTAGGCAGTTGCACCCGTTCATGACTCCGTCCAGAACGTTGTTGAGCAGCATCAGGAGGAATTTGCAATGAAGAAATGTGCGATTTACGCCCGCGTCAGTACCCCGGAACAGCGCATCGACAACCAGTTGTACGACCTCCGGCAGTTTGCTCTGCAACGGGGATTCGAAGTGGTCGTCGAGTACACCGATGTCGGCGTGTCAGGCACGAAAGCTCGTCGCCCCGGCCTCGACGCGATGTTGAAGGATGCCCGGAAACGGAAATTCGGCGTGGTCATCGTCGCCGCCTTCGACCGGGTGGCTCGTTCAACGAAACATTTCTTGTCTGTTGTGGACGAACTGGACGGGCATGGCATCGAGTTCATCTCCCGCCGCGAGAACATCGCCACAGATGGGGCAATGGGGCGACTCTTCCTAACCGTCATTTCCAGCATTGCCGAGTTGGAGGCCGACCTCATCCGCGAACGCATTAAGGCCGGAATGCGCCGACGCAAGCTCGACGGCTTACCGGTGGGTCGCCAGCCGCTCAACATCGACCATGATTCGCTTGTGCGGGACCGACTCGCTGGGATGAGCCTGACAGAGGTAGCGAAGCAGTACGGGGTGAGCCGAGCTTCGGTGGTCAGATGGGTGAGGGAGGCTCGGCAGGTGAGACCCGAGTTCGCCGCTGCATTCCCACCCATTCACGAGTTCACACGGGAAGTAGCTGCCTGAAGGAGGAAGCAAAGCAAAACGCGGTTTTCACAATCCGATGAATGAAAAGGGAATGGTATGTGCAGCCCATGGGCTCATGACAGCTATTTGGAGTATGCAGCGGTCTTTCCCGAGATTGCTGACCTCCTCAACGCATCCGGCCTCAAGGCAAACGTCAACGACAACGCCGACAAAACAGGGCTCCTCGTTAAGGTCATGCTGCCCAGTCGCACCGTCGCAGTCTTGAGCGAAGATGGCGAGCATTGGAGTGTTGACTTCGGTGGGGAAGTCCTAACACTGGACATCCCTGTTGAAGACCGGGACGCCAAGGCAATCACCGCCGCGTTCCTCAAAGCCATCGGCAAGTGAGGAGCAGCAGTAGGCGGGGTTCCAACCCCTCAAAGCTGCGTTCTGGAGAAGCCATGCACCTGACAGCCTCGGACATCGTCAGCCTATACCGGCCTACACCCTGCTCCCTTCGGCTATATCTGCGTGCAAACGGCATTGCGGAGTCCGAGCCCAGCGCCTTTGACCAAATCATCCAGACACTTGGCCAAGTCCACGAGCTTAAGTATCTCGCCACGTTGGGAGCTTACGAAGACATCAGTGCCGTTGAACGAGGCCAGAGGGTTGAGCGAACTTTGGAAGCCATCGGCAATCGTGTGGCCGTGATTTACCAAGCGGAATTTGAATACGAATCCACCATCAGCGGGAGCCCTGTCGTGGTCGCCGGGCGTCCTGACTTCCTCATCTTCGACGGTGACGGGTACGTCATCCGGGATTCGAAGCTCTCCCGACCGGCGGATGAAGACCATCATCAAGAGATTATGCTCCAGCTTCAACTCTACGGCTGGTTGTTCGAACGCTCGGTAGGGACGCCAGCAAAGTCTCTGCAAGTGCTTACCGGAAGAAGGGACATCGTCGATGTTCAATATGACGGTGGAACCGCAGCACTCGCCAAACTGGCGCAGGTACTGGCGGTGAAGCAACTGACCACCGAGCCGTACGAGCCGGTGGGTTGGTCGAAATGCAAAGCGGGTTGCGGATACGCCGCTCGGTGCTGGTCGCAAGCCGAATCACGTCAGGACGTCTCCCTCGTGATGGACGTAGACCAAGGTCTTGCCCGTCAGTTGCACGCGGACGGCATCACCACACCCCAAGAGCTACTATCTGGCTTGGACACTGCCGGGCTCTCAGAATTGAAGCGGCCTTGGGGTACACGCCAGCAGAAGGTCGGGAAGAAGGCCGATTCAATTCTGCTTAATGCCGAAGTCCTCGTCAGTGGCAAGGAAAGACTTCTCGCCCCGGCGATTATTCCGGCGCACGACAACTATGTGATGTTCGATTTGGAGGGGATGCCTCCCAGCCAAGATGACACCGAAAAGGTCTACCTGTGGGGGATTCAGGTATACGGAAGTCAACCCAGCAAGTTCATGGGTGTCACATCGGGCTTCGGCACGGACGGCGACCGCGAGGGATGGAACGCCTTCCTCGATTCTGCAAACGCCATCTTCGCGGTATACGGTGACATCCCGTTCGTCCATTGGCACCACTACGAACGTGTCCACATTGAGCTTTATGTGAGTCGTTTCGGAGACCGACACGGAATCGCGGACCGCGTCCTGAAAAATCTGCTCGACCTGCTGCCGATAACGAAGAAGTCAATCGTCCTTCCTCTACCGAGCTATAGCCTCAAGGTTGTCGAAGAATACGTCGGCTTCAAGCGGACACAGGAAGAGTACGGGGGTAGCTGGGCTATGGCGCAATTCATTCTGGCGACCGAGACCGAAGATGATGCGGAACGTGATGCTCTGATGGCGGAGATTCTCAAGTACAACGAGGAAGACCTCGCCGCGACGTGGGCTGTCTTCGAATGGCTGAGGAGCAAGTAGAGCCAAACCTACGGAGACAGGTGTTCTTTCAGTGACCCGCCCACTCTGCTTCAGGCACAGCGGCGACAACTACCGGGATGTATCCCGGAAGTTCCGTCGCTAACTCACTTGGCGGCGACGGCGGTGGGGCAGCACCGGCTCCAGCTTCTCGTAGACGCCCTCTTTGTCTAGCCCCTGAACCAGTTTGGACATCGGCAGTTCGAATACCTCGCAGATGCGGAGCAGGGTGGTCACGGTGATAGGCCGTCCAGCCTCCACCTGCTGCCAGTGGCGGGTGGAGAAGCCGAAAGAGAGCATGTCCTCTTGAGATAGGCCGCGTTTCTTGCGTAGCTCCCGCACCCTCGTTCCCAGAGCCCCGAAGAACTTTTCTTGATTCGCCACGCCCCCAGATGTAAAGTCTTACGAGCAGAAACACCACGAGCAGATTAGCGTGTCATCACGCGATGCTTCGCTAGGCTGCAATCCGCAACACACCGTAATTCGGAGGAAAGCACGAAGATGGCATACCAAACAACTTGCGTGAAGGCGTCCTGCAAATACACAGAGACGTATCAAACGAGTCCCGGCATACGGAAGTGCCCCAAGTGTGGGAGTTCCATGATTGCCAAGAAGATTTGACCGACGGTAGGAAAGCCGAGGCGAAAAAGGAGACGTGATGTTGAAAAACGTGTGCAGAGGTATCGTCCTCTGCGCCGGATTGCCGCTCCTATATCTGGGCGTCACCGGCCACAGTTCACTTTTGTACTTGCTGGCATGGGGCGTTCTTTTATTGGGTGCTCCCCTCTACACACTAGGTTGTGGGCTTGTGTTGGCTCTGCTAGCGAACCACTATGGATGGGGAGACACTCAATCGAGCGGGTCGACAAATAGTGCAGATGCGTTTTTGACGTACAGCGCATTCGGCGGCTATGTGTGGGTGGCAGCTAAAATCATTTTCACAACGGCGCGTCTTAAGCTGAAGAGAAACGAAGCGGAAGGAAATCAGAGAGCTCAATACGCCAGAGAACAAAAACGTATTGAAGCCGAGAATCATGAACGAGGAGAGATTCACTTCGAGCACAGAGAGATTCTGACGGGCATTTCGGAGTTGCTTTTGTCTTGTAGTAGAGCGGCGAACGAGATGATACGCGCAGAGGGAGCATTGCGTGGTGCCGATGAGATTGAGGATGCAAATCGGCTGATTCTCAGCGATATCGCACGCATTCTTGTTTCGTTCCGGAATATCGATAGCTCAGGACGCGCCTATGCTGAAAGGCTTTGGCTCGGCGTTGGGATTCTTGTACCCCGAACTCCCGGAACATATGTGAAATCCTTAGCGTCGGTCGAGGATGGTGGGGTAAAGCAACTGGGGATGGTCATAGCTCTGAGCAAGTATGACAGCCATCGGGGAACGAGTCTCGTTTCAAAGGCCGTCTCAACATATCGACGTATCATCTTGGCTGCGTCCAATCATTGTGAATCCTCAATTGCGGCCAAGGTTGTCGCCGATGCATACGGCCAGCTTCTGAACCCGTATCTCCATGGGGGTGGGAAGAACGGAAACGCCGGACAATCGAACTCGTCATCGAGAGGCCGCGCCCCGAGGGGTACAGATTGTGAAAAATGCGCTGATGGCTTTCGACTTTTGAACCTGTCGTACGGAACTTCCCAAGACGAGGTTGAATCGCAGAGGCGAAGCCTTGCTCAACTTCTACATTCTGACCGGTTGGGTGCCATGAACGAAAAAGTCCGTCATGCTGGAGAGGAACAGCTTAAGAGCATCAATGCTGCATGTGACCATATTCGGCAGTGTAGGCTCTCAGGTTCGCATTGAGGCTCGGCATCAGACGCTGAAATTCATCGCAAGCACACACCGAGCGCCCGGTTCAAAAGGTCTCATTCCCAGCCCCCACTTTTCGGGGCTTTTTGCCCTCCGAAGCGCGGCCTCGGCGGTGGTCTGAAACGATTAGTCTGTGGACTCTTCCGGCTGCGGATGGCTGCTACATGCATGCTGGCTGCGTCGGATACGCCGAGGCTGATATTGCCGCCGCCTCACGCCACGCCCGAGGCTTCACGCGGTTGTGAACGCCTCGTCACCTATAAAGCCCACAGACTCCTCGGATTATGGTGCGAAGGTCGGCCTGAGGTAACTTCTCCAGTTTCCTTGCCTCGAACGTCGGGCACTCCCTCGACAACACTGTGCCGTTGTCGTTGAGAATCCGAAAGCGCACCGACGAAGCCGCATTGCCCATGGGGAATCCCGCCGCCAACGCCTGGTGGGCGCGGTCGCCCGTCACG
>JAZKBC010000179.1:0-35070 GCA_040388825.1 Acidobacteriota bacterium | reverse complement strand
AGGCCGCCAGTCACCCGAGTCAGCGGAATGGTGATGTATTCGTTGAAGGAGTTGGAGCGTTATATGGAAGAGCGAACCGATGGGAAGATGAAGGGAATTAGCTAGGTGTCGAGGAAGTCCCACTCTTCACCAAGTACCCATCTCAACGCTGCGAACTTGCCATTGACGTATCCCCACTCCCAATCGTCCATGAGCTTGCCGATGTCCCCTCCGTATTTGTTGCGCATCTCTTTCATCAACGCTTTGCATCGCTTCAGGGTCGCAGAGTCAATAGTCTCTGACCCGGCTTTGATATTGTCGAACATGACGAGTTTGCGATAGTACCAAACTCGGTCAAAGAACTCTTGCTCGGCCTTCCCTATTTCACTCTCTGCTCTGACGTAAGACTTCAGGACGCCGTGCATCTGAAGCAGGTCGCGCTTGCCCCGCGTCATGGACTCAAGGTTTGTACGTTCCCATACCTTGATGACGAATGGCGGGTGGTTATTCCGCCTGTATGCCTCTAGGTAGTCCTTGGCAGGATTGCTGAGGAAATTTGACGCAACGAACAGAGCCACATCGGGGCGCTCCGCTTCAGCCCACGCCAGAAGGTTGTGAAGCTCTTTCGCAGGTATACCCTTAACGTAGTGTTTGCAATCAATGAACCAGCGTTCACTGCGTCGGCTACGGTCAACATCCGTGCGCTGCAAGTGACCGACGATGTCTCTTCCACTGTCAGCGGGACTGGTCTTCTTGCCAGTGCCCTTGCGCCAATCGAGGTTGACGAAGCCCAAGTCTTCCAAGAGGTCGTACGTGAACTCTTCGAACTCGGTATCGGAAAGTTTGCTAAACGTGAGCCGATGCTTGGGTGGCTTCATGAGTCCTATCTGGCCGTACGCCGTCACAGAACATCAGGATTGAAGTGAATAGAGTTTCGGTTGGCGTATACACCAGCGTTTATCTTCTTCCAGCCGTCGTCCATGAGGTTTTGAAGTTTTGCGTTATACCGGTTGCGAATATGGTAAATGTCGCCCGATTGTTCACGTGCGCTTTTATCTTCAACATTGTTGTGGCACGTTTCTATTTGGAATACTGAGCCGTCAATGTCGCCCCCGGTGACCTCACGCACAAAGAGGGACTGAAACTGGTCTCCCTTTTGATACACCCGGCTCACAATCAAATCTGCCTTCTGTTCCATCAGTATCCTCTTCTCTGACGACGGCGGAACCGTCCTCTCTGATGCACAAAACGGTATCACAAACCGAAACCACTTCACGCGGCCGGTTGAGGATAAGCGTTCTCGGCATCGCTGCCGGGGTATCAACGATGGTCAGTGTGCTGGCATGGGTGGTGGTGGAGTGGTTGTTGAAGAACTAGAGTGACAAACTCCAAGTTCATCTCGAATAGCTTCGAGTAATGCATCGCGTTCTTTGCTGAACTTATGTAGGGCTACAAGCACGGAACGAATGTCATTTTCGGCGGCGAGGCGGATTTCCATTGCTTCGCCCTGTGTCTTGAGCATAGCTTTCTTCATGCGCTCCCCACAAAGGACGTTCACAGCCAAGTTCCTCGATGCGACCGCCATCATAGCCGCAGTGAATTTCTTGCTCGCTTCGGTTCGCAGTTGAGGGATGAATGAAGCAACTTGCGGGTCACGGGTGCTTTCAAAGGCTGTTCCAATATCGAGTGCCGCTTCTCCCAACTCTCCTAAAGCACCTAGGTAAGCTAGCAACGCGTCCCGCTTCATCTCCCACACACGTTGCTTGTTCCAAAACTCATCGCCAATACGGCCTTCGATAGCCTTGGTGGCTGCGGTCGTAGCCTCCACTTCAGACACGAGCTTCTGGATGTCCTCATGTGTGGCAAGATTCTCACCTTTAGCTTTGAGGTACGCGCCGAGGTAGGCTGCACCGCCAGCGCAGATGGCAGTAAACAGCCATAACAAAATGTTCGATGTGTTCATCGCTTGACTTCCCTTTGGCTCCTCAAAGAGTAAACCCCAGCCGAAGCCGGGGTCTTCTATCTCCACGCCAGAATCAACCTCCCATGATGCTGTTGGGCAGATAGAAGCCGGGTTCAAGCTCCGGCTTCGCTGCCTTTTGAACGAGGGTTAGCTTCTCGCTCACCACGAACCGCTTAGTCGCAGCATCGCGGCCAAGCTGGACTTCCCAAAGAGGTTCGGAGTCGCGCCAGCCTACTGTCTCCCATGTTCCGACCTCACCTTCGATAGTGACGAAGTCATGCATCTCGATTGACTGACCGCTCATTGTGTTCCTCTCGTCTACTTCGACTGCTTCAGCGTGGCCCACCGCTTCCGTTGTGCCTCAGCAATCCGCTTGCGCCCCGCTGCACTCATCTTGCGTTTCTTCGGAGCCGCAACCGGTGACGCCGCTGATAGGGGAGGCCGTCCTCTGCGCTTGCCTGTTGGTGCGGAGCCGGTCGCTGAGAGCAACTTGATTACCCCGTCGATGCGGTCGCGCTCTGCGGTTAGCTGTGCGATGACTGATTTCATGTCCATGGGGATAGTGTAGCAACCGGGGCTCTTGGACGGCTGCTCAGATAAGAAGAATCCTCAAAGCCTAGTCATCTCATCGGCCATGTAGTAGTTGACCCCGGAACAGAGCTTGTAGAGAACTTGCGCCTCTTCGGGGGATACCTCCCGTTGAGGATGGATAGATGGATTTCTGTCCATTTTGCGTATCTCGTGCAATCGGGTAGTGATAGAGGGAGGAGCATGAAGTCCTTCGAGATGTTGTATGTATTCCAATCACGTTTGGTAGGCAATGGCCACTTTTGCTTGGCCAATTTTTCGTAGTACGCAATCATCAGAGACTCAGTTGCGCGACAAACATGGAACGCGCAGCCCACAGGGATGTCAAAGACCAAGCATTTAGCGGCTTGCTTAAGGTCTCCGATGAATCGAGCAGGAAGCTCCGCGAGCAGCCTTGGCGGAAAGTCTTGTTGTGGGTTCTCAAGCATAACGCTTGTGTCATATGTTCCTTTTGGCGTGACCGTAAAGACCATCAGAGATTTGGACTCCCGTTCGAACGATTGTTCGAAATGCTCCTTCGCAGAGAATAGGCCAGTGCATTCTTCCAATGAAATCGGAACGCCAGTCAGAAATCTGGACGGGGCACCTACCTCTTCGACCTTTCGGAGTAGTTCTTGGGCGGCTGAACGAGAGTCTTTCAGATACCTCCCAACATCGTCCGTCTGCGTCATGAAGGAGTGCAGCCACATACGGGGAAAAGCCAAATTCAGAGCTAATTCGGCGGGGTCTTGGGCGGTCCGCAAATTGCCACCGGTCAGGTATCCGATGGCTGACCCCAATTGATAGATGATGTTTAGGTCTGTCTCCTTCATATCGTTCCCCGCATACCGTCATCAAGGTCAACACTCATGGCAGTTTCCTCAGCGAATTGCCCATGGCAACCAGCGAGAACTTGCCTCGTGCAAAGCTGACCGCAACATTGTCCTTATAGCGCAAGGCGTAGAAGGTGATGCCGCATTGGGCAAGTCTTCCCACCAACATCACCAGAGCAGTACCGAGTGGCAGGAAGGCGATGAAGGTTCTCATTTCTTCACCCCCGGAATCGCCTCTAAAGCATGGGTTAGTTTAGCAACCTCGGCAACCTCAGGCGTAAGCTTTTCCACCATAGCCTCCGCGTCCGCTGAGATTTGGTCAAGCAATTTGGGAATATGCTCAACAGCTTTGATTCGCAGTTGTCGTGGGGCATCCGCGAAGGCTGAGAAAGTGCGGTCAGGTTCGCACTCGTCGCCACGTGTACCGGAGGCAGTTCGAAGAGCGACTCCCCATCGGCTCCCAATCCTTGTATAGCCGAGTTCCTCTCTTAGGCAATTGCCGTCTTCATCTTCACTTTCAAAAATCGTGACCCAAGCCGTGACACCTAGATTCAGCCGCTTGAGAGCGGCGTCAATCTGCTCAATCTGCTTGGTGAGCCGGTCGCTGACTTCGTTCAGCTTCGCTGCGCTGTCAGCAAGCCTTTTGAGATGTGTGGAACCGCCAAACAAGCTCATGTTGTCTGATGATGGCGTTCCGACTTTGTCAGGCCGCTCCGGGAGGAGTCTGATGCGCACGTTGCCCTCACCATAGTCGCGGAGGACACTCTCCATGAGAGAACGAGGAACCCCATCAAAAATCGCATGTAGGGCGGCTTCAGGGAGGTTGGTCTGAATTACAAGGGTATCCGCAAACAGAGAGAAAGTGGCTTCCTCAATCTTTTGGGTCGCGAGGTATTGACCAACCGCAGAGCCGAGCTTGCCAAGGAAGGCACTCTTTACGCCTTCTGGAGTTATTCGCTGGCCAGTGACACGGACGGTGGGGAGCTTGGTGGAGGGGTGCGCTACGATAACAGCACGGGACGCGGGAAGGGGATATTTCCCCTTGGATGGAGTAGTCATTAATCACCTGTAGGTAACACCTTTACTGCTGGCCGCAAACTTCCGCTTGCAACTACTGACAGCAATTAGAGACCTTCCGGGTTTCCGTGTCAAAGAGCCTGTGGAATCAGCAAGGCGACACCGCCCTCATCTGGTCATCCGTCAATCGCAACTGACAACCACCTATATATGGAGAGTGACCCAACGCATACTCGACCGCTTGCCGGTCAGCCAGCGTCTTGAACGCCCCACCACGTTCCGCCATCTCCTCCACCTTCTCCCGGTCTGCGAATGTAAGCGTTCGCAGGGGACGACCACCCGCTGACAATGACACCCGCCACGCATCGAACACCTTCTCGAATCGCATGGTGACAGCGTGAGGCCGGGGAGCACATCGGGGACAGAAGCGTTCCCCGGTTCGGAGGCCGGATTTGTGCCCAGCCGGTGGCGGCGGCAAGGGCACGTGGCAGTTGCAGCAGATGTTCCCACTTTCCCGTTGCCGGGTTGTGCTTGACCGTTCGCCACGCATCAGGAGAATGTAAAGCGAAAGTCTGTGGGGAGGCGATTGCGGATATTGTCTGCTACACTTCACCTATCGCATGTGCCAGTGGCTACGCGGGTAGCTAACATCCATGGCGATGATTGAACCACTGTTTCGCTCAAAGCAGATAAAATCCGAACTCACTTCGCATCAGTTAGGCTCTCCCGGTAAGAGCCGCCTTTACTCAGGGTTGCAGTACATCGTCTTCATTCATGCCGGGATGAATCGGAGACGCTATGCCCAAACGAACGCCGCCGCGTTCTCGCACTCAATTCACAGACATCGAAGACCTCATTGAGCGTCTGCTCATCCTCGCGTTCAAAGTGGCCACGGCAATCGTAGTCGTGAAGTGGCTTGTTGACCATGTGCTCCATGAATTCGGAAGGTAAAATGGCGACCAGAGTGGCGACCTGCATCTATATTGAGACACTTGCGGACTCGAATCCGCAGCGTCTCAGGTAGCCATTTAGGTCACCACGTGTACCCGTAAAACCTGCGAAACATTGCGGAGCGCTGCGGGGTAAGTTTCTGAAAAAAGGACGGGAAAGCCGTAAGCCTTTGAACCAAAAGAGGCTAAAATCTCACTTAAAATCCGCAGACCTGAAAGGGTCGTGGGGGTTCAAGTCCCCCTCCGGGCACCAGCGCTTGGTGGGCGCGGTTATGGGGTTGATCGCGTGAGGCGGGGCAGCGTGATGAGCGTGACGGCGTAGAGGATGAAGGAGCCGGCGATCCAGGCGAAGTGATCCTGACGGGTGTCGATGAGGAGCAGCTTGGCCGCTATGGCGATGACTGCGGCGTAAGCGATCCAGAGGAACTCGCGGCGGTGGGTTCGCGTGGTCGCATGCATGAGTGCCAAGGCCAAAGTGCAGGTGATGAAGGTCTGCGCGAGGGCTACTGGGCCCGGGTGCGCTGTGGAAATCAGACCGGCGGCGAAGTGGACCAGAAGCGCTGCGGCGGAGGCTGCGGCCAGAGCTGTGGAGGCGATGGTGGGGATTCGTTGGAAGAGGCTCGAGGATGGGGGGCACTGCGTGAAGTAAGCGGTCAGCGCGGAGCAGGCGGCGATGGTGATGAGCGCGGGGGAGGCGGCACGTATCGTTGCGGCCGTCAGCGTGTGGGCGATGAACTGATGGAGGCCGCAGAAGTACGCGGCTGCAGCCAGGTAGAGGAGCGCGTGGAAGCGGAGGCTTGCGCGGGCGGGTGCGGACGATAGAAGTGCGGTGGCGATGGCGGCGACGCCGAGCTCGAGCGCCAGCCAGGGAGTGCGGAGGATGAGGATGCAGCCGAGCAGGAGCAGTGCCGCGCTCCAGAGGGAGTAGGTCCGGCGGTTTCTGAGCTGTGTAGGGCTGCGGAAACGGGTGAAGAAGGCGGCGTAGCATGCGGCAGCGAGCAGGAGGCAGGCGGAGCCGGTGATGCGATTCGCGGCCGGTGGATGGAAGATCTGGAAAGCGGCGAAGGCGATGAGGAAAGTTGCGATGGTTTGTGCGATGTCGAATAGGCCGATGGGCTGATTGCGGAGCAGCGTGTGGATGGCGGTGACCGCGGCGTAGAAAACGAAGGGCGCGAGGGTGAACGCGAGCAGGAGGGTGGGGGTGAGTGCGGGGTAGTCGGGGCGGGAGCTTGCCGCGCTGGTGTAAATGAGCAGCAGCAGGAGCAGAGCGGCGTCGAGCGCAGGTGCGGCGAAGAGGTGCGCAGAGCGTGCGCGGCCGCGGATGGGGGTGATTTCCGCCGCGGTGGCAAACAAGAACAGAGTGACGATGAAAGGCGCGAGGTGGTGCGTTGCGGCCATGAGCAGGAGAGCAAGGCCGATGGAGGTCAACCACGGTGTCCAGAAGACCGATGCTCCGTGCGGTGTGGTGGAGAGCAGGAGAGCGGCGAGCGCAAAGGCGGCGAGGATGGCGGCGGCGGCGCCGGGGGAGAGGAGCTGGAAGCGCAACGTGAGCTCGAGCAACATGGGCGCGAGGATGAGGCAGGAGGTTGTGGCGTAGGCCGCAGCGGCGAAGGCGTTGACCTTGGACAGACGGGCGGAGAGCAGGAGCCACAGCGTGGCGTAGGCGACGGCCAGCGCGATGATGAGGGACGGAGGAGCGAGGTGGGATTCTTCGAGTGCGCGGAGGAGATAGGCGCCGGCGAATCCGAAGACGGCTTTGCCTAGGATGGGGAGGCCGCTGGTGGTGGTGGACGCACTGGTTTCGATTGTGACGCGAGGTGTGGACTCAGGCTCGGGGGGTGCAGTTAGGGCGGCTTCGAAGGGCTCCGCGAGCGTGGCTGCGTGGGCGGGAGCCTCCGGTTGGATCGACCGATGTTCGAGAGCGTAGACGCGGTCCTCCAGTTGATGGAGGCGCTGGTCGATATGTTCGTCGATCTCGCGGTCGATCAACTGCTGGAGGCTGGGATCGAGGCGGGTAAGGGTGCGGTTGTCCACGGCGGACTCCACGCTCGCAGAGTGGCTGCGAGGAGGCTATGACGGCGAGGTAATGGCTGCGTGGGTCGCGGCGTTCTCTTCCGCCCACGGAGGGAGCAGCTTGAGGAGGAACCAAAGGATGAAGAACGGCAAGATTTCGAGCCCGATGGCTGCGAACATGCCTTCGCGGGTGGCGAGGGCCATCTTGTAGGTGGTGTAGCCGAGGAAGCTCTTGGAGAAGAGTTGACCGCCGATGACCACGTTCCAGCGCATGGCGAAGACGCCGGCGAGGATGAGGCAGCCGCAAAGGATGTACATGCGGAGACGAACGATGGATGGGAGTTTTGTGACTTGTATGACGAAGAGCATCAGCAGCGGAGCGAGGGTGCCGAGGAACATCTGCAGCACGATCTGCGAGAAGAAGAGGCGGGTGTGGACCATGAAGTTGAGGCTGCGGAAGCTCTCGTCGGCTTCGTAGATGCGGTGGATGAGGTCGAGCATCTCGAGGCTGAAGTCGAGGATGAAGATGTAGAAGAGGTACTTGGCGATGGTGTCGACGCAGTGCATGTCGATGGGGAGCTTGCGCACGCGCGTGGTGAACATGTAGAGCAGCATGACGGCGGCGATGCCGGAGACCATGGCCGAGAAGATGAAGACGACAGGCATGAGCGGAGAGTTCCACCACGGGTTCGCTTTGATGGATCCGAAGATGAAGCCGACGTAGCCATGCAGGATGAAAGCGGAGGGAATGCCGACGAGAGTGACGATCCAGCCGACTTTGTCGTCGATGGCGAGGGCGCGGGGGCTGACGTTGTCGGAGCCAAGCGTCATGAGGCGGTAAACGAGTCGCTTGACGCCTGTCGTGGTTTTGGAGAGGTGGACGATGTCGGCGCGGTAGTCGAGCCAGATCTCGAAGACGAGCACCGCCATGAGGTACCAGAGATAGACGAAGCCGAACATGGCCATGGCGGAGGTGGCGTGGGGTGTGAAGTACATCTCGGGCGAGCGCTCGGGATGGCCTAGATGGAGCTGCAGCGGCAAGGGAGCGACGATGAGGAACGAGAGCGCCGTGAGCAGGGCGAGGCGGTAGGTGGGCTTGACAGCCTCGACGTGGAAGACGCGCACCAGGGAGGCGAGGATGAAGGCACCGGCGACGAGGCCGGTGATGTAGGGGTACAGGACAATCAGCACGCTCCAATGGAGGCTGATCTCGTTGGGGTACATGTAGCCTTCGACACCGTTCATGGCAAGGGTCCTGTGGAGATGAAGTGAGGCCCGGCGGGGTTAGCGCACGGAGCCGTCGAGCTCGTTGTAGTAGACCTTTGCGCCAGTGGCCATCTGCGGCTTGAGCACCTGGACGTGGTGGGTCTTGAGGAAAGCGTGGATGGGGTCGTTGGGATTTTTGAGGTCGGCCAACTGGCGCGCGCCGGTGGGGCAATTTTCCACGCAGGCGGTGGTGAGGCCCTGCGAGATGCGGTGGTAGCAGAGGGTGCACTTGTCGGCGACGCGCTTTTCGGGATGGATGTAGCGGCAACCGTAGGGGCAGGCCTGCACGCAGTAGGCGCAGCCGAGGCAGTAGCTCTGGTCGACAAGCACGACGCCATCGGGCGTGACGAAGGTTGCGCCGACGGGACAGACCTGGGTGCAGGGCGAGTCCGCGCAGTGGTTGCACATCTTGGGAACGAAGAAGTATTTGCCGGCGTCTTCTTCGGCGACGGGGAAGCCTTCCTTGCCGCCGTCGGGCGAGATGACTTCGGGGTTCTCCATGTTGGCGTCGGTGACGTGGTAGCGCTCGACCCAGGTGCGGAAGTGGCCGTCGGGAACGTCGTTCTCGGCGGCGCAGGCACGGACACAGTTGCCGCAGCCGATGCACTTGGGGATGTCGATCAACATGCTCCACCAGTGCTCGGCGGTGCCGTAGTTGGGAGCGGCTTCGGGAGTTCCGGCGAGGACGTACTTCCACGCGATGGCGGCAGCTGGAAGCATGACGAGGAAGTGGCGGCGGTTGACGTTCACTTGGCACCTTCGGAAGCGATGGCGGGGTTGTGCGGCTTGTGGCAGGTCTCGCAGGCGAGACCGCCGGAGTGGTCGGGCTTGATCTGCGGGAAGTTGGCGGGTTTGGCGGCGGAGGCAGCGTGGCAACGGGTGCAGAGGACGGCCGTGTCGAGCTTGGCGGGCGAGATACTGGGGTCGTTGGCGTGTGCGGCGAGCGGGCCGTGGCAAGCTTCGCAGTTGACGTGGGCGTGCTTGCCGGTGGACTTGGTCTGGACGATGTCGCTGTGGCAGGTTTCGCAAGCCTGGTGACCGGCGAAGTGCACGGGGCGCGCGGCGATCTCAGCGATGGCAGCACCGCGGTAGTGACCGAACTCGCCGAAGGTTTTGGGCACAACGAAGTGGCGCACGACGAGAAAGACGCCGAAGGCGAGCACGAAAAGAAAAGCGAAGCGGAGGAGATGAGTGTAGGGCTTGGCGTTGCTCATCCGTGGGTATCCCTTTCAGCGGCCTGGATCGAAGAACGGGCCCGGGATCGCATACAGCGCGATCGAAGTGGCCCCATTGAAGTCGTCGCGATGGACGACCGTATGTGAGACTTGTCACAAAACCGGCGATTTTTGATGCAGACGCACACGGCAACGCCGGCTCGAGTGGCCGGCGTTGGGGGTGGAGCTGGGGCGGTGATTGCTTCAGATGCGCAGGAAGATGCGCTTGCGATATAGAGGAAGCATCGCGAGCCACGTGATGAGGACGATGATCAGGCCGTAGACGAGTGCAGCCCAGGCGGGCTGCGTGATGACGTGGTTGATGTGGTTGTAGATCGTGTGCTCGAGGTTGACGCCGGGTTGAGGGTGGATGGCGCTCAGTGAATCGGAGAGGAGCTCGGCGAACATGTAGGCCGTGATGGCGTTGGTGCCGAAGACGAGCAGCGGGCGATAGAGCGGCGGCTGGGTGGTGGGGCCGGTGGCGGAGCGGCGGCCGAGGCGGAGCACGTCGATGACGTAGATCGATGCAGCTAAAAGAAGCATGCTGCAACCAGCGGCGCAGAGGACGTAGGAGCTGGTCCAGAGTTTTTTGTTGATGGGGAAGTATGGGTTCCAGGCCAGGGCCAGTGCGAGGAAGATGACGGCGGTGATGGCCAGCGCTGCGGTTTTGCGGGCGGTCGAGTTTTTGGTGCGCAGCCAGAGGCCGGTGAGCAGACCAATGAGAGCGGTGGCGATGGAGGGGATGGTGGAGAGCAGGCCTTCGGGGTCGCGGGTGTGTTCGTAGAGGTGAGACGCGGAGAAGATGCAGCGATCGAGCCAGGCGCCGAGGTTGGCGTCGGGATCGTTGATGGGGATAGCGTGCGTGGGGACACCGATGCCGGGAATGGGAACGAAGCGCATCAGGATCCAATAGCCGAGGAGGCAGGCTATGGCGATGGCGAGTTTGTCTTTCCAGCCGGGGGAGATGAGATAGAGTGTGGCGACGACGAAGTAGCAGAGGCCGATGCGCGGGAGCACGCCGTAGTAACGGGCGTGTGCCATGTGGAAGAGCGGGAAGTTGTTGACGACGAAGCCGAGGACGATGAGCAGGACGGCGCGGCGGAGAGTGTGGAGGAAGAGCTCGCTGCGGGTGGCTCCGCGAGCGAGGCGCGCGGCGGTGGAGAGCACGGTCGAGATGCCGACGAGGAAGAGGAAGGTGGGGAAGACGAGGTCGGTGGCGGTGAAGCCGTTCCAGGCGGCGTGACGGAGCTCGAAGAAAGCGTCGTGGCTGGGCTGGTTGTTGACCAGGATCATGAAGGCGATGGTGAGGCCGCGGAGTACATCGAGCGAGAGCAGGCGCTCGGGCTTGACCGCGGTGGGGCGGGAGACGATGTCGGAGTCGATGCTGGGAGCTGTTAGCGGGTCTTGATCTGGCATTGGGGCTCGCGTTCTTGCAGCGGAGATTAGTGAAGTGGGATGTCGATGACCTGAATGGTGAGAGCGGGGACGGTGTAGTTCCATGAGCCGGCAGGAACGTGGGTGAGCGAGTTGTAGGTGGCGGCGTGCAGCGTATTGACCGAGGCCGTGACGGATTGGGTGAGGCCGTCGATCGTGATGGTGATGGGTTGTGGGTTGGTGGAAGCGTTGACCAGCTTGAGGTAGAGCTTGTGCGCTTTGGTGTCGATCGTTGAGGACTGGAAGAAGCGGGAATTGGCACCGGTGATGGTGGTTGCGGGGACGGTGTCGCCGAGGTGGCCGGCGAAGAGCGACTGCGCGTAGTAGCTGGGCGAGGCGTAGCTCTTGAGGCCGTCGTAGCCGATGAGGTCGGGGTGCCACTGGATGGCGCCGGGATTGATGTTGGTGAACAGCGGAGCGTAGCTGGCCATGACGATGAGGTCGCTGTTGCGTTCGAGGCCCGTCATGAAGGCGGCGTCGGCGAGGGCGGCGCCGAAGTCGGGCGTTGGGTCTCCGGACTGCGTGGCCCACTCGCCGACGAAGATCTTCGGCCCGTTGCGCGGAGCGTTGTCGTATCGGCTGTCGAGCGCCATCATGCCGCTGGGGGTTTTGTAGTAGTGGTCGTCGATGACGTCGGGCTCGGCTGCGGACGAGACTTTGACGGGGGTGGTGGCGATGAGCTTGTACTGCGGATACTTTTTGCGCAGAGCGATGGCGAACTGCGCGAAGCGGGCGTCGTAGGACTTCGATTTGTCGAACTCGTCTTCGTTGCCGATCTCGATGTAGTGCAGCGGGAAGGGAGCGGGGTGGCCGTCGGCGGCGCGGCGGGCGCCCCATTTGGTGGACGTGTCGCCGGTGACGTATTCGACTTCGTCGAGCGCGGACTGGACGTAGGGTTCGAGATCTTTACCGGGCGTGACGTGCACCTGCTTGAGCGAGTAGCCGGCATAGACGGCGAGGACGGGCTCGATCTTGAGGTCTTCGCACCAGTTCAGAAAGTCGAGTAAGCCGAGGCCGTCGGAGGACCAGTAGCTCCACGGAGCCTGGTGGCCGGGGCGATCGACGAGCGGGCCGACGGTTTCTTTCCAGTTGTACCAGTCGGCGAGGTTGTCGCCTTCCAGGTAGTTGCCGCCGGGGAGACGGAGGAAGTGCGGATGGAGGCCGGCCATCTTCTGCATCAAGTCGGGGCGGAAGCCGTTGGGGCGGTCGTTGAAGGTCGGTGGCATGAGGCTCACGAGTTGCAGCCACAAGTGGCCCGGGTGAGTGACGGTGAGCGCGAGATGATTGGCGGTGGAGGGAGCGACGATCTTGGTGGTGAGGGTGAAGGTGTACTGCTGCCAGTCGCCGGCGTGGAGGGGGATTTCAGCGGAGGCGAGGGTGGCGCCCGTCGTGTCGCTGATGAGGGAGGCATTGATGGGGCCGAGGTCGGCGTTAGCCTTGGCGTAGAAGGAGCCCTTGTACGTGGTGCGCGGGTGAACGGCGATGCCCCAGTAGCCGGTGTTGGAGAGGCCGGCTTCATTGCCGATGGAGGCGTTGGTAACGGTGAGTTCGGCGCTGGCGGGGAGAGCTTTGCTTGGGCCGGTGGATTTGTCCTGCGTGAGAGTGGCGGCGGCGTTGCCGTTGAGGGCGAGGTTCCAGTGCTCGGCGCCGCGCCACGCCCAGCGGAAGGAGCGGTTGTTGATGAGCTCGGGGTAAAGGCCGCCGTCGAAGGCGTGGTTGATCTCTTCCGTCATCATGCCGTAGAGGATGGGGCTGACGGCGTGGAGCGGACGGTCTGTGTGAATCGTCAGCTGCGCTGCGGGTGTTGCGGGCTCGGGCTTCGCAGCCTGCACTCGGGCCGGGAGAGGTTTGGGCGCGAGAGCCTTGGGGGAGAGGGGCTTGGGAGTTTGAGCCGAGACGCAGAGAAAGGGCGTGCAGAGCAGAGCGGCGCAGAGGGCTTTCGACATGCGCAACATTGTAGGCGGAGAAGGGAGGTTCTAGATACGGAGGCCGAGATTCGGAGGGGAATGTGTCTTAGCCGACGAGGTGACCCATTTTTTCGCGCTTGGTTTCGAGGTAGCGCTCGAAGCTGGGCTCGGAGGGGATGGCGGCGGAGAGGCGTTCGGTGACGCGGATGCCGGCGCTCTCGAGCGAGGCGACCTTGTCCGGGTTGTTGGTCATCAGGCGGACGGCGGGCACGTTGAGGTGCTTGAGGATTTCGGCGGGCAGTTCGAAGTGGCGGAGGTCGGCTTCGTAGCCGAGCTGCTCGTTGGCTTCGATCGTGTCGAGACCCTGATCCTGCAGTTCGTAAGCGCGGAGCTTGGCCATCAGGCCGATGCCGCGGCCTTCCTGCTGCTCATAGATGAGGATGCCGGCGCCTTCTTCCGCAATGCGGGCCAGGGCCATGTGGAGCTGGTCGTGGCAGTCGCAGCGGAGCGAGTGGAAGACGTCCCCGGTGAGGCACTGGGAGTGGATGCGGACGACCGGCGGGGCGGCGTGGATGTCGCCCATAACGAGAGCGACTGCGCCTTCGACGGCTTTGCGGTTCTCTTCGGAGGGGTCCGTGAGGCCTTCGAAGCCGAGGATGCGGAAATGTCCCCAACGGGTGGGGAAGTCGGCATCGGCTACTTTTTGGACGCTGAGAAAGGCCATAACAGCATTATAGATTCGCGGAGAGGTGCGAAGGATTCAGCGGCGTGGTTTGATGGAGAACACGGTTGCCGGATTGTGGCGAGCGATTGGCGCTGTGACGCGTCTGTTGGGTGAGCGAGGAAATGCGAATGAGGCGTGCGCTGTGGCTGGTTGTGGCGGTGATGGTGGGTGGATTGACGGCGACAGCGCAGAGCTCGATCCAGCCGGGATGGGAGAAGGCTGCGGGCGGGGCGATGGAGTTTGAAGTGGCTTCGGTGCGGCTGGATATGGGGGATTTTTCGCTGCCAAGCTTTGCACTGAGCGCGGATGACTGGTTCCGCGAGCCGAATGGACGGTTTCAGGCGGACTTTTCCTTGGAGACCTACATTGAGTTTGCGTACAAGCTCTGGTTGACGAAGGAAGAGCGCGATGCAATGCTGCACGGGCTTCCGGACTGGGTGAAGAACGATCGCTACAAGATTGAGGCGACGGCTCCGCTGCATGCGACCAAGGACCAGTACCGCCTGATGATGCAGGCACTGCTCGCGGAGCGCTTCGGGCTCAAGGTGCATTGGGGGGAGAAAGAGATGCCGGTGCTGGAGATGCAGTTGATCAAAGCTGGAAAGCCGGGGGCGCGGCTGATTCCGCATGAGCAGGGGCTGGCGTGCGATGCGAAGCCTGCGGATGGATCGCGTGCATTTCCTTGCTATAGCTACTCGGCGAGGCCGCAGGAGGATGGCCAGTGGGTGACGGGGTCGAGGGCGACGTCGATGGAGCTGATGGCGAAGTTCCTGGGGAGCACCGGCGGGATGATGGGAGAAACGGGCCGGCCAGTGGTGGATCGGACGGGACTGACGGGGCTGTGGGACTTTTCGGTGGTGGCGGCTCCGCCGGTGCGGCCGGGCTCAACAGTTCCGCCAGTGGCTGGGCCGACGCTGTTGGAGGCGATGCAGGACCAGTTGGGGATCAAGCTGAAGCCGGGCAAAGCGGTGCTTCCGGTGCTGGTGGTGGACCACGTGGATCGGCCGACGGCGAACTAAGATTGAGTGTGACCGCGTAAAGTAGAAGCGTGCATCCGGCTGATCAAAAGCTGATCCTCATTACGCTGCTCGTGGAACTGGGCGTGGCTGCGGCCGTGGCGAGTTCGCTGGCGCGGTCAACGCAGTTCAAGCGGCTGCTGCTGACGCAGAACCGCAGCCGGCGCGAGGTGCTGCAGCTGCTCGCCTGGATCTGCGTTCCACTGACGCTGGGCGTCTGGGTGCGCGCCAGGGTGCCAAACTTTCTGGCCGCGGATCTGTCGTTTGAAGCGGTGGTGATTATTGCGCTGGTGCTCGGGCCGGGGCCGGCGATGCTGGGTGGCGTGGCTCTGGCGCTGCCGGCGATATCCCATCGTGAGTTCTTCGCGCTGCCGATCAATCTTGCGATCGCACTGATCTTCGGGGCGTTCAAGAAGTTTGCGGACGAGGACGACATCTGGTCGTTTTCGCCACTGATCGATTTGAGCATCTGGCGGTGGGTGCGAAGGACGGTGGAGTGGCCGCACCTGGATCGGCAGATTTTTCTGCTGGTGCTGCTGATGGCGGTGCAGTTTGGTACGAGCCTGCTTTCGCATTTGTATCCGCGGCGGTTTTTTGAACTGTACTCGCCATGGTGGGGGCTGGAGCTGGCGATTTGCGCCTGTGCTCCGGTGGTGGTGGGCATTCCGCTGAAGATCTGGAACGCGGTGCGGATCGAGAAGAAGCTCGAGGAGCAGAGCCGGCTGCTGCTGGAGGCGCGGCTGGATGCGCTACAGCGGCAGATCAATCCGCACTTCCTGTTCAACACGCTGAACTCGATTGCGTCGCTGGTGCGTTCGAAGCCGGAACTGGCGCGCGAGATGATTGTGAAGCTGGCGAACATTCTGCGCGCACTGCTGAGGGATCGCGAGGCGTTTGTGCCGCTGGGGGAAGAGCTGGCGTTCACGGATGATTATCTGGATATCGAGGTGGTGCGCTTCGGAGACAAGTTGCGGGTGGTGAAGGAGATTGCGCCGGAGACGCTGGAGATCGAGGTGCCGAGCATGCTGCTGCAACCGCTGATTGAGAACAGCATCAAGCATGGGCTGGAGCCGCGCATCAGCGGAGGCACCGTGACGCTGCGCAGCCGCATTGTGGGCAACACGCTGGTGATCGAGATTGAAGACGATGGTGTAGGCGTTGAGCCGGGCGCGGCGGTGACGGCTCCGGTAAGCGGCTTGGTGCGCGAGGGAACAGGCATCGGCATGCGCAATGTGCGGGAGCGAATGCAAGTGCTGTATGGCGATGCAGCGCAGGTGGACCTGGTGAGCCGTCCCGGAAGGGGAACGAAGGTGCGGCTGATCATGCCGCTGGGCGTGGAAGAAGAGCCCAGCCGGGGGCGCACGAGGCTTTCGGCAGCGGTGCGGTAATCGGGGCACGAAGAAAGGCCGCTCCGCTTTGCTAAAATGAATCGCGGTGGAAGGGTGCGATGGCGGAGTTTGTCGACATGATATCGGGAGCGACAGGCAGCCCGATCGCCGTCGATCGCCGGCCCAAGCTGCGCGACAGATTGCAGCACCAGATCGCGAGACCGACTCGCAGAGCCAAAGAGAAAGTTCAATTGAGGAAGACGATGACTGAAATTGTTTCCATACACGCGCGCGAAATTCTGGACAGCCGCGGCAATCCGACTGTAGAAGCCGATGTGGTGCTGGAAGACGGTACGCGTGGACGCGCCGCGGTTCCGAGTGGAGCTTCGACCGGCGAGCACGAGGCAGTGGAACTGCGCGATGGAGACAAGGGTCATTATCTCGGCAAGGGCGTGCTGCAGGCCGTCGAGAATGTCGAAAGCATTATCGCTCCTGAGCTGGCTGGCATGGACGCGAGCAACCAGCGGCTGATCGACGCAACGATGATTGCGCTCGATGGCACGGAGAACAAGGCTAAGCTGGGCGCGAATGCGATTCTTGCGGTGTCAATGGCGTGCGCGCGGGCTTCGGCGGAGAGCCTGGGGATGCCGCTGTACCGGTATATCGGCGGCGTGAATGCCTGTGTGCTTCCGACGCCGATGATGAACATCCTCAATGGTGGAGCGCATGCCGACAACAACGTGGACTTTCAGGAGTTCATGGTAATGCCGGTGGGCGCGGAGACTTTCGCCGACGCACTGCGCTGGGGCGCAGAGGTGTTTCACACGCTGAAGGGCGTGCTGAAGAAGAAGGGTTACAACACCGCTGTGGGTGATGAAGGCGGGTTTGCACCGTCGCTCAAGTCGAACGTGGAAGCGATCGAAGTGATCCTCGAGGCGATCGATCTGGCCGGCTACAAGGCGGGCTCGCAGATCTGCATCGCGCTCGATCCGGCGGCGAGCGAGTTCTACGATAAGGCTTCGGGCAAGTACGTCTTCAAGAAGAGCGACAAGAGCGAGAAGACGAGCGAGCAGATGGCGTCGTACTGGGAGAGTTGGGTGCGGCAGTATCCGATCATCTCGCTGGAAGACGGCATGGATGAGAACGACTGGACCGGATGGAAGATTCTGACGGAGAAGGTCGGACGCAACATTCAGCTGGTGGGTGACGATCTGTTTGTGACGAACTCGAAGATTCTGCGGCGCGGCATTGAAGAGGGAATCGCGAACTCGATTCTGATCAAGGTGAACCAGATCGGAACCGTGAGCGAGACGCTGGAAGCGATTGAGCTGGCGCGGCGCAATGGGTACACGTCGATCATCTCGCACCGTTCGGGCGAGACCGAGGATACGTTCATTGCGGATCTCGCGGTGGGCACTGGTGCTGGGCAGATCAAGACGGGCTCGGCTTCGCGCACGGACCGCATCGCGAAGTACAACCAGTTGCTGCGCATTGAAGAAGAGCTGGGGCAGACCGCGGCATTCCTGGGCCGCACCAGCGTGAACTGCGGAGAATAGACATGCAATGGTTCACTGGGCTTGCGCTTGGAATGGTGCTGTTGGGTGGGCAGACGGCGACTGAAACGCCGCTGACCGAAGATGGCCTGCGCGCGTGGCTGGTCAACGGCGGGGCGGTTGAGGCGAATCGCAAGCTCATTCACGAGCAGTTTGCGGTGCAGCGTGCCAAGCTTCCAGCCTGGTGGCCCGCAGCCGTCGCCGATCAGGAAGAGGAGGCGATGCAAGCCATCGACATGGCGCATGTTGCATTGCCTTTCTATCAACCCTGCATGACCGATCCTGAAGCGCGGCTGTTGGCGAAGATGGCGCTGACCAAGGCCGGGAAGCGCGTTTCGACGGCCGCGATGGATGCTCACTCGAAGGAGATGGAGGGTGGAATGTCTGCGACGAATGCGCAGCAGGCCGGTGAAGACGCTGCTGCCGCAGCCAGGCGGAAGCTCAGCCGGCAGGAAACCCGCGATACAGCCGCTGCGTTTACTCCCAGCGAAAATGCCTATGCGTCGAAGCACTTTACTCCGGCGCGGGTTGCCGTTTTCAAAAAGTGCACGGACCAGGCGTTTGCGCAGCTCTCCGGTGAGGTAGGCAAGCTGGAACTTGCGGCTATCAATGATGTGATTGAAAAGAACCGGCCGCTGTTGGTGGAAGCGAAGACGGCCTGGGTCAAGACGCATCCGGAAGACGCGCAGTAAGACGAGGAAGCTTGATGCGGAAGAACGGACCTGTCATTCTGACGATTTTGGACGGCTGGGGTTATCGAGCCGAGACGCATGCCAACGCGATTGCCCTGGCGCGCAAGCCGACTTATGACCGCTTGCTGCGGGAATATCCGAACTCGCTGATTCGCGCGAGTGAGCACTTCGTCGGCCTGCCCGATGGACAGATGGGGAACTCCGAAGTAGGCCACTTGAATCTCGGCGCTGGCCGCATCGTGCGAATGGACATTACGCGGATCGATGCGGCGATCGAGTCGGGCGAGTTTTTCCAGGATGCGACGCTGCTGAAGGCAATGCATCATGCGGCAGAAGGCAATCATGCGCTGCACTTGATTGGCCTGCTGAGCGATGGCGGCGTGCATTCGCATGTGCGGCACCTGTTTGCGCTGCTGAAGATGGCTTCACAGCAAGGGTTGAAACGCGTGTTTGTGCATGCGTTCATGGACGGCCGAGACACGCTGCCGACCTCCGGTGCAGGCTATCTGGAAGAACTCGAAAAGAAGTTTGCCGAGTTTGGCGTGGGGCAGCTTGCGAGCGTGAGCGGGCGTTACTTTGCCATGGACCGCGACCTCCGCTGGGAGAAAGAGCGCAAGGCGTTCGACGCGATGGTAACTGGGCAAGCGCCGGGCGGAGCGTACGTCGATGCCATTGCGCGCGTGAGGGAGAGCTACAACAACGGCGTGACGGATGAGTTCATTGAGCCGTTCGTCTGCGTGGACGCGCTGGGCGCGCCGCTGGGACGGATCGCCGACAACGATGCGGTGATCTGCTTCAACTATCGCGCGGACCGTGTGCGGCAGGTGACCCGAGTGCTCACGCGCAACAGCGGGCTGGCGGCGGATGGTGGTTTGTCGCTGCCGAAGGCCGCGGAACTGGATCTCGAGATCCCGCGGGCGTTGGTGCCTTCAGGGCTGCTCTACGTGACGATGACGCAGTACGATCGCAACTTCGCGCTGCCGATGGTGATTCCGCCGGAGAGCATGGACAACCTGCTGGCCAATGTGATGGCGGTGGCCGAGCTGCGGAATTTGCGTGTGGCCGAAACGGAGAAGTATGCGCACGTAACGTACTTCTTCAACGGTGGCATCGAGAAGCCGTTTGCGGGCGAGGATCGCGAGCTGGTGCAGTCGCAGAAGGTCGCGACGTACGACCTTGCGCCGGAGATGTCGGCGGAGGGGATCGCCGACGTGGTGATCAAGTCGATCACGGATACCGCGTTCGATGTGATCATTGTGAACTTCGCTAATGCAGATATGGTGGGGCACTCGGGACAGATTGCGCCGACGGTGAAGGCCGTGGAGTGCGTGGATGCGCAGCTGGGGCGAATCTATCAGGCGGTGAAGCAGCACGGAGCGTCATGGATTATCACGGCGGACCATGGCAATGCGGAGATGCTGATCGATCCGGTGACGGGCGGACCGCACACGGCGCATACGACCAATCCGGTGCCGTTCATCCTGGTGACGGATCAGGGTCGAAACGTGTCCGTCCGCGAAGGTGGGTCGCTGCGGGATATCTCGCCGACGATTCTGGGGTTGATGGAACTTGAGCTGCCGAAGCAGATGACTGGCGGCGATTTGCGGGTGAAGCTCGGCGCGTAACTGCTGCTCAGGCCTTCATCGCGTCGGTCCACTGCAACGTGTCGGTGTACTGCTGGAAGCTGATGACCTTGCCGTTGGCGAGACACCAGACGTGAACGCATTGTGCGTCGAGTGGCTTGCCGGTGGCGTTGTTGGTGGCCACGTAGCGACCGAGCGAGATGATAGTGTCACCGCCGTCGACAAGTTCAGCGGAGACTACCTGAAAGCCTCCCCACGCAGCCAGGATGCGGCCAAAGACTCCTTCCCCAATGGCGGCTGCACCGATGTAAGGGTTGCGATCGGCGTAGGGTGAGTTCTCGGCTTCGTTCCAGACGACATCCGGGGACATGCTGGCGAAGACGGCGGGTGCATCTCCAAGGGCGAATGCTGCGTAGATATTCTGGACAATGGCGACGTTGGCGCTGGACATGGGCGGCTCCTGGTAAGTGTCCCAGTGTAGACGACGGCGGTGTAGGGTTTCGGCGGATTTCTATCGATTTTCGCTGCTGTTTGGTGCTACTCTCTGGAGCCAAAGGGAGGGCATGGCATGGACGACTGCGCGCCGGTTTGTTTGCTCTGCGGGCACGAGATGTGCGAGTACGGCGACTGCACAGCTCCGCAGGTGCGGCTGGCCGATGGCCGCTGCTTCAACTGCGGCAATATCGACTGCGACAACTACGTGATGCCGCCCTGTATCGACAGCCGCAAAGCCGTGCCCTGGGTGACGTAATTGGCTAGTGGAGCAGGCGATCGCTCAGCGTTTGCAGGAACAGGGCTTCGTCGGACTTGAGGGCGAAGCCTGCGTTTGGATTGCCGGGAGTTTCGCGAGTAAAACCCTTGTCGTCCACTTCGATGTGACCGAAGTCCCACGGCGCCAGAGCAGGGTTGGCCGCGAAGGCTACAGTGACGGGATCGTAGAGGACGGGAGTAGGACGGCCGCTCTCGCGCATGAGTTCGGAGAGTGCCTGCATGAGTGGATCGCTGCTGGCGTTGATGGCGGCTTTCGTCGCGGGTGGAAGTGCTACTTGCGTGGCGTCGAGCGGCATCATGAAGATAGGGACTCCGGAGGCGAAGAGCTTGCGGGCTGAGGGGATGTCGCTGACGATGTTCCACTCGGCTGAAGGGGCTTTGTAGGAGTTGGGGCCGAGACCGTAACCGCGCTTGATGGAGCCTCCCATGAGGACGACACGGGTGAGCATGCGGAAAACGGTGGGATCGCGGTCGATGGCGGCACCGATGTTATTGAGGGGGCCGATGGCAATGAGCGTGATCTTGTGCGGATATTTGCGAGCCAGCGAGAGGATGAGATCGACAGCCGATTGCTGGCTGAGTTGGCGGTGATCGGCGTTGGCGTAGGCGGCTTGCGTGAACTTTGTCTTTGAGGGTGAGGGAGCGCCCGCTGCGATCGGAATGCCGCTGCGGTGGGCATCGTCGAGAAGGTGGGCGACGAGGTGGGCGCGGAGTTGGGTGTCGCCGAAGGTGGTGGTAATGCCGAGGATATTGAAACTCGGAGTGCGCAGTGCGAGCGAGAGGGCGAAGGCGTCGTCGATGTCGTCACCGATGTCGGTGTCGATGATGACTGGCCGGGAGTTCGGCTTGAACTGTGCCTGAGCGAACGTGTGGAGTGTGAAGGCGGCGAGGGCGAGCAGCTTGAGGGTGCGGGGAAGCATGCACCATTTTGCCAGAGTTAGAGGATGCGGCGGCCTTCGAGAGCGCGAGTCATCGTGACTTCGTCGGCGTACTCGATGTCAGAGCCGGCGGGGACTCCGGTGGCGATGCGGGTGACGCGGAGGTTGGGGTGGTTGCGGTGGACTTCGTCGTAGAGCCAGCGGGCGGTGGCTTCGCCTTCAACTGTGGGGCTGTTGGCGAGGATTAATTCTTCGGCTTCGGCGAGACGGGGCCAAAGGTTGGTGAGGCGAAGCTGTTCGGGGCCTACGCCGTTGACGGGGGAGAGGGTGCCGTGGAGGACGTGGTAGAGGCCGTTGTAGGTGCGGGTCTTCTCGACCGCGGCGATGTTGGTGGGCTCTTCGACGATGCAGATCAGGCGGGGGTTGCGGGTGGCGTTGGTGCAGTAGGCGCAGGGATCGACGTCGGTGATGTTGTTGCAGATGGAACAGAGGCGGAGGTGCTGCTTGAGCGCACGGATGGCGTCGGCGAGCGAGGCGGCGTCGTGGTCCGAGGAGCGCAGGATGTGGAAGGCGTAGCGCTGGGCGGACTTGGTGCCGACGCCGGGGAGCTTGCGGAGTTCGTCGATGAGTCGGGCCATGGGCTCGGCGAAGCGGGTTGCCATGGGCCTAGTCCTTGTCGCGGAGGTCGTCGACGCGGATGATGTCCGCGGAGAAGAGTTGCTGCGCCTGCTGCACGATGGGGTGCTTTGCGGCTAGATCGGCGGCGCTGCCGGCGGCTGCGGGGCGAACGGCCTTCTTTGTTGGAGCCGTGGAGGCTGGGGTGCCGGGGAGGAGCTTGAGCTTGAGAGTCGGTGCAGTGTTGCGTAGAGCGGTCTTGAGGAGGCGGTCGGCTTCGGCGTTGAAGAGGAGCGGAAGCATGGCGGCGGAGACGGTGGTCTGGACTTCGAGCGCGTCGCCGTTGAGAGTGAAGGTGGCGTCTTCGATCTGGTGGGAGGCGGAGTCGTGGCCCTTGACGTTTGCGAGGGCGGAGGCCAGAGCGTTCTGGATGGTGGTGAGATCGTGGTCGCCGGTGGTGGTTTCGGCCGGAGCGGAGGTGGAGGCGACCGTCTCTGGTGTCTCGATTTTCGGGGTTTCGAGGACCGGTGTTGCGATGGTCGGCGCTGCGACTTCTGGTGTGTTGACGACGAGGTGCGGGCGGTGGGTTTGCGCTGGAGCGGCTGGCTCGGGGATGGGGTCGAGGGCGAGCGCGCCGGCGGTTGGTGTCGTCGATGCGGTTGGCGTTGTTGCCGAGGATGCTGTAGGGATCTTGCGGGTGCGGTCGGTCTCGAAGGGTGACGGTGGCGGCGCGCTGGTTGCCGGTGTGGTGGTCATTCGGCTTGCTGGAGTCGAGTTGCCTGCGCTAGTTGGTGCGGCTGCGCGCGGGGTTGGGGCGTTCGTGGGTTTGGTTGGCTTGGCGCCTAGCTGCGAGAGGAGGTCTTCGATGGGGATGAGGCGTTGGGCGTGGACCAGCTTGAGGAGACCTAGTTCGAGGTGGAAGCGCTGCTCCTGGCGGTAGCCTAGCTCGTCGAAGGTGCGGAGCATGATGGCGAGGAAGCGGGACAGCTCTTCTTCGGTGAAGAGGGAAGCCGAGCGCGCGGCGCGGTGGCGCTCTTCGGGGGAGATTTGCAGGAGGTCGGCTGCGGCGCCGGTAGCTTCGTCGTCGGGGCCGAGGTTGGTGATCTTGGCCACGATGCAGTTGCGGAGGTAACGGACGAACTGACGGGCGAGTTGCGGTGCACCGTTGCCGGCGTCGAGGAGGCGGTTGATGGTGGAGATGACGTCGGCCGAGGAGTTGTTGTGGACGGCTTCGAGGACCTGCTCGTAGACGACGTTGGAGACCGAGCCCATGAGCTCGCGGACCTGGCCGATTTCCAAGGCTGGGCGGCCGTCGACTAACGGTGCGCTTGCGATGGCCTGGTCCATGATGGAGAGGGCGTCGCGCATGGAGCCGTCGCCGGCTTCGGCGAGGAGCGAGAGCGTGGGCTCGTCGACGACAATCTCTTCGGCGCGTGAGATGGAGAGGAGCTGGCCGACGATGTCGTCGAGCTTGACGGCGTGAAAGCTGAAGTGCTGGCAGCGCGAGCGGATGGTCTGCGGGATGTCCTCGGGCTGGGTGGTGGCCATCATGAAGACGATGTGGTCGGGTGGTTCTTCGAGGGTTTTGAGGAGGGCGTTGAAGGCCGCGTCGGTGATCTGGTGGGCTTCGTCGAGGATGTAGATCTTGTACTTGTCACGCGAGGGCTGGTAGCGGGCGGCGTCACGGAGCTCGCGGATTTCGTCGATGCCGCGGTTGGTGGCGGCATCGATTTCAATGACGTCGACGGCGTTGCCCTGGCGGATTTCTAAGCAGCTTTCGCAGACCAGGCAGGGTTCGGGCGTGGGGCGAAGCTCGCTGCCGATGGCGTTGCGGCAGTTGAGCGCGCTGGCGAGGATGCGGGCGATGGTGGTCTTGCCGATGCCGCGGTGGCCGGAGAAGATGTAGCCGTGGGCGATGCGCTGCTGGGAGAGAGCGTTGAGCAGCGTGCGCGTGACGTGGTCCTGGCCGACGACGTCGGAGAACTGGAGCGGGCGGTATTTGCGGGCTAGAACCTGATAGGCCATCTGCGAGGTTGATTGTATCGTTCGGCGGTGTGTGAAACGGTGGTTTGTGGGGGTGGGGAGGGGGGCCTCCCCCCATGGACTTTTGGTGCAAAGTCTTCAATCGCGGGGAGTTGAGGGTGGACTTATGGAGGTATGGCTCATGGGTCTCCGGTTAAATGCGAAAACCCGGCGGGTGGCCGGGCTGGTGTTCTTGTATCTACTTACAGTGTAGCAGGGCTGTCAAGGGGGTGGCATGGTATCTCCTTTGAAATGTGATGGTTGTGGGTGAAATGCAATGTGTGCGCGAGAGGCGCTGTAGCGAAATCGCCGAGTTTGGCCGTGTCGACGGCGATATAATCGAGCAAACCTTTGCATTCGGATTGGGTGCTTAGCCCGGGGATCAGGCCCGGGGATTTTATTCCTTGCGCAACAGCTTTGCGTGCCAACGCACAGCAGCGAGGGATGCACCGGAGCAGAGCCAACCGTGAATTCTGAAATCCGCGATTCGCCCCGATACGACGGCATACAAGTGTTGAGGGCAGTTGCAGCGACTCTTGTGGTGTGGGCTCATTTAAAGTTTGCTGCTCACTTTGGCGCGAATAAATTCGTTGCCAGCGCGTCGGGCGCATCCGGCGTGGATATCTTTTTCGTTATCAGCGGGTTCGTGATCTGCATCAGCGCGGAACGATTGGATTATCAATGGTTCGACTTTATGCGCAAAAGATTTTGCAGGGTGGTCCCGTTTTACTGGCTGATGACGCTGTGCTGCTGGGCAATTCGGGTGAGGACGCTGCATGTATCGGTGGATGAATTGGTCACGAGCTTTCTCTTTCTGCCGCTGGTTTCCTTTCAACCGTACATGTTTACGCTGCACGATTTTGGGTGGACCCTCAGTTTCGAGATCTGGTTCTATCTAATTTTCTCGGTGCTGCTTGCGATGAAAGGGCGGAGAGCGAGTGTTTCCCTCATGGCTCTGCTTAGCGTTGGCAGCGTGGTGGTTGCGCTGTGTTACCACGGCAGCTATTTTCTGCCTCGCTTCCTGTTCAATCCGATTACGCTGGACTTCGTTTGCGGTGTTTTGATCTACAAATTTCGTCGGCGGCTGGGCAGAAGCAGCGTGTTGCCTGCCGCAACCGGTGTGCTGTTTCTGGGGGCATTGACGCTGTTGACGGGGCAACTGGGATGGCATCAAAGCGTTCTCGGAGATCCGCGACTGGGCTTCGAGCGGGTCCTGGTGTGGGGGATGTTTGGGGCTTCGCTTGTTGCGTGCTGCGTTGCGTTGGACCAGACGTGGTGTCCACGGTGGCCTGCATGGCTTATACGCCTGGGCGACGCGTCCTATTCGGTGTACCTCATTCAACCGTTTGTTTTGAAAGCGGCCCAGTTAATTACACGCCGGGTACAGGCGGGCAAGCCGTATTTGGCGGGCGCGGTTTATCTGGCGGGTGTGGTTGGCGGAGGCGTCCTGCTATCGCGCTGGGTTGAGATTCCGGTGACTCGATGGGCCGGGCGCGTCTGGAGTTCGCGGCGTTCAAGTGAGGGTTAGCAGGCGGTGATCGGCGGTTGAGGCAAGCGAGCGGATGAGGGGTAATGCGGTTGATGGGCCTGGAGTGAGGGATGGTGGCGTGGCCGGGCCCCTGGTTGTTGTTCAAGGGTGGGGCGGTTCGGTGGAGTTGGCCGCTTTAATTGTGCGCCTCAGCGCCTGAAGGCGAGGCCTACCGATTGTGCAGGGGTATTGTTGCAAAACGTTCTGTAGATTCCGCGAACTCGGCTGACGTAAGGCTGTAGATCGTTTCGATCATTTCTTCGTGGCGGCTTTCTTCTTTGCGGCTACGCGGGCGCGGCGTTTGACTTCGTCGTCGGAGAACATGGTGCCGCGGCATTTCGGGGCGCCGCAGTAGCAGTCGGCTTCGTCGTCTTCGGAGTCGTAGAGGTTGTACTCGTAGAGAAGCTCTTCGCCGGGGGCGATGTTGCGGATGGCGCGGATGTAGACGCGGCCGTCGTCGTCGGACTCGGTTTCGCAGTTGGGGTTGCAGGCGTGGTTGAGGAACATGGCGGTGCCAAAGCCGTCGATGACGTCGGTGGAGTTGGCGAAGCCGAAGAGGTAGGTGACGACGCGGTCGGCGTAGCGCTCGTCGGCGACGCGCTTGGGGATACGGGCGCCGCCGTACTCGAGGACGATGCGGCCTTTTTTGATGGGGTCGAGGGTGTAGCAGCCGGCGGCGTGGATGCTGGACGAACGGATGAGAAGACGCGGCGAGGGGGTTATGGGAAGTCGGTGCATTGTGGGTGAGTATACGAGATGCAGGGAGTAGGGAATAGGGAGTAGGGAGGAGAAAGACCTCTAGGCGAGGGAGCGGAGGCGGGCTACGGTGGCGGGGAGGATTTCGAGGGTGCGGGTGATTTCTTCCGGTGTCGTGAGGCGGGAGAGGGAGAGGCGGAGGGTGGAGCGGGCTTCGGCGGCGGTGTAGCCCATGGCGAAGAGGACGTGTGAGGGTTCGGTCGCGCCGGACTGGCAGGCGGCTCCGAAGCTGGCGGAGATGCCTTGCATGTCGAGGGCAATGAGCAGGGATTCGGCGTCGATGCCTTCTATACGAAGGCTGGTGGTGTTGGGGACGCGGGGGGCGTTGGCGGCGTTGATGTAGGAGTTGGGGATGCGAGCGAGGAGGCCGTGTTCGAGGCGGTCGCGGAGGGCTTGCAGATGGGCGGGGGTGGAGGAGAACGGATGGGAATCCAGTTTAGAGTTTAGAGTTTTGAGTTCTGAGTTTGTTGAGGTGGGTTCGGCGTTTGGGGTGGAGAGGAAGTCGTGGGCGAGGTCGGCGGCTTTGCCGAGGGCAACGATGCCGGGGACGTTTTCGGTGCCGGCTCGGCGCTGGCGTTCGTGGGGGCCTCCGTGGAAGAGGGGAGCGAGGTGGAGGCCTTTGCGGATGAAGAGCGCGCCTGTGCCCTGGGGGGCGTACATCTTGTGGCCGGAGATGCTGAGAAGGTCGACGTTTTTGAACTCGCCTGCCATTTCGGGGCCGCCGAGGTCGATGGGGATTTTGCCGGCGGCCTGGACGGCGTCGGTGTGGACGAGGATGGAGGGGTTGTAATTTTTGGCGATGCGGGCGAGCTTGCCGACGGGCTGGATGGCTCCGGTTTCGTTGTTGGCGAGCATGATGGAGACGAGCTCGGTGCGGGGGGTGAGGGCGGCTTCGAAGGCGGAGGGGTCGATGACGCCGTCGCGGGTTGCGGGGATGGTTGTGAGGTCGATGCGGCGGCGGTGGAGGGCTTCGGCGGTGTAGAGGGCGGCGTGGTGCTCGATCTGCGAGGTGATGAGGTGGGCGGACTGGCGCTTGTCGAGGAAGGGTTCGAGGACACCGCGGAGAGCGAGGTTGTCGCTCTCGGTGCCGCCGGAGGTGAAGACGATTTCCTTGGGCGAGCAGTTGAGGAGGCGGGCGACGGAGGCTCGGGCGCGTTCGACGGCGGAGCGGGTGCGCTGGCCAGAGTGGTGCGCGGAGCTGGGGTTGCCGTAGCCTTCGCGGAGGAAGGGCAGCATGGCCTCGAGGACGTCGGGCAGGACCGGGGTGGTGGCGTTGGCGTCGAGGTAAATGCGCTGCATGAGTTGATTGTAGTGGGGAGGAGTGATGCGGGTCTGGTAGGCTGATTGCGCTGTCAGAGACAAAATTTTGAGGTGAGCGATGCGCGTTCGAGTGATTTGGTTTGCGGTGTTTTGTGCGGTGCTAACGGCGGCGAAGCCAGGGAAGATCGGCGCGCAGATGAGCATGTCGAAGATGCCGGAGCCGGCGATAGGATCGCAGGTGAGCCCGGCGGCGGCGCTGCATCGCGAGATCGGGATTCTGGAGATGGAGATGGTTCCGCTCGCGAAGGCGATGCCCGCCGACAAGTACAGCTTTGCGCCGAGTGCGGCGATCTTTGCCGGGAGCCAGAAGACGGACTTTGCGACGGTGCGGACGTTTGGGCAGCAGGTGGCGCATGTGGCTGAGGCGAACTACTACTTCTTCATGTCGCTGAGCGGGTTGAAGCCGGATGTGGATATGAAGGCGCTGGATGCGATGCAGAAGGACCCGAACGTGAAGAAGGACGAAGCGGTGAAGATGCTGGAGATGTCGTTCGCGTTTGGGCACAAGGCCGTGGAGACGATTACGACGGCGAATGCGTTTGAGGTGATCAAGGCAGTCGACGGGATGAATACGCGCGTGACCGTAGCGGGATTTGCCGTGGCGCATGGGTATGACCACTATGGGCAGATGGTGGAGTATCTGCGGATGAATGGGATGAAGCCGCCGAGCATGTAAGAGCAGAGAGCAGCGCGGATAGAGCTGCGGTTGATGAAGCAGGTCCTCTGCGAGGATGACAAGCAAGAACAGCAAAGGCCAGTCCTGTTTGAGGGCTGGCCTTTGCTGTTTTGCGTGCGTGTGACTTAGGCGCTGGGTTTGTCGGGGAGGGAGGTGGTTTCGGTGGTGCGCTGGTCGATGGGAATGTAGGGGGCGGGCCAGGCGGGGCCGGTGTAGTCGGCGCGGGGTCGGATGAGGCGGTTGTCGTCGTGCTGCTCGATGACGTGGGCGCACCAGCCGGAGATGCGGCTGACGGCGAAGATCGGAGTGAAGAGATCGATGTCGATGCCGAGCGTGGTGTAGGTGCTGGCGGAGTAGAAGTCGACGTTGGCGTTGAGCTTCTTCTCGTCCTTGACGAAGAGCTCGATGGCGCGGGACATCTCATACCACTTGGGGTTGGCGTCCTTGCCGAGGTCTTCGGACATCTTGCGGAGGTGCGTGGCGCGGGGATCTTCGGTGGTGTAGACGCGGTGGCCGAAGCCGGAGATTTTTTCCTTGTTGGCGAGCATCTTGCGAACGTGCTCGACCGGGTCTTCACCGGCCTGGTCGATGGCGTAGAGCAGATGCATGACGGCTTCGTTGGCTCCGCCGTGGAGTGGGCCCTTGAGAGCACCGATGGCTCCGGTGATGGCGGAGTGCATGTCAGAGAGGGTGGCGGCGATGACGCGCGCGGCGAAGGTGCTGGCGTTGAGCTCGTGGTCGGCGTGGAGGATGAGCGCGACGTCGAGGGCGCGGGTGGCGGTCTCCGAAGGCTTCTCGCCGTTGAGCATCCAGAGGAAGTTGCCGGCGTGGGAGAGCGAAGTGTCAGGCTTGACGAGCGGCTTGCCTTTGCGGATGCGATCGAACATGGCGACGATCATGGCGATCTTCGCGGTGAGGCGGAAGCTTTTGCGGATGTTGGCGGTGTGGAGGTTCGACTTCTCGTCGGGGTCGTAGATGCCGAGCAGAGAGACGGTGGTGCGGAGGACTTCCATAGGTGAGGCGGTTTTGGGCACGCTCTCGAGGAAGCTGATGACGTCGTCGGGCATGTGGCGCGCGGCGGCGAGCTGGTGGGTGAAGTCGTTGAGCTCCGCGGAGGTGGGGAGTTTGCCGTTCCAGAGGAGGAAGGTGATTTCTTCGAAGGTGGATTTCTGGGCGAGCTCGTGGATGTCGATGCCGCGATAGGAGAGGATTCCGCGGGCTCCGTCGATGAAACAGATGGAGGACTCGTTGGCGACGACGTCCTGGAGGCCCTTGGGTGCGGCGGTGGTGGTGGCTGACATGAGTGCTCTCCGTGCGGAAATCCGCAGCTTTACGGATTATCGGAGAATGGCGGCGCGGTTGTCAGCAGTGGCTGCGCGAATATCGGCGGGGATGTGCGGTTTTGGGGGTTGGTGCTTAAAAGAACGAAGCCGCGCATGTGCTGTGCGCGGCTTCGGGTTGGAGCTTCTCCGGGATGGAGGCGCTCGGCAAAGTTGAGCTATTGAACACTTATAGGTTTGGGTGCGCTCTTGGGAGCGCTGAGGTAGCCCGAAACCTGGTTTTTGCTGACGCTGTTGACGACGATTTCAAACAGCGCGGGAGATTTGCCCGAGTAGAACTGGATGGGCTCGTCGAGGTTCTTGTCCTTCTTCTCGATTTCCTTGTCGTCGGAGCTGACGAGGAGGTTGAACTTCGATTTCTTGACGTCGACCTTCTTGAGTCCGAGCTTGATGGTGCCGACGTTCTGCGAGGGCTGGCCCTTGGTGAGTTTGAACTCGTAGTAGTTGCGCTCGCCGCGGCGGCGCAGCTCTTCGAGCTCGTCATGGTTGGTGGCGATGAGACCGCTCATGACACCGGCATCGCCCATGACGCGGGTGAGCTGGCTCTTGGTGGCGGCGAGGTCGGCCTGGGTGCTGGCTACGTCGGTCTTGACGCCGCCGACGTCAGTCTTGACGCTGGAGACGTCGTTCTGCACGGCGCCGACCTTCTGATCGGTGGCATCCTGACGGGTCTTGAGCTGCGCGGTCTCGGCGTTGGCGTGCGCGGCTGCTCTTTGCGCAGCCACGAGATCGGCGGAGCGGTCTTCAAGCTGCTTCTGGGTGAGGCCTACACTCTGGCCGAGGGCTTCGCCCTGTGCTTTGAGGCGCTCATTGGTGTCTTCGAGTTTTTCCGCGAGCGCGGTGTTCTGCTGGTTGGCGGCGGTGAGACTCTTCTCGGCTTCGGTGAGATGGTTCTGCAGCCCAAGGCTCCAGCCGAGGGAGGCGAGCGCTACTACCAGACCTGCGATCGCTACGCCTACCAGCCATCCTGGCGGCTTCGGTTCCACTACGTACTCCCGATCGTTATCGCTCATGCAGTCGTTCTCCTTAGTCACGTTAGACCCACCATCGGATGCGAGGATAGCAGAACTGCGGCGGGTTTACAGTGACTCAGTGAATGGACGTTGGCGGTTCGAAATAGGATGCTAGAAGAATGTTGATTGACGATAACTCGGCAGGCATCCTTATTGCGGGAGCCGGCATCGTGGGTTTGGCGCTGGCGTTGGAGCTGGATGCGCGCGGGATTAAGGTGACCGTGCTGGAGCGGGGTGATGCGCTGGCGCAGGCATCGACTGCCGCGGCGGGAATGCTGGCGGTGCATGATCCGGATAATCCGCGCGAGTTGCTGGAGCTGTCGGAGTACAGCGCGGAGTTGTATCCGGAGTTTGTGGCGCGGTTGGAGAGGCTGTCGGGGTTGGTGGTGCCGATGCAGACGGAGTCGACCGTGCAGTATCTGCGCGAGGGCGGAACGATGGAGCTGCGTGAACACTCGGTGGATCCGGGGCATCTTGCGCCGGCGTTGGTGGCTGCGGTGCGGGCGCGGGGGATTGAGCTGCGGGAAGGCGTGGAAGTCGTTTCGACTCGCCGAGGTGTGGATGGACGTGAGGTTGTTGCTGCGAGTGGAGAGGTGTTTCGCGCGCGGGTTGTGGTGTTTGCGACGGGAGCGTGGGAGTGCGCGGACTGCATGCGTGGATTGGTGAAGCCGACCAAGGGGCAGTTGATGCGAGTGCAGCTTCCGGAGGCGCTGAAGGATTTGCGTCAGGTGCATCGGCGGGGGCACACGTACGTGATTCCGCGGCTGCTGGGGCCGCAGGCAGGCAGCGCGATTGTGGGGGCGACGGTTGAATATGCGGGCTTCGATACCGAGACGCATGAGGGCGATCTGGTGGAGCTGCGCAGGGCGGCGGCGGAGTTGTTGCCGGCGTTGGGCGAGGCGGACGCTGCGCCGATGATCGAGGCGTGGGCAGGTGTGCGGCCGATGACGGCGGATGGCATGCCGCTGCTGGGCACGTCGCAGGTTGCGGGAGAATTTTATGCCGTGGGGCATGGGCGCAACGGGATTCTGCTGGCCCCGGCGACGGCGGTAGTTATGGCGGATTTGATTGAAGGAAAGAAGCCGGCGGTGGATGTGGCGCGGTTTTCGGCGGAGAGATTCGCGGTGGCTTCGTGGTAAAAGCTAAATGGCGGCGAGGATATCGCTGGGCTCGGGGCGGACGCGGTGGTCGGCGTAGGCTTCGGCGAACGAAATGGTGCCGTCGCGGCGGATGATGAAGGTGGCGGCGAGGGGAAGGCGCCAGGACTCGTCTCCGTTGATGAACGGGATGTTGATGAGGATGGAGCGGTAGTGGCGGCGAAGGCCCTCGGGTACGGTGTACGCGGCACCGAAGGCGGCGGCGACGTTGGCCTGCGGGTCGGTGAGGATGGGGAAGCTTAGGCCGTGGCGCTGCACGGTGAAGTCGTTCTGGCGAACGAGCTGCGGTGAGATGGCGACCATGAGCGCGCCGCGTTCGCGGAGCTGTGGCTGGAGTAGCTGCCAGGCTTCGAGCTCGGTCATGCAGTAGGGGCACCAGCGGCCGCGGAAGAATTTGATGACCAGAGGGCCGAGCGCGAGGAGGTCTTCGGAGCGCACGATTTTCTTGCGGGTGTCTTCGAGCGCGAAGGCGGGAGCGAGCGAACCGACGGGCAGCAGAGCGTCTTCGATGCCGGTGGCGAGCAGGTCCTGGACAGACTGGTCGGTGATGGCGAGACGCTCGGGCTGGACCAGGTTGCGCGTGTTGGACGTGATGCTGTCGAGCTGGTCCTGCAGGCTGCGCTGGGTGTCGGAGGTGGTCATTGGTTTAAGTGTAGCGTTGCTGAGGCTCGCGGAGTGTTGCGGAGTGGGCTATTCTGTCGAGCATGCCGTTGGAAAATGAAAGATCGTCCGGTCGAGAACTGAATCTGGGACCTGCGGTAGAGCGCGGGATGATGCCGTATGTGCTGATTGCGGCGGCGGTGCTGGCCGTGATTGCGGCTGCGATCTATTGGGTAATTCCCCACAAGACCGCAGAACTGACGGTGACGAATGTGGAGCTGTTCGCTCCGCATACGGAGTTCAAGGCGGCGCCGGGTGCGGGCCATTTGATTGGAGCGCCGGGTGAGGTGGAAGACGATCTGTATGTCGTCGCGACGCTGCGCATGACCGACAAACTGCGGACTCCGCTGTTTTTCGATGGCATGGGGGCGACGATGGTGAACAACGATGCAGCGTATGAACTGACGACGGTGCGGCCGACGGACCTGCCGAGGCTGGAGGAGAGCTTTCCGCAGATTGCGAAGCTGGCGCCGAAGCCGTTCTCGGAGGACGATTTGCAGCCGGGAGAGACGCGCGAGGGACAGGTGGTGGTTCTGGTGCCGTCGGCGACTGCGGACCAGTGGAAGCAGAAGAAGTCTGCGACGTTGACTGTGCGGCTGCACCGCCAGGATGCACAAATGGTGGCGCTGCCTTAGGGCGGAGTCCGCGGGGAAAAGCGTTTGACTTGGGGCTTGGCGCGTGGAGTGATGGCGGTGGTAGGATTTGCGGCATGACTTTTTCAAGCGAACGGCGTGCGTTTCTCGGCAAGAGTGCAATGGCGGCTGCGGCCGCAATGGTTCCGGCGAATATGGCTCGGGCAGCGATGGGCGGCGGTGCGGTCGCGGCGATGCAGTCGCCGGTGCGGCTGGGTATTGCCAGCTATACGTTTCGCGAGTTTCCGCGCGCGAAGGTGATTGAGTGGATGCAGCAACTGGGGCTGCACACGATCAATTGCAAGGACACCAAGGACCACTTGCCCTCGACTTCTGCTGAGGCAGAGGCGGCTGCGCTGAAGGACTATGAGGCTGCAGGAATCAAGGTGACGGCGGCGGGCACGATCTACTTCAAGGTGCCGGATGAAAAGGATATCCGCGAGAAGTTCGAGTATGCGAAGCGTGCGGGCATCAAGGTGATTGTGGCCGGCGATCCTACACCGGAGACGCTGCCGCACGTGGAGAAGTTTGTGAAGGAGTACGACATCCGCGTTGCGATTCATAACCATGGGCCCGAGGATCCGATGTGGCACTCGCCGCTGGATGTTTTGAAGGCGGTGAAGGGGATGGATCCGCGCATTGGGTGCTGCATCGATATTGGGCATACGATGCGCGCGGGCGTTGACCCGGTGGAGGCCATCCGCAAAGTTGGGCCGCGGTTGTTCGATATGCACGTGAAGGATCTGGCCAAGGCGGATGCGAAGGAAAGCCAGGTGGCTGTGGGCCGCGGGTTGATGCATTTTCGCGAGATATTCAAGACGCTCATCGACATGAAGTACGCGGGCAATGTGGACTTGGAGTACGAGATTCATGGCGACGATCCCATGCCGGGCGTGATTGAGTCGATTGCCTACATGCGTGGCGTGCTGGCGGGGATGGGATATCGCGCGTAGCTGTGCATGCGTGGCGCGCTAGAATGGCGCGATGACGAGACGAGGGATTTCGCGGAGAGAGTTTGTCGCAACGGGAGCGCTCGCGGCGTTGTCGCTGCAGGGGCGTCGGGTTTGGGCGCAGGATGCTGCGGCGCTGGTGACCTGCGGTAGTGGCACGCTGCGTGGGGCGGTTGTCGATGGCGTGCGGGTGTTCAAGGGCGTGCCGTTTGCGGAGCCGCCGGTGGGAGCGCTGCGGTTTCGGCCGCCTATCAAGCTCAAGCCGTGGAAAGGTGTGCGCGAGGCAACGGCGTTCGCGCCGGAGTCTGTGCAGACGGGCGCCGGCAGGATGAGCGAAGACTGTCTGTATCTGGATGTTTATGCGCCGGTGGATAAAGCTGCGCGCGGGCTGCCGGTGTTTGTGTGGATTCATGGCGGAGGGAACGTTGAGGGGAACTCGCAGGAGGCCAGGGGAGGGGCGTTTGCTCGCGATGGCGTGGTTTGTGTTTCGTTGAACTATCGGCTGGGCGTGCTGGGGTTTCTGGAAGTGGAGCCGCTGTTGGGTGCGACGTATGCAGGCAGCGCCAACAATGCGGTGCGGGATCTGATCGCCGGGCTGGAGTGGGTGAAGGAGAATATTGCGGCGTTCGGCGGCGATCCGGCGCGCGTGACGATCGGTGGAGAGTCGGCGGGTGCGAAGCTGACGGACACTTTGCTGGGGGTGGCGGGGGCAG
>JAZKBC010000178.1:10473-16575 GCA_040388825.1 Acidobacteriota bacterium | reverse complement strand
GGGATCTGGGCTACGCCTTTCATTCTAAAGGGGTTACCTGTCAAGTATTTCATTCGAATGGGGTTACGGGCGTTTTGGAGCAACGGTGGAAGCCAGAAGCTCAGCACGGCGTGAGCCGGTTTGAAGGCTTGTTTTATCCCCTACTTCTATTGTAGCTAGCTGGGTACGGCAAGTGGGCCAGGAATGTTTGGTATGGATCTGCTTATTTTTCATGAGTTTGACCCATTGGCTGGGCGCTGAGGGGCTTGACAGGTCTTGCGGCGGAGTGGGATGAGTTTTCTAACGGTTACGCTGTGATACAACGGGGGCGTGGCGAGAAGTGGCGCCCACAGGCTCGATGTTCCTATCTTGCTGAAGAAAGGACACACAGATGAGCGATCAGGGTTCAGGATTTCCGCCGGAGCACGTGCAGGGCGATGCAGCGAACAGCACACCGAATCAGGGTGACTGGCAAACGGTACCGCCGGCTTCGGCCGGAGGAGCACCACCTCCGGGTTCGGGATACCCACCTCCACCTTCTGGCTATGCGCCGCCGGGCTATGTTCCACCGCCGGGTGGGTATCCACCACCGGGGTATGCGCAGCCAGCTGCCGGGCTTTCGCCCAATACCGCCGCGGCGCTCAGCTATATCACCATCATTCCGGCGATTATTTTTCTGGTGATGGAGCCTTACAAGCGGAACGACTTTATCCGTTTTCACGCGTGGCAATGTATTGCCCTGGCCGGCGTGAGCGTGGCGGCAAGGATCGTGCTGATGTTTCTCGGCTTTATCGGAATCATGATGTCGATTCTGGTGTCGCTGGCGATCGTAGTGTTCTGGCTGATTGCGCTGGTGAAGGCTTCGCAGGGCGAGCGGTATCACATCCCGGGCGTGGGCGAGCTGGCGGAGCAACTGACGCGGTCGGTACAGATCTAACTCGCATCGCGAGGAGTACAGACGATGGCTGCGGCGAAGACGTCGAAAGCGAATAGTTCGCGGATGGCGTTTCTGGCGGCGGCGATGTTTTGCCTGGCCGGGGTTGGCGAGTGCGTGCAGGGGATACGGCACGGCGCAAATTACATGCTGCTCGGCGTGCCCCTGCTGGCCTCGGGTGGGCTTTGGATTGCGGCTGGCGTGAGGTACCGCCGTGCGGAGAAGCAGGCTGCGTCGGATTAACGACATAGTCCCGCATGGCGGATGGTGGCGTTGCAGAATGCGATCGGGCGGACGTAGACTCGCTGGCATGAAACGTTTCTCTGCTGTTATTTCGTTTACTGCAGGATGGATGCTGGCGTTGCCGCTGCTGGTGCAGCCGGCGCACGGCCAGGACTGGGCCAAGGCGGCGCTGGCGAAGAGCCCGCGGCATGGCGAGTTTGTGACGATACCCGAGCCCGGCGGACGCATGCTGCAGGCGTGGGTGGTGTATCCGGAGGTGAAAGCGAAGGCTCCGGTGGTGGTGATGATCCACGAGATCTTCGGGGAGAGCGACTGGGCTCGCGAGATGGCCGATGAGGTGGCGGGCGCGGGATACATTGTGGTGGAGCCGGATTTGCTGAGCGGATTTGGGCCAGTGCAGGCTTCGGCTGCGAAGGCGGCGCTGCCCGGGAGTACGAAGGTGACGTTGAGCCCTTGTCCGGCGATGTTGCGTCAAGGCGATGAGACGAGTTGCACGGTGACGGCGGCGCAACTGCAGGCGGTAATGTCGCGGCCGAGGGTGGGGATGGGATGCGATCCGATGGACTGTTCGGCGGATCGCGGGAATGCAGCGCGGATGCAGCCGGCTTCGATGAAGATGGGCCAGCAGGCGGCGCCGATGGATCATATGCACATGGGACCGCAGGCTGGGGCGGGAGCGGCGTATGCTCCGGCGAGCCCGGGAGGGACTGCGGCGTTTCCTCCGGATGCGGTGACGCGGGCGGTGAGTTCCCTGCCCGATGCGCAGGTGCTCGCCGATCTGGATGCAGCGGCGGATTATGGCAAGAAGCTGCCGGCGGCGAATGGCAAGGTGTTTGTCGCGGGGTTCTGCTGGGGTGGAGGAAAGACGTTTCTGTTTGCCACGCATCGCAAGGACCTGAGTGCGGCGTTTGTGTTTTATGGGCCTCCGCCTGCCGTGGCTGCGATGGCGAACATTACGGCTCCGGTGTATGGGTTCTACGCGGAGAAGGATGCGCGGATTTCGGCGACGATTCCGCAGACGACTACCGACATGAAGGCTGCGGGCAAGGTGTATGAGCCGGTGGTTTATGACGGAGCGACGCATGGGTTTATGCGCGCGGGTGAGGCTCCGGATGCGAGTGCGGAGAATACGGCGGCGCGGCAGGAAGGGTTTCGGAGGTTGGTGAAGTTGTTGGGTGGGGTGCGGTAGGGGCGGCGCTGGCGCCACGAGCTTCGGAGGTACCCACTCATGACGATGATGCCGTCATGAATGGGCCACCCGAGCTAATCCGGTAAAACGGCTAGGCCGAGGCTTCGGCTAGTTCGGTGGCGGTATGCTCGGGGAAGCGGCGGGGCCACCAGAGGATGAAGCGTGAGCCCTGGTTGGGGACGGACTCGACGCGAATGTCTCCGCCGTGACGGCTGAGGATGTGCTTCACGGTCCAGAGGCCCATGCCGTTGCCCTGCTGGCCCTTGGTGCTGATACCGAAAGTGAAGAGCGTGGGAAGGATGGCGAGCGGGATGCCGGAGCCCTGATCGGCGACTACGATCTCGACGCCGTCGGGGTGAGCGGTTAGCGTGACCGTGATCTGCGAGTTGGGGTGCTGGCTGGCTTCGCAGGCGTTGCGGACTAGATTGAGCAGGACCTGGCGGACCTCTCCGGGGAGAGCTTCGACGGTGAGGTCGGCGTTGTTGGTTTCGCCGCCGACTTCGATGACCATGCGAATCTTGCGCTCGGCGAGCAGGCCGACGAGCAGGCCTTTGACGGAGTCGGCGGCGGCGAAGAGATCGATCGGTTCGGGGACGCTGGTCTGGCGGAAGAAGGAGAGCGTAGAGCGGCTGATGGTGATGACTCTCTCGGCTTCGGCCTGGGCGGTGGTGGCGAGGTCGGCGATGTCCGGCGTGACGCCTTCGGATTCGCGGATGAGATAGAGGAGGTTCTGGATGGCTTCGACGGGATTGCTGATCTCGTGCGCGATGGCCGCGGACATGCGGCTCCAGTCGTCGAGTTTGCGCAGAGCGAGCAGGGTTTGCTGCATGCGGGCTTTTTCGTTCTCGGTGTCGGCGAGGCGGCCAGCGTAGTCGTTGATGCTGAAGCCGATGGTCTCTGACCGGCGGACGAGCATGAACGCAACGTAGGCGGAGAGGATCGCCGTGATGATGTTGGTAGCGGCGTCAAGCCAGAAGAACGGGATCCAGGTAGTGACGACGTCCATGAGGTGCGTGGAGCCGCAGGCCACGATAAAGAGCGCGAAGCCGATGCAGAACCAGGCCCAGTCGCGCGCGATGACTTTGCGGGTGCGACTGACGAGCTTCAACAATGTCAGGCAGATGACGAAGTAGCTGAGGAAGGTGATGGCATTGGTGATGGCCATCGTCCAAATAAGCGCGGGGTCTGCCTTCCAGCAGACTGCATGCGGCATCAGCGAGATCGAAGGCGACATCAGACTGTTGCTCCCCACCTCTCGGTTGGTGTCTTGGAGATGATAGGACACTGTCCGCGCCTTGGAAAGAGTGTTGTGCGGTACTCCCCCGGCAGAGGTAGAGTTGGTTGAGGCCAAACTCTATGGCATTGGACGGGATAAACCGGCGCGGGTTTCTTCAATGGACGGCGATGGGGGCTGCTGGATTGGCTTGCCCAGCCCTGGGACAAACTGCTTCCACTGCGGCGAGACCGGTGTTTCCGGGGCATGAGCCGCATTGGGCGGCGACGTGGGACGCTGCGCTGGCGGTGCTCGCGGGCAACGTGCACCAGCCACCGAAGTTCGATCGGCCAGTGCTGTTTGAGGGCGCGGTGTATCCCGGCATATGGATGGAGTGCGGACCGCACGAGAGTTTGGTGTATGCGACGCTGAGGTCGTATGTAGCGACGGAGAATGGGCCTGGGCCGCTGGAGGTTGCGAAGGCGAGCCACATGGCTTTCTTTGCGCTGCAGCGTGAGGATGGGCAATTGCCGGCGAGCATCAAGGGCTCGGGGGAGGTGGGCTACGGGCAGATACAGATGGTGGTGCCGATCGCTGCGACCGCGTGGGAGCTGGCGCAGATGCTGAAGGAAGAAGAGTTCCTCGCGGGGGCTTACCTGGCTTGCAGCCGGTGGGATTCGTGGCTGCGGGCTTATCGGAATACGCGGGCGACGGGGCTGGTGGAGGGGTTCTGTACGTACGACACGGGCATGGACAACAGTCCGCGCTGGGCTGGGATTCCGAACCGCTGCCCGGATGCGGATGCAAAGAAGTACCCGCCACTGGCAACGATGCCGCGGCTTTGCCCGGACCTTTCGGCGACGGTGTATGGAGCGCGGGTGGCGCTGGCGGCGATGGCGAGAGCGCTGGGGAAGAAGCATGAGGCGTCGCAGTGGGAGCGGGATGCGGAGACGATTCGGCGGCTGATCCTGGAGAAGCTGTACTCGCCGGAGGATGCCTGCTTCTATGATCTCGACGCGCAGGGGAAGTTTGTGAAGGTGCGCAGTGATGTGAATCTGCGCGTGCTGAGTGAGCATGTGCTGCGGGTGGACGATAAGGGCGACCGCAAGATCTTCGAGCAGATGTGGGAGCGGCAGCTACATAATCCGAAGGCGTTCTGGGCACCATATCCGTTTCCTTCATCGGCGATGGATGACCCGACGTTTGTGCGGCCGATTCCGCGGAATAGCTGGGGAGGAGCGGCGCAGGCGTTGACCGCGCTGCGGACTCCGCGATGGATGATCCACTACGGCAAGCAGGCGGAGCTGCGCACGGTGATGACAGCGTGGGCGGGAGCGATTGCGCGGTCGGGAGGGTTCCGGCAGCAGATGGATCCGCTGACGGGGGAGTTCACGATGGCGGACCCGAGTGGGTACTCGCCGGCGGCGCTGGTTTACCTGGACTTTGTGCGGCGGCTGGCTGGCTAGTGGTTAGCTGAGGCACGGATGGCGCGGTCGAGGCCGGTTTGCATCTGCGGACAGACGTGAGCCATGGCGCGTTCGTTTTGAAAGAAGACGAGGAGAGCTTCGGCTTCGTCCTGGGCTTCGGCTGCGGTGGGCCGGGGGTGGGCCTTGATCATCGCAAAGACGCGGGTTTCGACAGCGAAGGTGTCGGACTGGATCTGGGTGTAGCGGCGAACACCTTCGACGGCTTCGGCGTAGGAGGAGACTTCTTCGGGAGACATGTGGGCGAGGGCTCCGGTGGAGAGAGCGGACTGCCAGGAGTTGGCGCTGAAGAAGTAGTAGGGATTGGCAACATGCTGGAGGTCTTCGGCGAGCTTGGCGGGCTGTTCGAGCGCGAGCTGCGGCATGGCAGCGACGATGGCGTTGAGCTGGTCGCGGCCGGCGGTGACGTGGCGCAGCTCGGAGTCGGACTCGTGGCGATCGTTGGCGAACTCGGCGTTAAAGCCGGCGCGGGTTTCGCGGATGAGGCGGTGCTCGCGCCAGGTCTCGCGAAGGCCGTCGAGGCCAAGGGCTATGAGGATTCCAACGGTGACGATGGCGATGTGCACGGCGAAGTCTCGGACGCCGTGAACAGGGCGGTCAGGGGCATGGATTTCCATCCGCTTAGTGTATGCGGAAGACCGGCGAGAAAATGCATGGACATTCGACGTAAGTGCGTGTTGAATGTTTCGTGTTTGCAACTACCAAGGGCCCCATCCAAGCAAAATGAAAGAGGAAAGTATGCATGGAATTATCTGGTGGTGCGTGGTCGGGCTGATCGCCGGTTGGCTGACAGGAAAGCTGATGAAGGGCGATGGGTTTGGGTTCTTCGGCGATATTGTGATCGGCATCCTGGGAGCGCTTGCGGGCGGGTTCCTGATGACGCACCTGGGCTACGCGGGCGAGGGCGGGATGATCTACACGATCATCGTGGCAACGCTTGGAGCGGTGATCCTGACGTTCCTGTTCAGGCTGGTGACCAAGGGTCGAGGTTGAGTTAGTGCAGCACAAAGCCTCCGCCCGGCGGTGGCCGGGCGGAGGCGTAGCTCTGCTTCCATGACGG
>JAZKBC010000178.1:0-10463 GCA_040388825.1 Acidobacteriota bacterium | reverse complement strand
ATGGTCCCGGTGAGGGTGACCTTGTGGCCGACGTGGTCTTTGACGGAGTCCTGGTTGCCGATCTTGTAGACCTTGCCACCGACGACGAAGACGGCGGGTGAGCCCATCTTGAAGCACTTCTGGGCGCAGGCGATGTCCTTGTCGGTGGCTGCTTCGTGCTTGGAGCTGCACATTTCGTCGGAGATGGTGCCCTTCCAAGTGGCGGCAAAGGCGCTGGTCGCCGAGAGCGTGAGGAAGACGGCGGCAGTGACTAGAGACTTGCGATTCATGGTGATTTCCCTCTCGGGAAACGATACAACAAATTCAACAGGGGGATGTCACCGGATCGTAATTTTCGGGAGCCCCGACGCGTGCAAGATGTCAAAAACTTCATCTTGTCGTGGTGTTGCCGAAGGCGCGGTCGTCATCTCACTTTAGGTCGCTGTGCTTGAAGGTTCAGGCTCGCACAAAAAATCTGAGGAAGAAATGAGGGCGAGGCAATGCACGTTCGAGGCGTGGTTGGTTCGTGTTGTGTTTTGTTGCTGGTGATGGGCGCGGAAGTGCAGGGCGCGCATGCGCAGGATGCGGTGGCTCCGGCAGCGACAACACAGACGACTCCTGCTAAGGTGCAACAGCCTGCGGCGAATGAACGGCGTCCGCTGGACCAGAGTGCGACGCCGGGCGGTCAACGCGTTGCAGCGGTGCCGGTGGAGAATGTGGCGCAGCAGACACAGCCGGCGAATCCGGGAGGGTTCGATCCGAAGGAACTGCGGGCCTGGTCGATGCTGAAGGAGGCGGCTGCGGAGGGCAAGGGCAACACCGAACGGATCCAGGCGATGGCAGCGCTCGGCACCATGGGCAATGACGCGACCGCGGCAAAACTGATTGAAGACGGGATGCGGGCGAAGTCGGGCGAGGTGCGGTCGGCGGCGATCCTGGCGGCGGGGCAGACGCATAACCCTGCTCTGAAGCCGCGGCTGGAAGCGGCGCTCGACGATGACGATGCGCAGGTGGCGTACTCCGCCGCGGTGACGTTGTGGCGGATGGGTGACGAGGCCGGCGAGGACTTGATTGAGGCGGTTGCCGTGGGAGACAAGAAAGTGAAGCCGGGGCTGATCAAGAGCAGCAAGCACAAGGCGGAGAAGGAACTGCATGACCCGAAGGCTTTGGCGATGCTGGCCGTCAACAATGCGAGTGGGTACTTCCTGGGGCCGTTTGGCGTGGGGCTGAAGGCGATTGAGTACGTTGACCAGAACAAGGGCGCAGGGCCGCGCGCGGCGGCGGTGGATCAGATGGCGGAACGGCACTCGGAGGACGTGAGAGCCGTGATGGTGGATTTGCTGGATGACAAGGAGCCTGCCGTGCGAGCGGCGGCGGCGAAGGGGTTGGGACACTGGCCCGGCAAGGCGACGGCGCAGGCACTGGAGAGCGCGATGAAGGATGACAAGCTGCCGGTTCGGCTCACGGCGGCGGCGGCTTATATCAAGGTGAGTGACAATATTGCTTCGGTGCCAGACTGCCGGTGCGCGGAGCAGTAGGTTCAGCGAGATTGGAACCATTCGAAGAAGTCAGGGAGAACGTCGGCTTCGAGCTCCTGAATGGCTGCCCCGAGTTCGGTGTCTCCCTTCGCCACTGCGAGAGCGCTGAGTGCACAACGCTGGAAGTCGTGGTTCCATTGGTATGCTGCCGCTTCGCATACAAGCGCGGGTATCGCCGCCAGGGCTTGCTGATAGTCGCTGAGCAGGTCCGCCGGAACATCCACTGCGTTGCGCTGGCGGCATATTTCGATCCAGCTAACGAAGTGAAAGTATGCGCTTCGGCTGTCGAATGGGGCGAGGCGGATGAGGCGAACGATATGGGGCACTGCTGCGAAGGATGCCGGGTAAACGTCGCCCTGATGCGCCAACGCGCTCCATAGGGAGAACCATGGCTCGGCGCTTGGCTCAGACGAGGGATCGCGTTCGAGTTGGTGAAGAAGTGCAGGCATGTCTGCGGCGCTGCCATAGGCGTGTTGCAATTCGGACCAGTGGGCATCGTCCAGGCTGAGCATGCTTATTCCATCATTTAGTGGCGGCTTTTGGATGATGCCGCTGGCTTAGTCGTATACGTTCTTGCGATGCCGGATGCGCGTTATGGTTACGATCACCTTGGCATCTTCGATGAAATAGACAATGCGATACTCACCGACTCGAACACGATACTCGGCGTCCCCACCCTTCAGCTTCTTACATCCCGCAGGACGAGGATTCTCTTCGAGGCTTTCGAGTTTAGCGACGATCCGGGCGATGATGGCATTGGGAAGCTGTTCGAGTTCTTTCTGCGCGCTACGCTTCAGTTCGACTACGTAGCGTCGACTAGCCACGGAGCTTTCCATTTGCAACGAGCGAGGCCTTCACCTTTGCGAGGGGTGTAGCGCGCTCGGATTGGCGTGAACGCGACACAAGAACGTCCTGAATGTCCTCCCAAAGCGCTGCGTGCACTTTGAGGTCGATGACGGCCGCGGTCTTATTGCCTTTTTCGTCGGTCAAAAATTGAATGCCGCTCATGAAAATTCTCCGTTGATTTCAACGTATGTGCTGGATGGAGCGATGTCAAATCCTGCAAATGATAAAGCCCGGGCTGTGTGCCCGGGCTTTTGTTGATGCTTTGGTCGCAGCTTACGCGGCGGGTTCTTCGGTAGCCACAGCCTTGGCCTGGGCGACGGTGAAGTTGGGGTCGCCGATCTTGAAGCGGGCGAAGCGCTTGATGCTGATGTTCTCGCCCATCTTGGCGATCTTCTGCGCGATGAGTTGCTGGATGGTGAGCGACTGGTCCTTGATGAAGGGCTGCTCGAGGAGGCAGACTTCCTCGTAGAACTTCGACATCTTGCCTTCGAGCATCTTCTCGATGATGTTCGCGGGCTTGCCGGAAGCGGCCGCCTGGGCGCGGTAGATTTCCTTTTCCTTCTCGATATCGGACGCGGTGACCTCGTCCTTGCCGATGAAGCGGGGATCGACGGCGGCGATGTGCATGGCGATGTCGCGGAGGAGGTCCTGGAAGTCATCGGTGCGGGCGACGAAGTCGGACTCGCAGTTGAGCTCTATCAGGACACCGATCTTGCCGCCGGCGTGGATGTAGGTTCCGACCGCACCCTCGTTGGTGGAGCGGGAGGCCTTCTTGGCAGCCGAGGCCATGCCGCGCTTGCGCAGGACGACGAAGGCTTCTTCCATATCTCCCTTGGCTTCTTCGAGGGCCTTCTTGCAGTCGCCCATGGGGGCGCCGGACTTTTCGCGGAGTTCCTTGACTTGCTGTGCGCTGATCTTTACGGGTTCGGACATTGCAGTGATTCCTTCTCCGCCTACAAGGAGGCGGCGTGAAAAGGGGCGCGGGTGGTGTGCCCGCGCCCTGTACCGGTTGGGGCTGTGGCTTAGGCCGAGATGACTTCCTCGATGGCGTGGGCGCTGGGCTCGTCGGAGGCGGCAGGGGCCTTGCGGATTCCGCCGCCAAGAACTGCGTTGAGGTCGACCGTTTCGTCTTCAGCGGCGTCTTCAACGGAGGCTTCGGCAGTACCAGCCGACTCCTGCACTTCGGCGAGCGCGTCGTCGGCTTCGTCGGTGAGGAAGTGGGCGTCGAGACCGATGGGCTGGACGTCGGCGAGTTCCTCGGTGAAGGCCTTGTCGGAGATCATCTGCGTGCCTTCGTAGGCCGAGTCAGCGATCTTCGTGGTGAAGAGGCGGATGGCGCGGAGGGCGTCGTCGTTGCCGGGGATGACGTAGTCGACCACGGTGGGATCGCAGTTGGTGTCGACGACAGCGACAACCGGGATACCGAGCTTGCGGGCTTCCGCGACGGCGATGGCTTCGTTGTTGGAGTCGATGACGAAGAGCGCGTCAGGCAGGCGGCGCATGGTCTTGATACCGGAGAGGTTGGTCGACAGGCTCTTGCGCTCGCGCTCGAGCTTGATGACTTCCTTCTTGGTGAGCAGCTCGTAGCGGCCATCGGTCGACATGTCGTCGAGCTCCTGGAGGCGCTTGACGGACTTCTGCACCGTGACCCAGTTGGTCAGCAGGCCACCCAGCCAGCGGCTGTTGATGTAAGGCATGCCGGCGCGCTTGGCTTCTTCGGCCACGGCGTCCTGCGCCTGGCGCTTGGTACCGACGAAGAGGATGAGCTTGCCGGTGCTGGTGAGGTCGGTGACGAACTTGGACGCTTCCTTAAACATTTTCAGCGTCTTCTGGAGGTCGATGATGTAAATGCCGTTGCGCTCGCCGAAGATGTATTCCTTCATCTTGGGGTTCCAACGCTTGGTCTGATGACCGAAGTGGACGCCTGCTTCGAGCAGTTCCTTCATTGTGATGCTGGCCATAATGGCTCCTTATTTCTGGGGCATCGGCGCCTGTGAGGCCGGCCGGCATCGGACTGGATGACGGCCTTGGCGGCGTGCGATTGATCCCGGGGTGGGAGATTTAGTGCGGGCCACTCGCGCGGTGCGGGTGGGTGAAGCGAAGTGCTCCGGGGCTAAAGCCCCTGACTCTGCCGGGTTCGACAGTGGGCTAAAGCCCACTTCTAATCCGGCAGAGCGGAAGCGAAAACAAACCAGCCACCAGCGACTAGCGCTTGGAGAACTGGAAGCGAGCGCGGGCGCCCTTCTGGCCGTACTTCTTGCGTTCCTTGCCGCGGGGATCGCGGGTGACAAAGCCTTCGGCCTTGAGGGTCTTGCGGAGCTCGATGTTGAACTCCATCAGGGCGCGGGTGATGCCGAGCTTGACGGCATCGGCCTGGCCGTTGATACCGCCACCCTTGACGGTGGTGAGGATGTCGAAGGTCTCGTTGATGTCGGCGATGCCGAGGGGGCGCTTGGCGGCGATGCGCTGAGCGGGCGTGACGAAGTACTCCTCAAACTCTTTGCCGTTGACGGTGAACTTGCCCGAACCGGGGCGCAGGAAGACGCGGGCGATGGCGCTCTTGCGGCGGCCGGTTCCGTAGTATTGGATCAAATCTGCCATTTTGAAAATCCTCTGGTGTTGCCCGGGGCTAAAGCCCCTCTAAATTTTTGCCGTTATCGCGTGGGCTAAAGCCCACGCCTAATCCGAAATCCGAGAGCGAGCTTAGGCCGACTGCTTGGAGTGCTCCTGCTTTTTGTGCAGGTGCATGGGCTTGCCGGAGACGTGGAGCTCGAGAGCGACGGGCTGCTGGGCGTGGTGCGGATGCTCGGAACCCTTGTAGACCTTGAGCTTGGTGGCCATCTGGCGGCCGAGCTTGCTCTTGGGCAGCATACCCTTGATGGACTGCTCGAGGATGGCCTCGGGGCGGCGGGCGAGGAGCTTGACGTAGCTCTCTTCACGCAGGCCGCCGGGGAAACCGGTGTAGCGGCGATAGAGCTTCTGTGCGCCCTTCATGCCGGTGAGGTGAATCTTCTCGGCGTTGATCACGACGACGTGGTCGCCCATATCGATGTAGGGCGTGTAAAGCGGGTTGGTCTTGCCGGCGAGGATGCTGGCGGCGTGCGACGAAAGGCGGCCGAGGGTCTGGCCAGCGGCGTCGATGACGAACCACTTGCGCTTGATGTCTTTACCACTGGGGATCGTGGTGGTCTGATTCAGATTCACGGGTTACTCCTTGTTTCTGCCGTCTTCGTGTTGGTAGTCCGGCTTGAAGCGCGAAGACTATTTGGACCGACTGCTTTGGGCGGCGACCGGGGATACGGACGAGATTGTCCGGACGTGACGGAGCCGACGTTCAGGTTGAAGCGCACAGAGCCAATTGGTACTTCGGCTGGGGAGTGGGTGCTTTGATGGCCGGCTTACTTGTGCCCTGCCTCGATGGACTCACCACGGTGTCTCACTGGACCTTCGCCTCGTTGCCGCCCTAAGTAAGGGCACACGGAGACGCAGGCGCAAGACTGCGCGAGTGTTTAGGATAGCCCAGGGGTGCGAGGGAGTCAAACATATTTTGTCGCCATAAAGGCAGCAAACAAGCGATGATGAGGGGCATGCAGAGACTTTTGAAGGTTGTGGCGGTGGTTTTGGGCGGGGTTCTGGCTTGCGGCATAGCAGGGGCGCAGAGTGATGCGGATGGGATCAAGGCAGATCTGACCGGCAAGCCACTGATTCTGCGTGGGTTCTGGGAGGGGAAAAGGCTGGAGTTCGATGCTGCGGGAAAGCCGGTCAAGCAGTATGCGGTTCAGTCCTTTACCGTTTCCGGGTTCGACATGTCGCAGGTGACGGTGAGCGGGGACCGGGTGGAGATCCAAGGGAAACGGGTTGGGCTGCGATTGGATCAAGTGCCGGAAGTACGCGAACCGCTGGACAAGATGACGATCGTGATTGATCGCAAAGGTGGAGAGGACGTGGGGCCAGCGCTGAAGGCGATCTTTGCCGGAGGGGTGGGCGAGGTGGTGGGTTCCCTGCCCGGATTCTGGCAGCCATACGCGCGGAAGCGTTGGATCCATTCGGATACAGGAGCGCCGGGCGCTCAGCCGGCGGCAGCAGCGAAGACTGCGGAGCACAGTTCAGCGCCGCCGAAGTCGCAAGGGCGAGTGTCTCCCCCGGTGCTCATCCACGCCGATGATCCGGAGTTCACGGCCGAAGCTAGGAGCAAGAAGGTCACCGGCAACGTGCAGGTTTACATGTGGGTAGGTGAGGACGGACTGCCAAGCCACGTGAGGATCGTTCGGCCACTCGGGCTGGGGCTGGACGAGTTCGCGGTAGCGTCGGTTCTGAAGTATCGGTTCAAACCGTCGATGCAGGATGGCAAACCGGTGAAGGTGGACCTGTATATCGAGGTAAACTTCGCAATTTTCTGACCGGGGCTAGAAGCTGAACCAGGCACGGAGGCTGATGGTGCGGTTGGAGTTAGGGCCTTCGGAGAAGTTGCCGTTCAGGGAGTTGGGCTTGCCGAAGAGGGGCGAGGTGAGGACGCCCACCGGAGGGCCGGGGTTGACGTGGTTCAGGATGTTGTCGGCTTCGACGGAGAAGTTGATGGAGTAGGGGCGGTCGGGGGGTGGTGGAGGGGTTTTGGGAGGCTTGGCTCCGGCGAGGAGCGGAGGAGCGGGTGGGCGGGGGCCAAATTTGAAACCGCGATCGATGCCGGCTTCGAGGTAGATGAGGTTGGAGGCGCGACCGTAGTTGATGGGGATGATGGTTTCGCCGGGCTGGGGTGTGGCGTTGAAGGTGCCCCAGGGAGTGGTGTAGACGCTGGCGGAGGGACTGGCGGAGGTGGCGAAGCTGGGGCGGTCGTTGTACTGGGTGTCGCCGTTGAGGTCGGAGCCGGTGGTGATGTTGAAGAAGGAGTGCGACTGCCAGGAGAAGAAGCTGTAAGCGGAGAGGCCGAAGGGGAGCTTGGAGCTGAGGCTGGTGTAGATGCGGTGGTGGGCAGTGCCGGCCGAGCCGTAGTCCGCTGAGGGGTTGTAGGGGTTGGAGGAGAAGCTGCCGGGGCCAGAGGTGTCGGCCTTGTTATTGAAGTAGGCGTAGGAGAGGTAGAAGTTGATGTCCCGGGGGAGGTTGTAGTGGCTTTGGATTCTGAGGCCGGTGATTCTTTTTACGCCGCCGGAGGTGAACTGGTAGACGTTCTGCTGCGTGCCGAGGGGGCGAGTGCCGCTGGTGGGAACTGCGGGGTTGTAGGTTCCGGGGAGAGGAGCGTTGATGTTTTGAGACAGCCATTGGTGCTCGCCGCGGTAGTCGGTATAGGAGATGTTGGTGCCGCCGAGCTTTCCGCCTTTTCCGAAGTTGCGCTCGGCGGAGACCATGGTGATGAGCTGGTACTGGGAGCGGAGGTGGGGGTCGAGCTGGTAGAGCGTGGGCAGGTTGGCGCTGAGGGATGAGGTGGAAGGCACCGTGGGGGTGCAGGTTCCGGTGCTGATCGTTGAGGGATCGGTGCAGCCGAAGGTGGAGGGGTTGGCGATGTAGTACGAGGTTTGGGTGATGCCGTTCTGGCGGAGCGCGGTGAGGATGTTGCCGGAGGCGAAGCGGTCGTAGAAGAGGCCGATGCCGGTGCGGAGGGTGACGAAGGCGGGGTGCTTGTCGCGCTGGCCGACCGCCCAGGCGAGACCGATGCGGGGAGCGGGGTCGAAGTGGTCGGGGATGGCGGTCTGGGATTCGAAACGGAGGCCGTAGTTGAAGGTGAGGTCTTTGCGGATCTTCCACTCGTCCTCGGCGTAGAAGCCGAAGTCGGCGGTGGAGACGAGGGCGGTGGGCTGGCCGGCGGTGACGCTGTATTGGCTGGGGCCAGTGGTGATTGTGCCCTGGGGTTTGTTCTGGAGATTCTGGAGCGTGAGCTGATACGAGGCGAGACTGGAGAAGATGTAGGTGCCGTTGTAGTTCGAGCGGGAGACGTTGGCGTCGCGGAGGTAGCGGATGCGAGCGCCGGCGCGGAGGAAGTGGGATTTGTGGGAGTGGGAGAGGTACTCCTGGAACTCGTAGCTGTCCTGGTTGTCGCGTGAAGCTCCGGAGGAGCTGCCGCCGCCGGCGAAGGAACCCTGCACGATGACGGAGGGTGAGTTGTCGGCGGGGGTCTGGTGAGTGCGGGTGCGGATGTACTGGAAACGGGTTTCGAGGACGGTGTTGGCGCCGATGACCTGGGTGTCAGAGAGCTGGAGGGTCTGGGCGGTTGAGCTGGTTTCCACGCCCTGGGTGGGGAGGACGAGCAGACCGACTCCGCTGTTGGAGGCCGTGGAGTGGGACAAGTTATATCGGGCGATGAAGGTGTTGTTGGTGGTGAGCTGGCGATCGATGCGGGCGGAGAGGTTGAGGCTGATGGCTGGGGCGGAGATGGATTGCGCGACGGTGAGGGGAGCGAGGCTGGGGCCGAGAGTGATTGCGTTGACGATGGCGCTGCCCTGGCGGTCGGTGAAGAAGTCGGAGAAGAAGAAGGAGGTCTTCTTGCCAAGGGGGCCGTTGACGTTGGCGAACTGGCCCAGGTAGTAGTAAGGCGGGCGGGAGGTGCTGTAGGGGTTGGGCGCGTTCAAGGCGTTGGCGGTGCCGTTGACAGCGGCGAAGCCGTGGAGTTTGTCGCTGCCGGGCTTGGTGAAGATCTCGATTCGGTTGGCGCCGTACTCGGGATACTGGGCGGAGAAGGGGTTCTGGTTGATGCGGATCTCGCGGATGGTGTTCTTGGGCGGGAAGGTGCCGTTGGAGAAGCCATCGACGTAGATGTTGGGAGGAGCGGAGGGATCGCCGCCGGCGAGGGCGATGATCTGCTGCTGGAAGGCGTCGTCGTTGTCGGAGAAGGTTTTGAGGTCGTCGCCTTTGAAGACGAGGGCGGTGGCGTTGTCGGCTGCGGAGGTGCTGGCGGCGTCGGTGGCGGGGACGTTGACCTCTTCCGTCTGCGTGGCGATGATGAGACGGATGCGGAGCGCTGGCGCGGGGTGCGCGGCGTCGAGGGTGAGGGTTTGGAAGAAGGGATCGAAGCCGGGGACGGAGACGATGACGTCGTAGGAGCCGGCGGGGAGAGATTCGGCGAAGCGTCCGTCGGCGGCAGTGATTGTGTCGCGCGTGAGTGCAGGTGGTGGCGTGGCGGTGTGGGTGGCGATGTGGACGGAGGCGTGCGGGATCTTGGCGCCGGAGGGGTCTTCAACCGTGCCACTGAGTGTGGCTGTGGCGAGCGGAGCGGATGGGGTTTGCGAGCGGGCGTTGACGCCGAGCACAGACAGGCAGCAGACGAGAAATGCGCGCGAGATGACAGGGGCGCAAAGGTGCCGCCAGGGATTCAACATACGATCCAGTCGAGGGGGGTTAGAGTTTGCAGCAGTGACGCGTGGAGGTTGGACGGCGATGTCGCCGCGAGGTTACGCAGGAAAAATGAAAATGTGATGGAGATGGAATCAGAGTGCCAACGTGGGCGGGGCGGAGATGGCCCTAGAAGGTGAAGGTGGTGCGGAGATTGATGACGCGGTTAGACGCGGTGTTGGGAGAGAAGACGGTGTTGAGTGAAAGCGACTGGCCGAAGCGCGAAGAACTGAGGACACCGACGGGAAGACCGGCGTTGGTGTGGTTGAAAATGTTGTCGGCTTCAACGGCGAAGCTGAGGTGATAAGGGCGTTCGGCTGGAGCGGAGGGCTTGGCGCCGGTAGCGGCTGCTGCGGCTTTAGGGCGGGGGCCGATGGCGAAGCTGCGCGAGAGGGAGAGTTGGAGATAGAAGAAGTGGGGAGCGGTGCAGACGTTGAACGGTGCAAGCTGTGAGCCCGCGGGCTGCGAGCCCGGCGGGGCGAAGGTGCCGCAACCGGGAATGGTCTTGATGGTGTTGAGGGTGGAGCTGTTGTCGAGCGCGGCGGGTACGAGGTAGGGGCGGTCGTTGTACTGGCCGTCGCCGTTGGAGTCTGCGCCGGTGGTGATGTTGTACGGCAGGCCGGATTGCGCTGAGAAGAAGAAGTCACTGGTGAGGCCGTAGGGGAAGCGAAGCTGGCCACCAGCGAAGAGTGTCTGGCGCTGGGCGCCGGTTTCGGGGCCATAGTCCTGGGAGAGGTTGTACTGGTTGGAGGGGAAGACAGTGGCCCCGCCGGCGTTGGC
>JAZKBC010000177.1:591-1781 GCA_040388825.1 Acidobacteriota bacterium | reverse complement strand
GGAAACGCACGGCGCAGTAGCGGCAGTACCGGCGCCATTACCACGTAGCCAATGCGATAGGCGCGTGTCTTCGACCGAATCCCGTCGAGTGGCTGGATGACGCCGGGCCGAAACATGAAGGCACTGCGAAAGGGCATGCGCAGCAGCACATTCTCCGTTGCGCCCTTCACCCGGGCCCACATGGTTCGGCCTCGCTCCGTGCTGTCCGTACCGGCGCCGGAGACGAAGATGAAGCAAAGACGAGCATTCCGCGCCGCGAGTTCCTGAGCGATCACGACTGTCAGATCGTAAGTAAGGCGGCGATAGGCATCCTCGCTCATCCCGGCAGACGAGATGCCGAGGCAGAAGAAGCATGCGTCGAGCCCGCCCAGCTCGCTCGCGTAAGAACCCACATCGAAGAGATCCTTCACCAGCACTTCGCGTAACTTGGTGTGCTTTTGTTCAACGGGCGAGCGGCCAATCACCAAAACACTTTCCACCCCCGTATCGCGCAGGCACTCCAGCAGCACGCCCTGGCCCACCATCCCGCTCGCGCCAAAGATCACGACATTCATGTGCGGCCCTCCCGAGCGATGCAGATCTTCAATCTAACGCAGAAAGCCCGCCATCCGAATTCACGGAGGCGGGCTTCCCTGCAGCCGAAACCAGCTTCTTTCCGTAGCAATGGCCGAGTGTGTCGCTGGCCTTGTAGGTTTGAGTGCTGGAGCTGTTGCTCGGGCCGAGGAAGTTCCCGCTTGCATCGAAGAGATCGGTATCCGCTGACGAAACCTCATTCGAGACCGCGCTGTGAAAGAGCGGCAGGAAGCCGAGGAACTTGTCATCCGTCACGCGATAGACCTGGTCGGAGGTATTCAGCTCGCTGATGGACCCGTCGGAAGCCACCTCCTCATCGATCAGGAAGGAGAAGGGATAGGCGTAATGCTGCCTGTCCACGGTAGAGAATACTCCCTGCCTGCTCGTCGTGGAGACATCCATTGTGGTCGACTGCTGAATGTCCTGGATGTACTGGCTGGAATTGATGGTGAATTTCTGATTGTTGCTGAAGTTCACTCTGCCGCTGACCGTGGTTTCCACTCTGCCATGCGAGGTCGTTGTCCAGCCGCTGATGCTGTAGTTGCGCGCTGAACTCACGCCGACGGTTCCGGTCACATTGCCGCTTGCATCGGTGGCCAGATTCTCGCTCACAACGG
>JAZKBC010000177.1:0-567 GCA_040388825.1 Acidobacteriota bacterium | reverse complement strand
TGTTGGCGTTGAAGACGCTGATTCCCACAGTATGAGCGTCGCCATCGGAAAGCACACCGGCGAAGGGCGTCAGGTTCACGCGAAAGGGCTTGAAGTTGAGCGTCTGCACGCCAGGGATGGGCTCCCAGAGATACGGATCGACGCCGCCTGTATAGATCCACGGATAGACAGGTGCGATACCGGCGGGTTTGCCATCGATGGTGATCTCGGTCTCGCGGAATGCAGTGTTGCCGCAGCTCTCCAGCTCGCTGCTCACGTCGCTCGGGACGCAGGTCCACCAGAACTCGTCGCCGGACTGGCTCTGAGCGAACACATCCAGGTACGCCTCCTCGGTGTTCCGTGGCAATGTCACGCTCTGACTCAGCTGATCCGTTGTCGTATTCAGTGTGAAGGCGCCGACGCTCGCGGTTGGCAGCGGCACTACCACATCCGCCACTCTGGGCGCCCGGTCGCGAAAGTCTGCCGGGTAGAAATCGAGCTGCGCATTGGCGTAGATGATGCCGGTATAGTCCACCCCGCCGGACTCGCCAACGAAGTTGCCCAGGATGGCGTTGCCAGTTTGCGGAG
>JAZKBC010000176.1:25016-28578 GCA_040388825.1 Acidobacteriota bacterium | reverse complement strand
GATGGGCGCTTGCGAGGATGGGCCACCCGATGTGGACGGCCAGCCTGGCTTAGAGCCAGCCGCGGGAGCGGGCGATGCGGGCGGCGTCGATGCGGTTGGCGGCGCCTAGTTTGGCGATGGCTTCGGAGAGGTAGTTGCGGACTGTGCCTTCGGAGAGGCGGAGGTCGGCGGCGATTTCGGCGGAGGTGCGGCCGTCGGCGGCGCGCTGGAGGATCTGGCGCTCGCGGTCGGTGAGGGGGTCTTCTTCGGCGTTCCAGGCTTCGGCGGCGAGGGCGGGGTCGACGGCGCGGAGGCCGGAGTGGACGCGACGGATGGCTTCGGCGAGCTCGCTGGCGGGGCGCTCTTTGAGGAGATAGCCGCGGGCTCCGGCGTCGAGCGCGCGGCGGAGGTAGCCGGGGCGGGCGAAGGTGGTGAGGATGATGATGCGGGTCTTGTTGTCGTCCTGTTTGAGGGCAGCGGCGAATTCGAGGCCGGTCATTTCGGGCATCTCGATGTCGGTGACGACGACGTCGGGAGAGAGCTCGCGGGTAAGGCGCTGGGCTTCGCGGCCGTTGACGGCCTGGCCGACGACGGTGATGTCGGGTTCGAGCTCGAGGAGAGCGGCGAGTGCGCCGCGGAGCATGGTCTGGTCTTCGGCGAGGAGGACGCGGATGCGGTTGGCGGCTTCGGGCCTGGGTTTGACAGGAGTCACGAGGCGGCGCCTTCCGCTAGTGGGAGCTCGATGAGGAGGTGGGTGCCTTGATTGCGGCTGAGGGAGACGGTGCCGCCAAGGGCTTCGACGCGTTCGCGCATGCCGCGGAGGCCGTTGCCTTCGCGGGTGAGGGGATGTTCGCCATCGTCTTCGACGAGGAGACGGCGGCGGCGGTTTTCGGTGACGAAGCGGAGGCGGCAGGTCTTGGCTTTGGCGTGGCGGACGATGTTGGTGACGGCTTCGCGGAGAGCGAGGGCGAGGACGGTTTCTTCGGCGGGAGAGAGCTGCGAGGTTTGGGAGGGTGCGATGTCGGCGATGAGGTTGACGCCAGCGGCATCGAGGGCGCGGCGTGCGGTTTCGATTTCGGCGGCGAGGCCGCGGGAGCGGTAGCCGCCGATGGCTTCGCGGACTTCGGAGAGAGCGGTGCGGGCGGTGCGTTCGACGTCGGCGATCTCGATGGCGGCGCGCTGGGCGGAGGGCTCGGCGAGATTGGATTGCTGGAGGAGGCGGTTGGCGAGCTCGGCCTTGAGGACGATGACGGAGAGGGTGTGGCCGAGGACGTCGTGGAGGTCGCGGGCGATGCGTTCGCGCTCGGCGAGAGCAGCGAGGGCTTCGATCTCTTCGTGGGCCATGCGGAGTTTGCAATCGGCGCGCTGCTTCTGGGCGAAGAAGATGTTGCTTCCGCCGACGACGAGGATGAAGAAGACGTCGAGGCCGGTGTTGAAGATGTTGAAGTGAATTTGCCAGGCTTCGATTGCGAAGGTTCCGGCGATGAAGGCTAGGCCGGCAAATGTCCACGCCGCGGAAGGAAGCGCGAAGGGAAGCAGGGCTGCGGAGTAGATGAGGAAAGCGGCAGCTCCGCCGTTGAAGGGAAGAGTGGCTATACCGAGCAGCCACATGCCGGCGATGAGCGGCACCTTGGAACGCGTCTCCGTGCTGTAAAGGAAGCCGAGGTAGAGCACGAGGAAAATCGCGGCGATGCCCAGGCATTGCATCCAGTAGCGTGCCGAGTGGCGGAGCATGGGCTCGATGAAAAAGAAGACAAGATAGACGAGCCAGAAGAGTTCGAACTTGTGGAACCGGTGCTGCGAGGATGGATCGGGGTTGGGCATGGTGATCCTGCTGGTGCGGCATAGGCCCCGGACGAGACACCTACCCCAGGGGCTAAAGCCCCCTTGCAACGGCATCTGTGAGGGCCACGGCTAAAGCCTTGGCGCACCTAGAAGCAAAGGCAAGGGCGGCGGTTTCGATTCGCCACACTACACAGTGTAGCTGCGTGGAGTGGAAGTGCGCGGTTAGGAGTTTTGTTCGCGGCGGCGGAAGGCGATCCAGGCGATGCCGAGCATGATCATGGTGAAGGCTGCGAGGCCACACCAGTGGCTGGCTGCGGATTGCGTGGTGTCCTGATAGCCGAAGGACGAGAGCATGAGTTGAGCGAGGTGATAGGTGGGCAGCAGCGGAGCGATGTGCTGGACTGCTTTGGGAAGAACGGAGATGGGAATCCAGAGGCCACCGAGGAAGCTCATGGGCAGATAGAGCAGGTTGGTGATACCGGGGGCCGAGTTGAAGGGGACGATGAGGGCAAGGGCAAGGCCCATGCAGGTGAAGGGAAGGCAGCCGACGAGCGTGAAAGCGAGCATGCGGGAGAACTCGGGCAGGGTGAGTTGGACGTGGCCCAACGTGATGCCGAGAGTGCAAAGGCAAAGGAGGATGATCGTTCCAAAGGCCATGGCCGTGATGCACTTGGCGAGCAGGTAGGCGAGGGGCGGCATGGGGCTGGCGCGTTTGAGTTCGAGCCAGCCGGCGGAGAGATCGCCGGCGAGTCCAACGCCGATGCCGAAGAGCGCGGCGCCGACAACGCCGAATACGGCGTAGCTGGCGAGCAGGTATTGGGTGAAGCTCTGGCCGTGCGCGGTGGCATTGCGGTTCATCATGAGACCGAAGAGGCAATAGAACATGACTGGGAAGCCGATGGCGGAGAGGGAGAAGGCGCGCGTGCGGAGGGAACGGATGAACTCGTAGCGGGTTTCGGTGAGGAAGATGCGGAGGTTGCGGGAGGTGGTGGATTGCGTGGGGAAGGGGATGGTGGCGGTGGACATTGGAGGGCTCCTGAAGGTTCTAGGTGCGAGGTTCTAGGTTCTAGTCGCGGTTGGAAGTGAGGGCGAGGAAGGCGTCTTCGAGGGCGGGGCTTTGGACTTCGAGGGCGGAGAGGTGCTGGTCGAGGGCGAGCATCTCGCGGAGGGTGGATTCGGGTGTGGAGCTGGTGAGGATGGTGAGGCCGTTGAGCTCGTCGACGTTGACGACGCCGGGCATGGCGAGGAGGTGGTCGGGGGTGAGGGTGGTGATGCAGCGGATGATCTTGAGGCCGGCGTTGACGGTGGTGCTTGCGCCAGTAGAGGCGGTGCTGGTGGTTGCGGAGGCGATGTTGGCGCCCATGGATTTGACTTCGGCGGGGGTGCCTTCGCAGACGACGCGGCCCTGGTTGATGACGATGATGCGGTGAGCGAGGGCGTCGGCCTCTTCGAGATAGTGGGTGGTGAGCAGAACGGTTTTGCCAGCGGCGGCGAGGGCGCGGATCTGGGCCCACATGCCGCGGCGGGATTCGATGTCGAGGCCGACGGTGGGCTCGTCGAGGAAGACGAGGTCGGGGTTGCCGGCGAGGGAGAGAGCGAAGAGGACACGTTGCTTCTGGCCGCCGGAGAGCTCGCCGAAGAGGCGCTGTTCGAGGCCTTCCAGGCCGGCGATCTTGATGAGCTCGGCGTAGGGTGTGGGGTTGGGGTAGTAGCCACGGAAGATGGTGATGTGCTCGCGGACGCGGAGCATCTCGGGAGCGCGGCCGACCTGCAGCATGACTCCGGTGCGGAGGCGCGT
>JAZKBC010000176.1:23405-25006 GCA_040388825.1 Acidobacteriota bacterium | reverse complement strand
CGGCGTTGAAGACACGGACGTCGCCGGAGGTGGCCGAGGTGAGGCCCATCATGAGGCGAACAGCGGTGGACTTGCCGGCGCCGTTGGGGCCCAGGAGGGCGACGATTTGTCCGCGATGGAGATTGAGCGAGAGGTTGTCGAGCGCGACGACGCCGTTGGAGTAACGCTTGGTGATGTTGGCGAGCGAGGCGACGACGGGGGTGGTCGCGGCGGCGGTGGGGACGGGTTCGAGGAGTGCTGGCATGGGCTCAATCCTTGTGTGGAGTCGGGGGCGACTGCTTACAAGATTGAGTATGGGTGGGTGGTCGGGCGAAAGGCAGTGAGGGGCGTCAGCAAAGTGGGTTGACGTTTGTCATGTGTGGCGCGGGCTAGTTCTGGCCATCGTAGGGTTGCCAGGATTGGGCGGAGTCGCTCCACTGGCGGATGGGTTTGGCGGGGGAGCCGACGCAGAGGGTGCGCGGAGGAAGCGTGTGGCGGACGAGGGAGTTGGCGCCGACGACGCAGCCGTCGCCGATGTTGGCTCCGGCGAAGATGAGGACGCCGTCGCCGAGCCAGACGTTGCTGCCAATGAGGATGACGCCGTCGCGGTTGAGGGGGCGATGTTTGGGCGAGATGCCAGGCGCGGTCTGTGCGGGGCCGCGGTAGATGCCGTGGCCGTGGTCGGTGATGAGGACGTTGGAGCCGCAGAGGAGGTTGCTGCCGATGGTGACGCGGTGGGTGCAGCCGATGTGGACGTTGTTGGAGAGGTTGCAGTTGTCGCCGATGGAAAGATGGGGGGAGTAGGTTTCGCCGGCGTTGCAGGTGATGGCTTCGAGCCAGAAGCCGCTGCCGGTGCGGAGGTTGCGGCCGATGTGGGTGTGGGCGAGGCCGACGAGCTTGTGGCCGGGACCGAGGCGGAGGCCGGTGGTGTGCAGGCGGCGTTGGACGAAGTGGCTGCGTAAGCTGGCAGCGATGACTTGCGCGGCTTTGTGGGCGGAGACGTAGGCTCCGTTTTCGCGCAGGAAGGCACGGGCGGCGCTGCTCGCGGAGGAAGTCATTGCGAACAGGATAGACGAGCAGGTGTGAGGGAATGCGGATGGTAGAGACTCAATTTCCTGAGTACTTCCCCATACGGTTCATGCAGCCGTCGATGACGCCGCGGAGGAACGCTGACAATTTCGCTCGCTTGTCTTGCTCCACGAGGACGACTTTGATGGCATCCGTGATGGTGAAGGAGAAAAGTCTAAGGCAGAAGCGAGGGAAGGTCGCAAAGTATCGGCGTGCCACCCAGATTTTGTTGCGCTCCTGGTAGTAACGGCGGATGGGGCTGTAGTTGGCGGAGTGGAACGATTTGAGGCCGAGCAGGCTATGGCTGGTCGGGGTACCGGGGGAGTGCAGCAGAGTGGCGGTGGTGCACTCTGCGATGAGGTAACCGAGAGCTCGTACGCGCAAGCTGTACTCGTAGTCGACGGCATCGATGAACAGTTCTTCGGCGAAAAGTCCGGCATGTTGAAAGATGCGGGCCGGCATGAGGCTACCGGAGGTTGTGGCGGCTTTGAGCACGGTACCAGAGCCCCCCAACGGTTCCAAGCGACGAGGACGAGCTGGCCCTGTCCTATGGC
>JAZKBC010000176.1:17997-23395 GCA_040388825.1 Acidobacteriota bacterium | reverse complement strand
CGACGATCTTCGTATCGCGGAATGAGGATGGCGAGGCGGTCGCGCGAGGGGCTGGCGGCGAATGCACCCATCATGGTCTGGGTGAAGTCCTCAGTGACGCGGCTGTCCTGATCAAAGAGCAAAACCCAAAGGTAGTCCAGTTCCAAGGCCCTTCGGATGCCGCGGTTCAGGGCGGCGGCGATGCCGAGGTTATCACCGTTCTCGATGAGTTCGACGTCCAGGGCGAGGGCAGCCTGGCGCAACTGCGCAAGCTCTTCGGGCGTCGATCCGTTATCGACGACGACAACGCGGCTCACTTGAGGCCGAAGGGCCTGGAGATTTGCGATCACATCCGCATCGGGGTGAAACGTTACGATGACGGCGCACACGGGATCGGTGGCCAGGTTCGTCGGCTCGTGGGTGGGGGCTGCCACGTGTGTTCTCCTATTTCGCGTCCGCTACAGTCGCAAGCAAGCAGATGTCGATTGTGCAGCTCAGGTCGACAGCATGGACATTGAAGCCGGCGGACGTTAGGAGCTCGCGACTATTGTTCTCGTCGAACACGTGGTGATGGAGGCACCTATTGTTGAAGTTTTCTCGCGAGCGTCGCTCGAAGTCGGCGACGGATCCGGCTGCGCGATCACGAGAATGATCGTGTTTAGCAAGGATTTCGGGCAGGTGGGAAAGATCATCTTCGCCGATGTTGCGTTCGAAGTCGGACCACATGTCCGAGACGGGTGTAGGCGAGCGGCGGTGATCGAAGGTGCGTTTGTAGTAGGGCAACACGAGAATCAGCGCGCCTCCAGGGCGGAGAACGCGCTTCCACTCCTGTAATGCCTTGAGCGGATTTGCGAAGTGCTCGAGGTTGTGGGAGGAGAGCAGGAAGTCGTAGCTGTGGTCGGGGATGGGTGTGAGTTCAGAGCCCTCGCAGAAGAAAGATTTTCCGGGTGCTTTCTCGGGGCTGAATTGGAACTGCTTGTCATGGTCAGCCCAGACGGTAGACGAGGAGAAGTCGCAGTTATCCAGTGACGCGATTTGCGAGTACAGTGGTAGCGCCTTGCCGGAGCGAAAAATAGCACTCGGGCCGCCGATCTCGAGACCAGCTTTACCGGCTACAAAAGGCAGATAAGATTTGAAATTTGGAATACCGGGCCGAAGTCTGTAAAGGACACGGCCCAAGGCACGCCTGAAAGCCAACACCATACGACGATGATACCTCTTAAATCGTGCTATTGAGTGCAGTGACGACGCAGCGGCGGCCGCTGTGCTTCACAGTCGGTGGCATAGTTGTCCGTGCGACAATCGATTTATGTCTGCTGCGCCGGTGCCTCGCGCTGAATCCAAACCGCACAATGTAGCGGGCATCCTTCTCAAAAACTCTCTTTCCAACGCCGGCGGGGTGATTATCACTTCGCTGATTGCCGCGCTGATGCCGCCCTTCCTTGTGCATCGGCTAACGCCTTCGGTCTATGGGGCGTGGGTGCTGGTGCTGAACCTGGGAGCGTTCGTGGGGTACCTGGACTTCGGCGTGCAGACGGCGGTGTCGAAGTTTGTGGCCGAGCATGATGCAAAGGGTGACCATGACGGGTGTGGCCGGTGCCTGAGCACGGGACTGGTGATGATGGGTTGCGCAGCGCTGCTGGGCATGGTGCTTACGCTGGCACTGGCGTGGTCGGTGCCGGAGCTGTTTCGCAAGATGCCGCCGGCGCTGTACCACGATGTCCGGCTAAGCATTCTGTTTGTCGGTTTCTCGCTGTCGGCGGGCCTGTCGACCTCGAGCTTTTCGGCGGTCTTTCTTGGACTGCAGCGATACCAGGTGCCAACGACGATCACAGTGATCAGCCGAGTGCTGTACGCGAGCGTATTGTGTGCCGCGGTTGCGGCGCACAGCAGCCTGGTGGTGATGGCGGCGTCGGTGGCTGCGGTCAACGTGCTCACATCGCTGACGCAGATCGTCGCGTGGAAACAGCTGGCGGGCCATGTGCGCGTGAAGTTGTTTCCGGTGGACACGCAACGGCTAGGGCAGATGGTGCGCTACTGTTTCGTGCTGACCATCTGGTCTATGTGCATGCTGGTTATCTCCGGCATCGACATGACGATGGTGGGCCATTATGCGTTTGCCGAGGTGGCCTATTATGCGGTGGCAGCGGCTCCGACGACCTTTATGCTGGTTGTTATCGGCGGGCTGATGGGCCCATTGCTGCCGGCTGCATCTGCATTGAGCACGCAGCGCAGTCCGGAACAGATGGGGGCGATTCTGCTGCGCACGACGCGGTATATGACGATCCTGTTGATGTTGACCGGGCTTCCGCTGCTGGTGGCCGGATACCCGGCTCTGCGACTGTGGGTGGGCAGCAGCTACGCGGTGCGTGGGGTTCCGCTGCTGCGGGTGCTGCTGCTGGCCAATATTGTGCGCCAGCTTTGCGGTCCATATTCCACGATGGTGATTGCTACGGCGCAGCAGCGGCTGGCGACCGTGAGCTCGCTGGTGGAAGGTGGCGTGAACCTGACGTGCAGTATCTGGCTGGCGCGGCATTATGGGGCGATTGGAGTGGCAGATGGAACGCTGATTGGAGCGTTCGCCGGTGTTGGCACGCACTTTGTTGTGAGCATGCACTACACACGCAATCTACAGATGTCGCGGCTGAAGTTGTTGCTTCAAGGTATCGTAAGACCGGCTGCGATGGCTTTGCCTTCGATTGCGCTGGCCGGAAAGTGGTGGTTGAGTGGGCCGCCGACGATGACCGCTGCGGTATGGCTGAGCTGGTCTATAGCGACGTTTCTGGTGCTGGCGCTGGTGAGCCTGACAAAGGTGGACCGGGCAGAGCTGGTGCAGACGGTATCAGGGAGAATACGACGACTGACTGGGCCAGATCGCGCGGCTGTCTAAAGGCGCTTGGGTCGAACGACGATGTCGCCTACCGCATTGATGGTTCGCCGGAAGACAACGGTGCCCGGAGCCGGAGGCCGGCACCAGGCACTGAAGCGAACAAGAAGCGGTTGGGGACTAGCGGTGGTCGTCGTGATGGTCGCCGTTGTCGTGGCGATCGTTGTGAGCGTAGCGACCGTGTTGCCGCTCGGTGTGATAGCGGCCGCCTTCGTCGCTGTAGCGGTTGCCGTGGAAGCTCTGGAAGTGGTCCGGGTGCTCCTGATAGGCTCCGTGGGCGGGATAGGCTCCGTGGTAGCCGTAACGGGGATCGTAGCTGTGATTCACGTGGCCGTAGAAGTGGCCATGGCCGTGATACCAGGGGCCGGAACCGATGAACGCGCCACCGGAGAACCACTCAGGACCGTAGTAGCCGTATGGGGCGCAGCGATAAGGAGCGTAGCCGTAGTAGCCGTACGGGCACACCGGTGCCGGACGGCCGACGTTGATACCGAAGGTAACCTGAGCCTGCGCCTTGGGTGCGGGTGTCAGGAAGAGAAAGCCAACTGCCGCGATAGTCGCGTAAAAGATGCCACGCATGTATTGAACCTCAGCGCATGAGAGGGGCTGAGTGTCCGCGGAGTTGTGCTGGGGGACGAGATTGCGCGCAAAAAGAAGTTGCGCACCACGACAAAATAAATAGCTGCAGCGCGCGATTACATGTTGCCTACGCCGATATCAGCGTGGGCCGCGGCTGAGTTCTCGGGATCGAGGTAGGCTTCGATGGTCTGGTCGAGAACACCCTTGGCGGAGAGGATGAAGTCGATGGCGTCGCGTCCGGCGCCTGAGCCACCGGCGAGCGGAGTAACGTAATGTGCCATCGACTTGACCTGCGGGCGCGCATTGGCGGTGGCGATAGCGAGGCCGACTTTGCGCAGTACGGGGAGATCGATGATGTCGTCGCCGACATAGGCGATTTCGTCGAGGGTGCAGTGTTCGTCGGCCATGATCTGCGTGACGGCCTGCATCTTGTGCGATTGACCCTGGTAGAGGTGATCGATCTTGAGATCGTTGGCGCGGATGGCGACGACGCGCGAGTTGCGCTTGGTGACGAAGCCGATTTTGAGACCGGCGAGGCGGGCGATGGAGATGCCGAGACCGTCGTGGGCGGCGAAGCTTTTGACTTCGGTGCCCTTGCCGTCGGCATCGGGGATGATGGTGATGTCACCGTTGGTGAGGACGCCGTCGACGTCGAAGAGCAGGACTTTGACGCGGCGGGCGCGGTCTTCAGCAGAAAGGGAGGACATGCATTGATGATAGGACACTCAAGCAGAAAACAGCGAACAGGTCGCGCGACCGGGAGTTGATCCGCGCGTCTGTTCGCTGTCTGTACCGGTGCCATTGAGAGAGAAGCTTAGTGGCGCCAGTGACCTTCAATCCAGACGTAGCCTCCGCGGCGATGGGCCCAATGGCCTTCGACCCAGTGAGCGTGGCGATAGGGCGGCTCGGCGTAGGCGCCGGGAACCCAGACGTAGTGTGCGCCGTCCCAACGGTGATAGCCGGGATGCCAGACCCAGCCTTCGTGCATCGGCGGAGGAATGACCTCGTGCGGACGCGGAGGGGGCGGTCCAATGCGAACGACAACCTGTGCTCCGGCAGCCAGAGAGGTGGCGAGTAAAAGGCCGCAAGCAGTGGAGAGGATGAACTTCTTCATGACTGAGACTCCTTACGAGGAATGCCTCGTGCTACACCGCTCAGACGCGAACCTGTGGGGTAAAGTTGTGGTTTGAAACGCAGAAATTATTTTCAGGTTCAGGCAACCTGCGACGATGATGCGACTCTGTAATTTCGGATGAACGTAACTTCACGCGAATGGCGGTGGATGTGTCTGAAGCCGCGATTACACTGAAGGCCGCGAGGTGATGGCGATGAAGTTTTTGCTTGGATTCTTGTGCGCGCTGGTGGTTGGGATAGGCGGAGGGCTGCTGTATCTGAAGTTCGGACATCTTCCGGTGGCGACGGCTGATGCGCCGTTTCCGATGGAAGCGCAGATTGTGCATGTGCCGATGAATGCACGCATCGATCGCGAGCTGCAGCAGCCGCCGATGCAACCGAGTGACGAGGTGTATGCCAACGGAGCGATGGTCTATGTGTTGAACTGCGCGAGCTGCCATGGAACTCCGGGCAAGGATGTGGAGTTTGCGAAGTATATGTATCCGACCGCGCCGCAGTTATGGAAGGCGCATCAGCATGGCACCGGGCCGAGTGTAACCGGCGTGAGCGATGATCCGGCGGGTGAGACATACTGGAAGGTGAAGAACGGGCTGCGACTTACAGGAATGCCGGCGTTCGGGCATGTGCTGAGTGATGAAGATATGTGGGACGTGTCACTGTTGCTGGCGAATGCGAACAAGACGATGCCGGCCGCGGTGCAACAGAGGTTGAGCTCGAAGTAGCACGGAGGCAATGTGGATCGACGGAAGTTGTTGAAGGGTGCGGGCGCGGCGGCGATGCTGCCGATGGCGATGGCGGCAATGAGCGAAGCGGCCTCAG
>JAZKBC010000176.1:0-17903 GCA_040388825.1 Acidobacteriota bacterium | reverse complement strand
CGCGGGTGGGAATGCATGGCGTGGCTTACTGGACGGCGACCGATGAGCCGCTGGCGGGGCGCACGCTGATCTACCTGCTGCGGCACAAGAGCCGCGAGGCGGCCACGGCGAGCTGGAAAGCGTTCAGCGCCGACCCGGAGTGGGTGGCGCTGAAGGCGGAGACGGAGAAGGATGGGACGTTCGTGAAGCTGCACGAATCGACGTTCATGAAGCTGACGGATTTTTCACCGAAGGCGTAGTCAACGACGGATCAGGCGGCGGTGAGTGCCGCTGCCTGGAGTTCGTTGGTGACGTGGGTGAAGTCCATGTGGTTCCAGCCTTCGACGATCTGGCCGTTGTGGATGCAGGTGAAGCTGGAGCCTTCGAAGGCGACGTCCTTGCCGGTGGCGGGGAAGCCGAGCGTGTCGCCGGTGTGCTTCATGGTGGCGGTCCAGTGAGCGGAGACGTGGTTGCCTTCGGCGATGACGTGATGCAGCTTGACGTGAATGTCCGAGAACGCGCTGTGGAAGAGGCGATGGCCTTCTTTGAAGGCGTCGCGGCCGGTGGTGACGGAGCCGGGGCCGGCAAATCCGTGGGTGCGGACGTTGGGCGCGAGCAGCTCGTCGATGGCGGCTTCGTCGCCGCGGTTCCAGACACGGTCGAACCAGTGGTGGACGATGGCTTTGTTGGCGTCGGTCATGAGGTGTGTCTCCGTGGTGCTGGCAAGGGTAGCACGCTGGCGGAGGCGATCGACACAAAAACCGCTGTTTCCGCGCGCACTGGATGCCGCGCATTGTTCCAGAACAGTAAAGCAGGGGCGGGCTCCGGTGGGTGTGATGCGAGTCACAGCCACTGCTATTTGAGCGGCTGAAGATCGAAGCTGGACACGAGAGGGAATACGTGGAAAACCCAGCAGCAGTTATTGTGGACGGCAACGAAGCGACAGCGTCGGTAGCGTACCGGCTCGCCGAAGTGATTACGATCTATCCGATTACACCTTCCTCCACGATGGCGGAGTGGGCCGACCAGTGGCAGCAGGAGGGCCGCAAGAATCTGTGGGGCGCACTGCCGATCATCGCGGAGATGCAGAGCGAAGGCGGGGCCGCAGGCGCGATGCATGGAGCGCTGCAGGCGGGAGCTTCGAGCACGACGTTTACAGCGTCGCAGGGCTTGCTGCTGATGATCCCGAACATGTTCAAGATTGCGGGCGAGCTGACGTCGAACGTGATTCATGTGACGGCGCGAACCATTGCGACCCATGCGCTTTCGATCTTTGGCGATCACTCGGATGTGATGGCTTGCCGCACGACCGGGTATGCGATGCTGGCGTCGAACTCGGTGCAGGAAGCCGGGGATATGGCAGCGATCACGCATGCAGCGACGCTGGAGTCACGGCTGCCGTTTATTCACTTCTTCGATGGCTTTCGGACGTCGCATGAGATCAACAAGGCGATTCCGATTTCGGATGAGACGTTGAACGCGCTGATGGAAGAGAAGCTGCTGCGCGGGCATCGCGAACGGGCGATGAGCTCGGATCATCCGACGCTGCGTGGATCGGCACAGAATCCGGATGTGTTTTTCCAGGCGCGCGAGGCTTGCAATCCGTACTACATTGCGTGCCCGTCGATCGTGCAGAACACGATGGACCGGTTTGCGGAGTTGACCGGACGGCAGTATCGACTGGTGGAGTATTACGGCGATCCGGAAGCGGAGCGGGTTGTTGTGCTGATGGGTTCTGGTGCGGGTGCGGCGGAAGAGGCGATTGATCGTCTGAACGCTGAGGGCGAAAAGGTTGGCCTGATCAAGGTGCGGCTGTATCGGCCGTTTCCGGAGCAGGCGCTGCTGGATGCGTTGCCGAAGACGGTGCGTTCGATTGCTGTGCTGGATCGGACGAAGGAGCCGGGAGCGCTGGGCGAGCCGCTGTACCAGGATGTGGTGGCGGCGTTGAGTGAGGATGCGGCGTCGGTGTGGCCGCGGTTTGGAAGGCCGCCTCGGGTGATTGGTGGGCGCTATGGGTTGTCGTCGAAGGAGTTTACGCCGGCGATGGTGAAGGGCGTGTTCGACGAGCTGCTGAAGTCGTATCCGAAGAATCACTTTACGATCGGCATCAACGACGATGTAACGCATACCAGCCTGGCGTATGACCCGGAGTTTTCGACCGAAGATCCGCGGACGGTGCGCGCGCTGTTCTATGGTCTGGGCTCGGATGGGACTGTTGGCGCGAACAAGAATTCGATCAAGATCATCGGCACGCAGACCGAGAACTACGCGCAGGGATATTTTGTATATGACTCGAAGAAGTCGGGCTCGGTGACGACGTCGCATCTGCGGTTTGGGCCGGAGCCGATCCGGTCGACGTACCTGATCAGCAAGGCGAACTTTGTGGCTTGCCACCAGTTCCAGTTCCTGGAGCGGATGGATATTTTGACCGCAGCTGCGCCGGGCGCAGTGTTCCTGCTGAACTCGCCGTATGGAGCGAATGAGGTTTGGCAGCATCTGCCGAAGACAACGCAGGAGACGATTCTTGCGAAAAAGCTGAAGTTCTACGTGATTGACGGTTACACCGTTGCCAAGCAGGCGGGGATGGGCAACCGCATCAACACGATTATGCAGACGTGCTTCTTTGCGATTAGCGGCGTGCTTCCGCGCGAAGAGGCGATTGAGCAGATCAAGAAGGCGATCAAGAAGACCTATGGAAAGCGCGGCGACGCTGTGGTGCAGCAGAATTTTGCGGCCGTCGATGCGGCGTTGGCGCATCTACAGGAGGTGACTGCGCAGGATCATGTGACGGCGACGTTCGACATTCTGCCTTCTCTTCCGGTTGAGGCTGGAGCGTTCATACATGGCGTGCTGGGTGAGATGGCTGCGGGTCGCGGTGACCTGCTGCCGGTGAGCGCGATGCCTCCGGGAGGAACGTTCCCGACGGCGACGGCCAAGTGGGAGAAGCGGAACATCACGCAGGAGATTCCTGTGTGGGATGAGGACCTCTGCATCCAGTGCGGCAAGTGCGTGCTGGTGTGTCCGCATGCGGTGATTCGCGCGAAGGTGTACGAGCCTGAGTTGCTTGAAGCGGCGCCGGCGACGTTCAAGAGCGCGAAGCCGAAGTGGAAGAGCATGGAGCAGGAGCGCTACACGCTGCAGGTGGCTCCAGAAGATTGCACCGGCTGCCACATGTGCGTGGAGATTTGCCCGGCCAAGAGCAAGACGGATCCGAAGCACAAGGCACTGGACATGCAGATGCAGGCTCCGCTGCGCGAGGAAGAAGTGAAGAACTGGAACTTCTTTGAAGCGCTTCCGCAGGTGGATCGGACGCGGTTGTCGCATTCGCAGGTGAAGGATGTGCAACTGCTGGAGCCGCTGTTTGAGTTCTCCGGCGCGTGCGCTGGTTGCGGTGAGACGCCTTACGTGAAGCTGCTGACGCAGTTGTTCGGCGACCGCTTGTTTGTCGCGAATGCCACGGGGTGCTCGTCGATCTATGGAGGAAGCCTGCCGACGACGCCGTACTCGCAGAACGATTGCGGACGCGGGCCGACGTGGGCGAACTCGCTGTTTGAGGACAACGCGGAGTTTGGGTTGGGCATGCGGCTGGCGCTGGATCAGCGCAAGGAGTATGCGGACGAGTTGCTGCGGAGGCTGCATGCGCCGCTGGGCGATGAGTTGGTGCTTCCGCTGCTGGAGGCCGATCAGACGACCGAGGCTGGCATTGAGGCGCAGCGGGATCGCGTGAAGAAGCTGCGTGCGGAGCTGGCGCAGATGGACTCGCGTGATGCTCGCGAGCTGGGGTCGATTGCGGACTCGCTGGTGCGCAAGAGCGTGTGGCTGGTGGGCGGCGATGGATGGGCGTATGACATCGGCTTTGGCGGACTGGATCACGTGCTGGGATCGGGTAAGAACGTGAAGGTGCTGGTGCTGGATACGGAGACGTATTCGAACACCGGCGGTCAGATGTCGAAGGCGACTCCGCGGGGTGCCGTGGCGAAGTTTGCTACCGGCGGCAAGCCTACGGGCAAGAAGGATCTTGCAATGGAAGCGGTGAGCTACGGCAGCGTTTATGTGGCGCGCGTGGCGATGGGCGGCAGCGATACGCAGACGATCAAAGCGTTCCAAGAGGCCGAGGCTTACGACGGACCAGCGTTGATCATCGCGTACAGCCATTGCATTGCGCATGGGTTTGACCTGGCGTATGGCATGGAGCAGCAGAAGAACGCGGTGCTCTCGGGTTACTGGCCGTTGATGCGTTACAACCCGGCGTTGCGCGAGCAGGGGAAGAATCCGTTCCAGCTTGACTCGAAGGCGCCGTCGATTGCGTTGAAGGACTACAGCTATCACGAGGCGCGGTACACGATGCTGGCGCGCAGCCAGCCGGAGACCGCGCGGAAGCTGCTGGATGAAGCGCAGGACGATGTGGAGCGTGCGTGGCGCGTGTACTCGGGACGGGCGGCGATGCCGGGACGTTCGGAGTCTCCGCATATCGCGCCGCCGGAGAGTGCGGGCGATGTGGCTCCGCTGGGTGGAGCGTTGCCGAAGAACGTGTAAGTGGATCAGCGAGAGCGCTGCTGAAGTTGGGCGAACCAGCTTGGCTTCGGCAGCGCTTTGCTTTTGCACAGGATCTTCGAAGCGGCGGCCGTTGAGCACAGGTGCGCTAAGTGTTGGCGGCTGGAGAAGTTAGGGTGATTTGAACTCTAAGGCGCTGCAAGGCTGTAACAGTATGTTCATGCTGCAGTGTGTCATGTCACTGAAAATTCACGCCTTACGCTGAAGCCCGAAGGTAGGCTTCGACGTATGACAGCCATCTTGAAAAAGCTTCTGACCGGCGTGATGCTCTTCACGCCTTTTCTCTGCTGTGTTGCGCAGACCAGTACCGCACGCGTTTCCGGAACAGTGAAAGATACGAGCGGAGCCGCGGTGCAGGCGGCGACTGTGACGGCTCACAACGAGCAGACCGGTGAAGATCGGACGACTGTGACCACCGCCGATGGAACGTTTGTGTTCTTTTCGTTGACGCCGACGGTGTACTCACTGCGTGCTGAGGCTGCGGGCTTCGGAACGGTTGCGCTGAAGCAGCTGGTGCTGCGGGTGGGCCAGGAGTATGTGTGGTCTCCGGCGTTGAGTGTGGCTGCCGATAAATCTACCGTGACGGTGAATGGCGACGATATGACGGCGCTCGATACGTCGAGTGCGCGTATCGGCGGCAACGTGGCAAATCGCGAGGTGCAGCAGTTGCCGATCAACGGGCGACAGATTTCGCAGCTCTACCTGCTGGTACCGGGCGCGACCAATGCAGGTACGGGAACGTTTGACAACATTCACTTCAGCGGACGCTCGGTGGAGCAGAACATCATTCGTCTGGATGGGATTGAAGCGACGTCGATCATCGATACTTCTCCGGGCAACCTGAATGGCGAGCTGACGTCGATCTTCCGGCTGCAGCAGTCGCTGGAGGCCGTGCAGGAGTTTCGCGTGGATACGTCAAGCTATCCGGCGGAGATGGGAACGGGAACCGGCGGGCAGATCAGCTTTGTAACGAAGTCGGGATCGAACCATCCGCATGGATCGGTGTTTGAGTATGTGCGCAATGACTTCTTCGACGCGCGCAATTTTTTCAATCGCAAGAATGTGGCCAACAACACTCCTGAGTTTCGGTTGAACCAATTCGGCGGATCGCTGGGCGGTGCGCTGATCAAGGACAAGCTGTTCGGCTTTGCGTCCTACGAAGGTCTGCGGCAGACGTATGCAGCGCCGTATACGGCATCGACGATCAGCAACTACTCGCGGTCGCTGGTTCCGGCGGGATCGCCGATTCTGAGTTTGCTGGCGGCTTATCCGGTGGATCCGAACTCGCTGGCTTCAGAGACGGGCGCGGCGACTCCTTCGGTGCAGGTGAGCGCGGTTGGGAAGAACCGGATCCAGGAGGACTTCGGCGATGTGCGTTTCGACTATCACTTCAACGACCGCTTCCAGTTGTATGCGCGCTACAACCGCGACCAGGGCGTATCGAGACAGATTCAGGATGCTTCGCTGAGCGCGTTTGGTCAGGTTGAGGTTCCGCAGAATGCTGCGCTGGCGCTGAACCAGGTGTGGTCGTCGCGGATGTTCAACGAGACGAAGATTGGATTCAACGGCATCAAGATGCGCGTGCAGGGCATTGCAGGACCGAGCCCGAATGCGGACCTGAGCCGCTCCAGAATTGCTGTGGCGGGTTTGACGAATGTGGGCTCGCTGATCTCGTTGTCGAGCTCGTTCAACGGAGTTGGCGCACCGTACACGGGGCAGACGTACTCGTACATCGACAACTTCTCGTATGTGCTTGGACGGCACAACATGAAGTTCGGTTTTGAGATTCGGCCGCTGGGCTTGTACAACGACCAGATTGGCGGACAGACTTACACGTACACCAGCATTCCGGACTTTATCAACAACCGGAATGTGACGATCGCGTTCTATGGCAACCTGAGCGACAAGAGCCCGTTTACGGGACTGAGCGGCAACGCTTATGTGAAGCAGGCTTACTACATTGGCTATGCGCAGGATGAGTGGAAGGTGACGCCGAGCCTTACGTTGAACTACGGCATGCGGTACGAGTACTACTCGCCGCTGCATGAGAAGCGCAACAAGGAAGTTGTGTTCAACATGGAGCAGGGCCAGATCTATCCGGGCTACACGGGCGACTGGTATCACAGCTCGCTGAAGAACTTCGGACCGCGGTTTGGTTTTACGTACTCGCCAAACTGGTTTGCGCTGAAGACGGTGCTGCGCGGCGGTGCGGGCTTGTACTACGGGCCGGGACAGACGGAAGACCAGATTCAGCCGGAAGCGAACGACCGCATTTCGACTACGTTTGCGGCTAGCTCGGGGAAGATTTATCCGATCGATCCGGTTGCGATTACAGCGGCGTATGACATTACGAATCCGAACCTTGGCTATCAGCCGCGCGCTTACCAGGGCAAGTACACAGTGCCGGAGCGGGTGGGGACGTATACCGTTTCCGTGGAACAGGAGCTGCCGGCGAAGTTTGAGCTGATGCTTGCGTATGTTGGCTCGCAGGGAAGAGACCTGTTCCTGCGGTCGATCACGAATACGATCACGGGTGTTTACCAGAACCCGGCGACGGGTGCCGGAACTGCGATTCGACAGTTTACGGTGGGCGGCGTTGCGACTACGCCGACCGTTGCAGGTGCTCCCGGAACGAACCGGTTTGCGGAGATCGACTACAAGACCTCGGGCGGCGTGGACAGCTATAACGCTTTCCAATCGACGTTGCAGCGGCGGTTTGCTTCGGGTGTTTCGTTTGGTATGCAGTACACATTCGCCAAGGAGCTGGGGACGTCGAGCGGATCGAACGAGGCAACGACGGCGCAGGATCCTTTCGACCTGAGCACGGAGTTTGGTCGCGGAACTTTCGACATTCGCCACAACATGAATGCGACGGTGCTGTATGACCTGCCGTGGGGTCATGGGAAGCGGTACTCGATGAGCGGCGTTACGGATGCGCTGCTCGGCGGGTTCCAGGTTGGAGCGGTGTTCAATGCTCGGAGCGGTGTGCCGATCGATGTGCTGATCACGCGGCCGGACCTGGCCTACGTGGGCAACACGGGAACGGTGATCGCCGGGCAGGTGTTCAGCTCGCCGGTGGTTACGGGCGGTGTGGTGCAGACGACTGCGGTGGTGAATGTTCCGGGTGGAGGCAATACACGGAATATCCGGCGGCCGAATGTGGTTCCGGGCGTGAGCCGCTATCTGGGCTCGCGCGGGCAGTTCATCAATCCGGCTGCGTTCTCGGTTCCGCTGCCCGGGACGTTTGGAAATGCTCGCCGTAACGATACGAGCGGGCCTGGGTTGGAACAGTTCGATCTGACGCTGAGTAAAGCTTTCCGCGTGGCTGAAGGAGTGAAGGCGGAGTTCAAGGCGGATGCTTACAACCTGCTGAACCACCCGAACTTTGGCAACCCGGGAACGGTTCGGCTTTCGCAAGGGATCCCTTCGGCTCCGGGAGCAGCTAACAGCCTGCAGCCGGGAGTGCCGTTCCCGGCGGGGAATAACGCGACCGCAGGAACTGCGTTTGGAGCGCTGAGCTCAACCGTGGGGAACCAGGTGGGCATCGGGACGAACCGGCAGCTGCAGCTTTCGGTGCGGGTGTCGTTCTAAGCCTGACCTCAATGCAACGACGATGCCCCTCTTATGGAGGGGCATCGTCGTTGTTGGGTTGAATGCGGCCAGTTACGGTTCCAGATGCAAGGCTTCGGCGATTTTCAGCGCGGCCGCGTAGGTATCGCCCACGGGTGTTGGGCTGTAGGTCTTGGTGCTGCGGTTGAAGGTGTCGCCCACGGCATACCAGTCGATCGGGCGGGGAGAGCTGTTGGTTTGCATCGCGACGTCGAGTGAGGCGAAGAACATCTGCCAGCGGGGCATGTAGTAGTCGCTTGTGAGACCTGCCCAGTCACGGTTGGAGTATTCATGCAGGTCCTGCTCGCTTGCTTTGCGATCGCCCCAGGTGGTGAGGATGGAGCGCGCGTCGTAGTTCGTCAGCGTGCGCTCGGCCGGTGTTACCTGCCACGGAGGAAGGTAGGAGAGCCAGCGGCCGAGGAGAAAGAACTCGTTGGTTGCGAGGAGGTTGTCCTGCAGTTGCATGTCGCGCATCCACTCGGCGGTGAGGGCGTGGAACTTTGCAGTGTCCCTGGCTTCGTAGGCGGTTTTGATTTCGGGCAGAAGGCGGCGTGATTCGTCCGCCATGACCTGACGTGCGGTGTCCGTGAGATCAAAGCGGTAGCTTGCCGTGTGGCGTAACTCTGGAGCGACGGATAACAACTCGGTCAAGGCGGGGCGGAGCTCGTTCATGTTGTAACGAACGACGTCAGGGGCCCAGTGCGCGCTGCGAGTTGCGGTGAGCGAAGGCTGCGCGGTGAAGAGGGACTCGTGGCTTGCGTCGCGTTCTCCGTGCGTACTTACGCCGTCGGCACGGAGTGAGTAACTGGTGTGCAGAAGGATGTGCCACGCCTTCTTCGCGTGAGGGTCGCTGCCACCGTAGCGGCGTTCGGCGTACTGGCTGGCCCAGGCTTCGAGGTCAACGGGTTCATTGCGCCAAGCCATTTCGGTGTAGAGATCGAAGGCGAAGGGATTGCTGTCGAGGCCTTCGGTGAAGAGAGCCGTGCCGGCGATTTTGCTGCCGGGTTTGGCTGCGTTCTGGGGGAAGCGGACACCGTGATCGTAGAGCGGAGCGCCGAGGGTAGTACGGCCGCCGAACTCCCAGAGACCGCCCCAGAGCCAGCGGGCACCCATGAACTCCTGATCACGATTCTCGCGGGGATAGCGGCCTTGTTCGATGTCGGCGATGAGGATGCGGGAACGGTCGACGCCTTCGAGGAGTTCCTTTTGCGGGTTGCCCTGCCACGCCATCATGAACCACAGAGCGCCGGGGTGAGCTTTCTCGAGCGCGCTCTGGATTGCCTGAGCGCCTTCGCGGACAGGGACGTTGCCTGCGTCGCCGCCTTCCTGAAAGGTTTCCATGTCAAAGATGGTGGAGTCGCCAACCATCTCGGCCTGGTGTTTGTAGAAGGAGGCTGCGAGCCTGGTGAATGCGGGATCGCGGGGGTCGAGCCAGGCGGGACGAGTGAAGCCGCCCCAGTCTTTGGACTGGATGATGACGTTGGCGCCGGGAACATATTTTGCGAAGTCATTGGGCACGACTCCGTAGAAGCCTGGGAGAACAGGCGTGATGCCGAGGGAGCGCAGCATCGCGACGATCTGGTGTGCGGAGGCGGCGCGCTTTTGCATCAGCTGCAGCGAAATGGGTTCGATGAAGCAGCACATGTTGCCCATGAGCTGCCAGTTCTGGTGGGCCGGATGGGTGATCCAGTTGCGGATGGCTGCGTCGTCGTAGCCTGCATCGCGGAAGGCTCGATAGAGAACATAGTCGGTGCCGCGCTGAATGAGGACGGCGTTCGTGCCGGAGAGAGCGAGAATGTCGATCTCATGTTGCCAGCGTGCGAGGTCCCAGTAGGGAGTCGTGTAGCCGTCAGTATTTTCGTTCAGCGCATAACGGAATGGATAGAGCGCGGGCTTGGTAATCGGCGCATCAGGAGTGGGGAGAGTCAGGCCGGCGTGGCCGAGGCGGCTGCCGTTCGTGGAGACGTTCAGGTGCGCAACGTACTTTAGATACCAGTTGACTCCGAAGAGGAGCGTGGGCGTTGTGGCGGCCTCCACATGAATGTTGCTGCGGGTGCCAGTGATGCGAAAGCCATCTGACTTTCCGTCGTAATCGCCAGCCTTGAGTGCGAGGTGAAACTGCGACGCAATGTGGGGCATGACGCGGCGCAAAACACCTTCTGCAGGAGCTGTTGGTGAGGTGTTGCTCGACGTGGCATTTGCGGTGGCACAGGCGAAGCAAGTGACAAAGAACGCAATCATTCTGACGAATCTGAAAGGCATGTGGATCATGGTATATCGATGGGGTTTGGAGATGCGGATTCAGCGGATAGTGTTCGAAGCCGCTTTGAGAGCGCAAGAAAGCCCTGATGGATCCTGGTGAGCGAGCACCTGACAGGTGTGCCACGATCGTTCTAAGGTACTTTCATGCGGCCACTTGACGGACTCCTGGTTGTGTCACTGGAACAGGCGGTAACAGCGCCGTTCTGCACGCGTCAACTTGCGGACCTTGGTGCTCGAGTCATCAAGATTGAACGGCCTGGCGTGGGCGATTTTGCGCGTCAATATGACACTCGCGTGCGCGGGTTGGCGTCGTACTTTGTGTGGACGAATCGCTCCAAGGAAAGCCTGACGCTTGACCTGAAACACAGTGAGGCCGGCGACGTGCTTGCGCGTCTGTTAGGCAAGGCGGATGTGCTGGTGCAGAACCTTGCGCCGGGAGCTGCGGAACGGCTGGGGTTGTCGTATGAGCCATTGCATGCGAAGTTTCCGCGATTGATTGTCTGTGATATTTCGGGCTATGGGAGCGATGGTCCTTATCGCGACAAGAAGGCCTACGATCTTCTGATTCAGAGTGAATCGGGATTTCTTTCGGTTACAGGTACAGCGGACGAGATCGCGAAGACTGGCATTCCGATCGCCGATATTTCCGGCGGCATGTATGCGTATTCAGGCATTCTGGCGGCGCTGATTCAGCGCGGGAAAACGGGTGAAGGCAGCCGTATCGACATCTCGATGCTGGAGAGCATGGTGGAGTGGATGTCGTATCCGCTGTACTACGCGTTCGATGGTGCTGAGCCTCCGGAGCGGGCCGGAGCTTCGCACGCGACGATTTATCCTTACGGCCCGTTTGTGTGTGGGGACGGAAGTACGGTGATGTTGGGCCTGCAGAACGAACGGGAGTGGACGGCGTTCTGCGAGGTGGTGCTGGAGAGGCCGGAGCTTTGCAACGAGCCTCGCTTTGCTTCTCCTGAAAAGCGCAGCGCGGCGCGAGATGAGCTGCACGGTATCGTCTGCGAGGTATTTTCGCGGCTGCCTCGGCCGGAGATTACGGCTCGGTTGGAGCGGGCGCGCATTGCGACTGCGAATGTGAACGACATGCATGCGGTCTGGGAACATCCGCAGTTGAAAGCCAGAGGGCGATGGACGGAGGTGGAGACGCCGTCGGGGTTTGTACCGGCGTTGCTGCCTCCGGGGCTGCCTGATGGCTGCGAGGCTCGCATGGATGGTATTCCAGCGCTGGGGCAGCATACCGATGCGATTCTTGGGGAGCTTGGGTTCAGCGTGGCGGATGTGAGCCGGCTGCGCGATGCGGGGGCGGTTTGAGGGTGGGGGTACCCCCCCTCCCCCCTCATCTGTTGCCCGGGGGTAAGTGGCCTGGTTTGTTGGGCTTGCAGGCGGGGATCTGCGCTACGCCTTTGATTCTAAAGGGGTTACCTGTCAAGTATTTCATTCGAAAGAGGTTAGGGGAAGGGGCGGAAAGTGCCCGCTTTTGTGCCTATTTCTATTGTAGTTGGTCGGATGGAGCAAGTGGGCCAGGAAGTTTGAGGAGAAATGGCTAGTGTTGATGGGGGTTTTGGTGGTGTAAGGGGTTGCAGGGGGCTTGACAAAGTGCGTGGTCATGGATGGGGCACCCGAGCTATTGAGGCAGGTCGAGGAAAAGCCTTTGCCGTGGGTGGGCCACCGCCGTTGTTGAGATTAGGGTTCCGGGCCGATCAGGGAAGTTGTCCGAGCAGACCTGCCTTAAGAGCTGCCTGGATGGGAGTTTTGACCGGTGCAGCGACGCCAACGATTTCGGTGACTGTGCCGTTGGTGTCGTTGTACTGTCCCGCGCTGTTTGCGACCCAGAGGTTGCCCGACATGTCGATGCCCACACCTTGCGGCGCGTCCAGGCCAGGTGTGCGAAATCCATTTGTGGTGTTCAACAGCGTGCCGTCGGCGGCAAGATGGACAACGGTGTCGGCGGAGCCCGAGCCCACGCACTTCGGTCCGCAGCTCGGTGACCACGCTGTTCCCGCGCCATCCATCGCGATCAGGTTCTGGTATCCCTTCGCAACCGTGGAGAAACCGGTGGAGTTGGCCGCCGTGCCGTTGTTGTTGAACAGGCTGAGCGACGCGCTTCCACTGCCGCCGTAGGTGTTCACGACCCAGGCCCGATTCGTTTTATCGATCGCAAGACCGGAAGGATAGGCGAGTCCACCACCGGTGAAACCCGACCCTGTGCCGGACAGAATGGTGAAGTCCGAACCCTTGATCTTGAGCAGACTGCTTGAGACCTGTCCCGCGACCCAGATGTCGCCGTTGGTATCCAGCGCGACTCCCTGCGGCGCCATGAAGCCTGAACTGCTGACGGTTGGCTGGAGAATGAAACCGTCCTTGCCGATGTACATCACATCGGTGCCGCCGCCGTTGCCGAAGTTGCTTACCCAGGCGTTGCCGGACTTGTCCACGGCTATGCCTTGCGGATAGTTGCCTCCGAAGAAGGGGAAGCCCGAAGTATCGGCCCCATTGGTCGTCATTCGCAGAACGTAGCTGGAGCCGCTGGCGACCCAGACATTGCCGAGATCGTCGATCGCGATGCCTTCAGGAACCTGGACGAATCCGTTGTCGGTAAAGCCGTTCGCGCCCGATAGGATATCTCCGAACGGTCCCAGTTTCACGATCGAATCCGATGCCGTGTAGGGAGATTTCTCGGACGCCCGGTTGGTCACCCAAACGTTACCGCTGCCGTCAATGGCCAGATATCCCGGCTCCGCAGGCCCGCTACCCAGCGAATAGTTGATCCCGAGCGTCCAGTCGGACGGAGTGCTGGCCAGGGAAGGCTGAAATGGAGCACCTGTCCCAACCGCGAGCCCGTAGAGAGCAGCAACGTTCTGGGTGGGAGAAAGCGCGATGTTGCGTACTGCCATCAGTGTGTCCGAGGGGATGGAACTTCCGATCGTGGAACTTGCAAAGAGCGTAGCGCATTGCGAACTGGAAGCACTTGTCGTGTTGACGCACGAAGCGAGGACGTTGCCGAGCGTGTTCAATGTGGCTTGCGGAAGAGAACCATTTCCGGCGGCGGTGGCGCTATCAGCGCGGCCGCTCGACGGATTCGCCAGGACCGTTGCCAACTGGAAGGCATTGGCCAGGCCGGTAGCGTTGGTGGCACTGGAACCAACGTGAGTTCCGTCGGACATGAACTGCTGCAAAGCCGTGGCGGCGGCGGCAGTGGTTACTTCGTTGACTACGATGAATGTTGACGCAGACAGATTGCTGCACGTGCCGAGCGCGCCCATTTCAACGAGAGCCGAGTTGTTCGTCCCCGCTGCCTGGCCGGGATTGCCGCCCGCGACAAGAATGTAGATCTGATCGGTCGTGTGCGGGCAGGACCAGTCGCCAGTGAGGCTGAAACTTCCTGAGGCGTCCGTGACGACGTACGTTCCTCGACTGTCGGTCAACACCCCAGCCGCTGCCGTGCTCAACAGGGAGGTCGAGGCTGAAGCATAGCCCGTTGCGCCTGCAGCGAACAGATAGACATGAGCGCCAGTCACAGGCTGTTGGCCCCCATGAACATTGCCGTGTAGGGCCATTCCGCTGGCAGCGGTCGCGCTTACCGATGTACCAAAATCGCCGCCGGCACAACCCGCCAAGGCGAAGGCCGCCAGTGTCGCGCCCAAGCTCCACCCCAGCCTGGAACGATGAGAGTTGGCGGTTTTGAAGGCAAACTTCGCAATGAGATTCATACATGTCCCCGGGAGATGTTGTCTGGCCAAGAGGTTCGGCTGACAGTAACGCCGGAAATCGCGATGAAAGCTCTCATCCTCTTCTGTGCGCTGCCCCTGCTCCGTGAGGGGGGAAGGTGAGCCACGAAGACAGGATTGCGCGAGCTCTGACGCAGTCTGGGGACGGGACAATACGGATTGGGAATCGAAGGCAGAGGGCGGCGAACCCAAAGCGCCAGTTCATCGTGAGGGGGTCCACGGCCGCGGTCGAGCGGGCGCTGGATGCGGGCTGCCGGCTCGCGAGAGGCGGGGCCGGGATCGAGGGTCAGGCTCATGGGGGAAGTCTAAGACGGTGGGGGGAGCGGGGGAAGGGGTTGGTTTTTGCTGTCGGCGGGCGGCAGAGGTTCCCACTCATGACCCAAGTGCGTGGTCATGAATGGGGCACCCGGCCGCAGGCGTCTAAATGGAAAAAGAGGAGCTCGTTTGGCCCCTCTTTTAGCAACTACTTTTTTATGGGAGATTCGTACAAACTGGATAGCGAGGGTGAATACATCACGGCTTCAGCATCTTCTCGTTTGGATGCACTCCAGCCGGAGACTTCTTGTTGAACCTGTTCCAAATCCCTTTTGATTTCTTCAACTCTTTTGTTCAGTTCCTCCGTCGACATGCGTTCCTCCCATTGTTGCTCCTTCATGCTGTTGCATAGATCTCTTGACTGTGTTCGCGAGTTTGGATGCAGCAAGCGATTCTCTATCTATGTAGGACAACGGCAGCATGGCGAGACGCAGTCCGGTTCTTCTGCGTTGCCAGTTGATCGCGCTGCCCGAGCCTTTCAATTTGCGATCAATCTTTTTACCATACATCGGATTGACCGTAAAAATTTCCGCATATTTGCGAGGGCTAATTCCAACGAATGGTACAAACGGAACCTTTATCGGGTCACAATGTGTTCGACTTTCGTCCTGAAGGTCAATTGCATCGCTATGTAGTGCACTTGCTTTACTTTTCGGATACGGCTCAATATAGACGACGCGCCGAATCCCGGCCCCAATGATATGGCGCGCGCAGTTGTGGCATGGGAATGTCGTTGTGAAGAGTATTGAGCCTTTTGTGGAAATGCCCCGGCGTGCGCAAGAAAGTAGCGCTTCCATTTCGGCGTGGGTTGCTCTACCGTATTCAGTGATCGAAAAGAGGGATGTCTTCCGCATCCTCTGCTCAATCAATGGGTCCTTCTTCAGTTCATCGGGGAGGGTGTCGATGATTTGCTTCAAAATCAGCGTCTTCTCCTCATCGTTCGAGTCGGTCCCTCGTTCATGGTCGCGTTCGTCGGGGTTGTCTTTATACCAATATTGGCCGCCACCTGGTTTGGGGACTTCGTTGCAGCCAATCGCCATAAGATCTCCATCTTCCGATGCGATAGCTGCCCCGACTTGCCGACCGAATTGGGCTGACCGTAAGGAAGCGGCATAGGCCATGAACATCGCTTGCTCTTCTTTGGTTGGCGTCTTGTACGGATGCGAGAAAATCAGATCAAGATAGCGTCCGATCTCCCTTTTCCAAACGTCGTTTCCGCCGACGTCGACGAATACATCTGCGAGATGATAAGCATCACCGGTTCGCTGCCCTCCATCTTCGTTATCGTCTTCGTCGATATCGACCAATCGCCTAGCGTCTTGTTCATCGAGATGCTTATGCCGAATGAGGTACCGGATACGCTCTTCTTCTGTTCCGAAGATGCCAATCACATGGAAACCGATTCCATATATCCTTCGCAGTTGTTCTACCTCTTCTGGCCGCTTGAGGGTTGCGATAATGTGCGCCTTGTTCAGCATCGGGGGTCGATCAATCTTTTTAGCGCTTGCTTCTTTGCTGCGCGCAGCCGCGATCTCATTTGCCCCTGCCAATGCCAACAGAGCATTTTTTTCGCTCTGGTCCGCCGTCTCGGTGTAGTTTTGGCACAGCGCATTTGCGGCTTTTATGTGCGTCTGGATCCTGCGCGCCTCGGTGGAGTGATCGATGGCGCAATCGATCGAAAAGATCTTGCAAAGTGGTTCGATTTGGGAACTGAGTTTGATGATCTCGGCAGAGTAGCCGAACTCTGACAGTTGCGATTTTATGTTTTCTGCGACTTGCTCGTAATCTAGGCCGATCGGCGCGACTAGCGCGAAGACTAGCTCCGCACTACGAGTATCCTCTTGAACCTCTGCATTAGGACTCATTGATTCTCCGTTAAGAAAAGATGGGCCGCTCTTGCGGCCCGATCTCTATAAAAAGTGGAACAATCTAGCTGCAGCCGCTGGTGCTTCCGCATTCCATGCAGCGGTAGCAGGAACCGTTGCGGGTCATGATGGAGCCGCAGGTGGAGCAGCTGGGGCTGTCGCCCATTTCGTACATGGACTTCATGGCGGTGGCGGCGTGGTAGAGGCCGCGGTCTTCGACCGCTAAGGGAGTAGGGAGTAGGGAGTAGGGAGTAGAAGAGCCGCTGCTGGCTTCGAGGTCCGGGGCGATTCCCTGCTGGGGTGGGGTGCGGTCGTTGTGGTTGTGGCGGTCGAAGGCAGAGCCGAGGAGGGTGTGCGCCTCCGGCGAGGGATTAGGGAGTAGGGAGTAGGGAGTAGGGGCGTTGTCGCTGGCATCGAGGCCGGTGCCGGCGGGTAGAGCGGTTGCGGCTGGGGTGGTGGCTTCGGAGGGGATAGCGGCGGGCTTGAGGCCGGCGAAGAGGTCTAGCTGCTGGCCGGAGAGGAAGCGGAGCTGCATCCAGCGGAAGAGGTAATCCATGATGGACTTGGCGTAGCCGATCTGCTCGTTGCCGGTCCAGCCGGAGGGCTCGAAACGGGTGTGGGCGAACTTCTCGCAGAGGAGCTTGAGAGGGACGCCGTGCTGGAGGCACATGCTGATTGCCGTCGCGAAGCTGTCCATGAGGCCGGAGATGGTGGAGCCCTCTTTGGCCATGCGGATGAAGATTTCGCCGGGCTGGCCGTTGGGGTAGAGGCCTACGGTGACGTAGCCCTCGTGGCCGGAGAGGGAGAACTTGTGCGTGATGCTGGCGCGCTCGGCGGGGAGACGATGGCGCATGGCGCGGGGTGGGGCCTGGGCGTCGAGCGACTCGGCGTTCTGGCTGGAGGCTTTGAGGAGCTGCGCGATCTGGGCCTGGGCGGCGGTGAGCTGCTGGGAGACGTCGGCGTGCTGCTGACGGGCGGCTTCAGCGGCAGCGGTCGCTGCGGCGAGAGCGGCCGCCGACTCAACTGCAGTTCCCTCCGCTGCGCTGCGGGATGACAACAAAGAGGCTTCGGAGGCGGTGTGGACCTTGGTGCCCTTCTTGTCGGCGTCGGTCTGGGCGCTGACGTTGAGGGGCTGGGTGCCCTTGGAGCCGTCGCGGTAGATGGCTACGGCCTTGAGGCCCTGACGCCAGGACTCCATGTAGGCCTCGGCGATGTCGGAGGCGGAGCAGTCGTTGGGGAGGTTGACGGTTTTGGAGATGGCGCCGGAGAGGAAGGGCTGGGTTGCGCCCATCATCTTGACGTGGCCGAGCCAGGCGATGGAACGGGTTCCCTTGGCGGGCTTGAAGGAGCAATCGAAGACGGCGAGGTGCTCGGGCTTGATGCCGGGCGCGCCTTCGATGGTGCCGGTGGCGTCGATGTAGTTGACGATGGCTTCGACGTCGGTTTCGGAGTAGCCGAGCTTGAAGAGAGCGCCGGGGACGGTGTTGTTGACGATCTTGATCATGCCGCCGCCGACGAGCTTCTTGTACTTGACGAGAGCGAGGTCAGGCTCGATGCCGGTGGTGTCGCAGTCCATCAT
>JAZKBC010000175.1:0-4908 GCA_040388825.1 Acidobacteriota bacterium | reverse complement strand
GCATCCGGCTCAGCCCATCGGCCGACGTGAACTCCGTCATAATCAGCCCACAGCCCGAAACCTCATTCGAAGTCTCCACATCCACATCCGTCGCCGCCGCGTCGGCTGCAGGATTGGTGAACATCGAAGCATTCTTGATAAACCGCCTGAACACCGTATCCGTCACACCGGCCATGGGAGCCAGCACCGTCGCCGGCGCAATGCGCACGTTGCCGATCGTCATCTCGGCAGGAACCCGCGCTGTCGGAGGCATCCTGCGTTCGATCGTGGTGTCCCAGCCCTTTTTCATCGTGTCTTCCTTGCGGCTCACCGCCGTCGGTGTCGCTGTCGGCCTGCTCATCGATTCGCTCTTCTCATTGTGTCTCGTGCCAGCGGGCCGTCTCAATCTCTTCTGCAAGCGAAAAGGCCTTCGCTCATCGCGAAGGCCTCTCGGTTGCTTTCGGCAGCTCTTACTTCGCGTTGTTGGCAGCGATCTCGGCCTTCTTGGCGTCGGTCGCGGCGAACTTGCGGCGGAAGCGGTCGATACGGCCAGCCGTATCCACAAGCTTCTGCTTGCCGGTAAAGAACGGATGGCAGGCATTGCAGATTTCGACCACGATCGCACCCTTGTGCGTCGAACGCGTGTCGAACTCGTTGCCACAGGCGCACTTCACGTGCGTGTCTTCGTAAGTCGGGTGAATTCCTTGCTTAGGCATTGTGATTCCTTCTAGCTCTCCTGCTGCAGTATGGTTTCGCTTGCACTGTCCCCCTGGGCTCAGTACATCGATGTTCCTGACACGCTGCAAGCTTGGGCCCCGTCTCCCGGGGCATTAGGCGCTTCAGTTAGTTTACCACCAGCTGTCAAATTCTCCGCCGCCACAGCCTCGTCCGGCTCCCATTGGGCTTGTCCCGTCGGTAAAGCCGTGAAACCATGGCTGCCATGTGGACCTCGACGAATGTCCTCGACAAGCTACCAAAATGGGCACAGACGACGCTGATGCTTCTCGCGATCCCAGCGAGCCTCTACTGCATCGCGCGCTACGGTGTCTGGCACTTCATCCTCAGGGCGATCTTCAGCCCTTAGCTCCAGCACCGTTCCATCCGCCGCCAGCCTTGGTTTCCAGGCGATCCTGAACCGGGATGGCCACTCAGTCTTAAATCCGCATGGCAATTAACGTTGCCGAAAACACCGTTTTTCATGCACAAACGAGAGAAGCGGTTCCGACCTTGGGCTATTCTGTCGATGCAGCAGAGGGGAAGGGCCGCTCCGAAAGGGGCCAGAGGGTAATGCTGACCGCGCCCAGGGACTTGGGCACCGTCTGCGAGTAACGGTCAGTCGCAGACCTTGCCTCTGCTGCAAAACTGTTCTTTCCGCTAACGCCGCTTCGCTGGAGTTGGGCCTCCACCCGCGAGAACGTATGAGAGGGCAGATTCAGGTGAGCGACGCCCACGGTCACGTCTCCGGCCTTTTACAAGTGGATTACTGTCTGCCGTACCACTCCGGTGTCTTCGGAAATCTTCCGATGACGAATCCCGCCGTATACAAGTGCAATGGAGAATCGGTCTGTCTCAATGCTCGCCGAATACATCGGACGCTGAAGTCGCTCTGACCATTCCTCCGCCTCATGACCGGCTCGCACAATGGTGATGCCAGGATATGCAAGAGACCAGTCGGTGCCAAAAACATAACCTTCAGGCTCACCGGCTTCGATCCACTTGGCGTACTCCGTGAATTCATCCGCCCATGACATTTGCCAGATTTTGTCTCCGACTCGGGTCTTGTAGTCGAGGTCGACAACGTGCGTGAACGTCAATTAATATGTTCCAGGATCGCGGCATAAGCTGTCTTGAATGACGAATCGATAATCTCTGCCGTGTGAAAGAAAACCATGCTCTATAACTCCGAAGTCGCAATCGGACAGAGTGCCATTCAGCAAGCCAGCAAGTGGATTCTCAGTCACAGGTATCCTCCGAGGCGGAGCGCCTTCACTGAATTCTACTGTTGTAGATCTGGCTCCGCTTCGCCAGAAGAAAGGCTTCCTGCAAAGTCGCGTTATCGGCAACGGCGAGCCAAGTTTAAGATCATCGTTTTTTTCGATAACCGTGGAATGCTATGAGGCGTTCTCGAGTTTCGGGCGAGTCATGGACATTGCATTCCAGATCGCCATCGTCGTGCCTACAACTACGGTCTCGACCATATCCGTACTATCAAATCTCGACTTGGTGTAGTCATAGAAAAGCCCCGATCCTACCCACGCGAGCAACGATAACGCTCCGATCAGTGTTCGCAGGATATTGAAGGTGCGCCAGTTCGTTGCTGAGTATGCCCTGCTGCTGACTGCCGACACGGCGCTGAATAGGATCACAGTGCCACCGATGAACAGGAGGAACACAATCTGATATTGCCGATCATGGATGACAAACAGGCGCGTCCAGCCCAACCAGACTTCAAAGAAGATGATCGCAAGGATCGCAACCACTAGGAAATTGCGCTTGCCACGCTTGCTAAATGGGCGCCGCCAGAAGTTCTCATTGCGGATTGACATCTTCCCGCCCCCATTCAACAGAACTCTCAACATTCTGCCTCATCTCCATTCCTTTCACCAACTCCCCAAAAGTCGCGTTTTCGGCAAGTCCAGCTATTCCAAATTGACTCACTTCCCGATCGGCCGCCCTCAATCCCCCACCGCCAGCGCCCGCACCGGGTCCTTAATCGCAACTCCACTCACCCCCAACCTCCGCGCCTCCCCCACATACCACCCCACCCTCCGCGCCGCCTCCGCATAACTCAGGCCACCCCCACGCACATTCGAAATGCAATTCCTCTCCGCATCCGTCCGTCCCACCTTCGGCTCCCAAGTCAGGTAAACCCCCAGCGAGTCCGCCGCGCTCAACCCCGGCCGCTCTCCAATCAGCATCACCGTCAGCCGCGCCCGCAACCGCTCTCCAATCTCATCCCCCAGCGCCACCCGAGCCTCCCGCGCAATCACCACCGGCCCCACCACCAGCGGCCGCACCGCATCCAGTAGCCCCAGCGCATGCCGCTCCACCGCCAGCGCCGAAAGCCCATCCGCCATCACAAACACCACCTCCGCGCGCTCGGAGGAATCACCCGCACACCCCTCCAGCGCCGCAGCCGACCCCGCATCCAGCCGCCGCCCCAGATCCGGTCGCAGCAAATACTCCCGCCGCCCCGCCGTCTCCCTCACCGCACTCCGCACCACCACCGAACTAAACCCCATCGAAGCCAACCCCCGCTCCAGCATCCCCACATCCAGCGGAGTCCCAATCGCATCCCGCGCCAGCGCATGATCCAGCTGAAACCGCAGCGACTCCCGCGTAGCAATCGCCGGCCCGCTCCGCCCCAGCGCAATCCGAGCCGCCGTCACTGGCGCCTTATCCAGTTCCCCTCTCATAAGGCCTCCAGCCGCAGCAGCGCCGCCGGCCCCGCCAACCTCTTCAGCTCCGCAAACTTCTCCCCCGCCATCCAAGCCTCAAACTCCGGAGCCGCCTTCAGCCCCAGCACCCTCCGCACATACAGCGCGTCGTGGAAGCTCGTGCTCTGGTAGTTCAGCATGATGTCGTCCGCCCCCGGCACGCCCATAATGTAGTTCACCCCCGCCGCCCCCAGCATCGTCAGCAGCGAATCCATATCGTCCTGGTCGGCCTCCGCGTGGTTCGTATAGCAGATGTCGCAACCCATCGGCACCCCCAGCAGCTTGCCGCAAAAATGATCCTCCAGCCCCGCCCGCTGAATCTGCTTGCCGTCATACAAGTACTCCGGCCCAATAAACCCCACCACGGTATTCACCAGGAACGGATCGAACGCCCTCGCCACGCCATAAGCCCGCGCCTCCAGCGTCTGCTGATCCACCCCTCCTCCATTCGCTCCAAGATGCGCGTTCGCCGACAGAGCACTCCCCTGCCCGGTCTCAAAGTAATAAATCTGCCCCGAAGCCGCATTCCTCCCCAGCTCCCTCACCATCGCCTGCCCCTCCGCCAGCAGCTCCAGCGACACCCCAAACGCCTTGTTCGCCGCCTCCGTCCCAGCAATCGACTGAAACAGCAAATCCAGCGGCGGCGCCTCTCCCCGCGCCACGCCCGCCTCAATCGCCCGCATCTGCGTCGTCACATGCGCCAGCACGCAGCTTTGCGTCGGAATCGCATACCGCCGCCGCACGCCATCCATCATCCGCAGCAGCGCCGTCACGCTCTCCGGCGAATCCGCCACCGGGTTGATCCCAATCACCGCATCGCCCGAGCCCAGCAGCAGCCCATCCAGCATCGACGCCGCAATCCCCGCCACATCGTCCGTCGGATGATTCGGCTGCAGCCTCGTCGCCATCCTCCCCGGCAAACCCACCGTCGTCCGAAACCGCGTCACCACGCTCAAACGCCGCGCCACATAAATCAGATCCTGCACCCGCATCAGCTTCGAAACCGCCGCCGCCATCTCCGGCAGCAACCCCCGCGCAATCCCCGCAATCTCCGCGTCCGCAACCTCATCCGACAGCAGCCAGTCCCGAAACTCCCCCACCGTCAACCCGCTCACCGGCTCCAACGCCGCATCCTCCCGCGCATCCACGCAAAGCCGCGTCACCGCATCCGTCTCATACGGCACCACCGCCTCATTCAAAAACGCCGCCAGCGGAACCTCCGCCAGCGCCATCTGTGCAATCGCCCGGCTCGCCGCATCCGGCGCCGCCACCCCCGCCAGCACGTCCCCAGACCGCAGCGGCGAAGCCCACGCCAGCAGCGTCCGCAAATCGCTGAACTCGTGGCTCATCCCGCGCACTGTAACGCTGTAACCCATACGCTTGTGCCGCGATTGTAGCCGCTCCCGCCGCAACCATTCCCACCTTTCCTCGTTCCCACCCAAATACCCACAGCGCCCACCCCCACCTCCAGCCTGCGATACTTAACCTCGAT
>JAZKBC010000174.1:460-4608 GCA_040388825.1 Acidobacteriota bacterium | reverse complement strand
GAATGGGGTATACCCCACAGCAGGAAGAAAGCGTTTTATTTTCTGCACCGATCGAGGGCAACCGTTTGCTCCGACCCCTCATCCTTTCATCAACGAACCTAAGGGGCTTTGACACCGAGCGATGCCAGCGATCCTGATTGTGGACGATAACCCTATCCAGGCGGTGACTCGTCGCCTGATCCTTGAGAAGGCCCACTTCCCCGTTGTTCTCGCCGGAGATGGTCCCTCTGCCCTGGCAAAGTTTGAGTCGAACGATCAGTTCGGCATGGTCATCACCGATCACTGCATGCCCGAGATGGGCGGCCCTGAGCTGGTAAAGAAGCTAAGGGAACTCTCCTCGACTCTGCCCATTGTCGTGCTCAGCGGTCTGCCTGAGGCCGAGTCCCAGTATGACGGCCTGGATGTCTATTTCCGCCTGAAGCCCATCCAGCCTCAGGAGTTGATCGAGCTCTCCCGCACCTTGCTCTTTCCGCCCTACTGCCAGACCGCCTGATCCATTCCTGGATCCCGGCTACGTACAGACTCCCGCTACGACACCATCCGTTTGAGGATTGGCGCATCTCCTCATGCTTTGCGACAATCAACCTATACCGTTTTCACAAAAGGTATAAGGTTTGCTCAAACTATGGACGCAGCTTTGCCATGAAGAAGCTGCTCCGCGCCCATGCAGATGATCTCACCGTATTCCTGAAAACGATCTAAGGCCTATGCCAGTCTTTGGTAGCTTTTCCCTGCTTCTCGCCCTCGCGCTCGGTGCTTATACGCTGCTCGCCGGCGCCTTGGCACTGCGCCAGCTTGCGATCGGCGGACGTGCCCGCATCGCTCCGGAGCGCCTCGCCGAGACCGCACGCCGCGCCGGCATCGCCAGCTTCTTCGCCGTCACCGCCGCCGCATTCGCACTGGTCTGGGCGTCCTTCACGAATGACTTCTCAGTCTCCTACATCCTTCATCATTCGAATCGCGCCCTGCCCGGCCCCTATAAATTTGCTGCGCTCTGGTCCGGCCAGGAGGGATCGCTTCTCCTGTGGGCGTGGCTCTTGGCCACCTATGGCTTTGTGCTCCGCGCGCGCCACAAAGTAGACGTCCGCCTTATCGCGTATGCATCGACCATCCTCGCCGGCGTGCAGGTCTTCTTCCTGCTCTTGCTTAATTTCGCTGCACCGCCTTTTGCTCTGGTCGAGGGAGCGATTCCCGCCGACGGCTTCGGCCTGAATCCGCTCCTGCAGTATCCGGAGATGGTGATCCATCCGCCGATGCTCTACCTCGGCTATGTCGGCTTCACCGTGCCCTTCGCCTTCGCGCTCGGCGCGCTGATGATGCGCTATCCCGGCGAGAAGTGGATTCACATCACCCGCCGCTGGACCATGGTGACCTGGCTCTTTCTCACCTGCGGCATCTTCCTCGGCGCGCACTGGGCTTATTCCGTGCTCGGCTGGGGCGGCTACTGGGGATGGGATCCGGTGGAGAACGCCTCCCTCATGCCGTGGCTTACGGGCACCGCTTTCCTGCACTCGGTGATGATGCAGGAGAAGCGCGGCATGATGAAGAACTGGAATGTGTGGCTGATCTTCTCCACCTTCATGCTCTCCATTCTCGGCACGCTGCTCACTCGCTCCGGACTGGTCAGCTCCGTGCACGCCTTCGCGCAATCTTCCATCGGCAGTTGGTTCTATGCCTTCCTCTTCATCGTGCTGGTGGTCTGCGTCTTTACCTTCATCCTCCAGCGAGATCACCTCAAGTCCGACCACAAGATCGAATCGCTCGTCTCCCGCGAATCGAGCTTCCTCTTCAACAACATCATCTTTCTCGCTGCCTGCTTCACCATCCTCTGGGGCACGCTCTACCCCGTGCTTAGCGAGTACGTTCAGGGCAACCGGGTCACCGTCGGAGCGCCCTGGTACAACCGAATCGCGATTCCCATTGGTCTCAGCCTGCTGGCGTTGATGGGGCTCGGCCCGCTGCTCGCATGGCGCTCCTCGTCGCTGCGCTCCATCCGCCGCAATTTTGTACTGCCGTCGATCGCGACCATCGCCACCGCCTGTGCCTTGCTTGCCATCGGCGAGCGACCATGGCACGAACAAGGGCCGCTCTACTCCTTCATCGCCTTCTCCGCCGCCGCCGGTGTCATCACCGCCATCGCATCCGAGTTTCTGCGCGGCGCCCACGTATTGAAGGTCCAGACCGGCAAGAACATCTTTGCCGCTACCCTGCTGTTGATCCAGCGCAACACGCGCCGCTATGGTGGCTACATCGTCCACTTCGGCGTGGTCGTCATCTTCATCGGTCTTGCCGGCTCGGCCTTCAACCGCTCCGCCGAGCAGGAGATGGACTTCCGCCAGTCCATGCGCGTCGGCCCCTACACACTGGTCTGCCAGGACTACACGCAGGACACGAATCCCAATTACGACAGCGAGTATGCGTTGCTCGATGTCTATCGCAACGGCAAGAAGGTCACCCAGCTTGCGCCGGAGAAGCGCTTCTACATCGCTTCAGAGCAGGTGCAAACCATGGTGGCCAATCACTCCACCCTGGCCTGGGACCTGTATGTGATCTACGCCGGCCAGAATCCCGATACCAACCACCCCATCATCAAAGTCTTCCTCAATCCCCTCGTGGCATGGATCTGGATCGGCGTCTTTATCGTCATCGCGGGCACGCTGGTAGCGCTCGTGCCCAACCTCACCACCGTGCTTTCACCGGCGCGTCCGCGCGAGCATGCCAAAGCCAAGACCAGACCGCTGGTGAGTGAGCCGGCGACCCTGCGAGGTGGCGATTGAAGCTCCTGCGGCATCGCCTGCGCTCCACGCTGCACCTCGTCCTAGTCGCGGCCATCGTCGCCTTCGGCGCGCACGCGGCCGAGACCGCCAACAGTGCCCGCTATGACAAGCTGAGCCACAAGCTGATGTGCACCTGCGGATGCAACCAGCTACTCGGCGAGTGCAATCACATGGGCTGCCCCGATCTGGAAAAGTTGAGTGCCAAGCTCGCCGCCTCCGTCCAGCACGGCGATGACGACACCACCATCTTCCACACCTTCCAGGACGAATACGGTCCTACCGCTCTGGCCGCGCCCATGTTCACGCGGCTCAACCGGTTCTCCTGGTGGGTGCCACCCATCGTCCTGCTGCTGGGCATCGGCGGCGTCTTCTTCGTGGTCCGCCGCTGGCGGCCCCGCACGGTCGCCATGCCGACACCAGCTAGCGATCCGCACACCCTCGTGCTCGAGCAGCGCATTCGCCGTGAAACCGGAGGCGACGCACTATGATCCTCACCGTTTGCCTCCTCTTCACCGTCGCGTTGTTCGCCTATGTCTTTTATCCGGAGCGCAACGTCGCCGCGCAACGCGTGAAAACCCGTCTCGACCTCCTCGAAGAGCAGAAGGCGGTCCTCTATGACAACCTCCGTGATCTGAACTTCGAATACCGCGCCGGCAAATATCCCGAAGAGGATTACACCGCCCAGCGCGCGGGGCTCGAAGCCGAAGCTGCCCAGGTGCTGGCAGAGATCGAGCGCCTCCAGCAAGCCGTTCCCCGCCGGGCCTGATACCGCTTGCCCCGAGCACTTACCGGCCGCGGCTGGCCGAGCAGAGATGGAAGGCTCGATTGGGCCGCATGGCTCCGTACCGGGCGCACTGGCACCAGCGGTTCTGTATCGAACGGTGTTATCCCACAAAGCAAATCGCCCGCAACGCGGTAACTTCGCAGTATTCTTATCCGCAGACTCCGACATGAAACGCCTGCTGCAGATTTCGCTCTCGATTGCTCTTCTCGTCATCCCATTCGCGGCCCCGTCCGCGCTGGCTGCCACCATTACCGGCACGGTAACCAACGGCACCACCAACAAGCCCTCCGCCGGCGACGACGTGATCCTCGTCTCACTGCAGCAGCGTATGCAGGAGACGGCACGCACCAAGACAGATGCACACGGCCGCTACTCCATCGACACCCCGGACCAGGGCATGCACCTGATTCGCGTCGATCACGAGAAGGCCTCGTACTTCCAGCCTGCCCCCCCCAACACCAGCACCGTCGATGTCACCGTCTTTGACGTGGCAGCCGCCATCCCTGGCATCACCACGGAGGCGAACGTCATCCGGGTCGAGACCGATCCGCAGGGGTTGCACGTCACCCAGAGCTACTTCGTCAAGA
>JAZKBC010000174.1:0-450 GCA_040388825.1 Acidobacteriota bacterium | reverse complement strand
AACGACTCCAAACCGCCCCGGACGCAGTTCTCCAGCCACTCCTACGAGATTTACCTGCCGCCGGACGCAAAGATCGAAGGCGCGGCCGCCATGGGTCCGGGCGGCATGCCTGTGGCTTCTTCACCGGCGCCGATCGGCGAGAAGGGTCACTACGCCTATCTCTTCCCGCTTCGCCCCGGCGAAACCCAGTTCCAGGTCACCTACAGCCTGCCCTACTCCGGATCGGCTAAGTTTGCCCCCAAACTGGCGGGCTCGGCCGACAACGTCGTCGTCATGGTTCCGAAGAGCATGACATTCACCCCGGACCCCTCGACGCCCTATCAGACGATCAACGACGACATCAACGCTCAGACGTTTGTTGCGAAAAACGTGAGTTCCACCCAGGCGCTCGGCTTCTCCATTTCCGGATCCGGGGCGGGACAGCCGACCGCGTGGCGCAGGCATTCATCG
>JAZKBC010000173.1:1695-1965 GCA_040388825.1 Acidobacteriota bacterium | reverse complement strand
CGATTGTCCGCATCGACTTAGTTGGGGGCGGTGAGCCAGTAGCTGGAGCGGGCGGAGATCTTCAGGTCGGGTTGGTTGGGGAGTTGGACCTGGAGGGTGTGGAAGCCCGGTTGGCGGGAAGTTGGGGTGAAGGTGAGGAGGTAGCGGTTGGGGATGTGGTTGGCGATGAGGTTGAGCTGGTTGTCGAAGTCGTGGCGGTTGTCGAAGCCGAAGGACTCGCCGCCGGAGAGCGTGGCGAGGGCGGCCGCGGCGTTGGAGCGGGCGGCGTTG
>JAZKBC010000173.1:694-1685 GCA_040388825.1 Acidobacteriota bacterium | reverse complement strand
GAGCTCGGTGGGTGGCAGGGCTTTGCGGGGTTTGGTGAACTGGTCTTTGAGCCAGGTTTTTGAAGGGGAGAAGGTGACGCTGCAGAGAGTGATGTTGTTTTCGCCGAGGCGGCGGATGACGTCGGCGGAGTGGTTGGCGCTGCCCTCGTCGAGGGTTTGGGAGAGGAGGAGAAGGATGCGGCGTTCGTTGGGGGGTTCGTGGCTGAGGATGTCGATTCCCTGCTTGACGGCGTCGAAGATGGCGGCTCCACTGTTGCCGGCGTCGGGATGGGTGAGCGGGTATTTGAGGTCCGCGAGGTTGGAGGTGAAGGGCCATTGGTACTCGGGCTGGCTGTCAAAGGTGATGAGAGAGAAGCGGCGGGTGGCGCCTGTCGTGAGGCCGTCGAGCAACGTGGGGAGGCCGGCGTAGTTGGCGAACTGGCGGGGGCCGGAGGCGCCAGTCTGCATGAGGACCAGGACGGCGAGGGGTTGCTGGTCGTTGGACTCTTCGAGGGTGATGCGCTGGGGGACGCCGTTGTCGAGGAGGGTGAAGTCGGAGGCGCGGAGGGTGTGGACGAGGTCGCCGGTGGGGGCGGTGATGAGGGTGGGGACGACTACGAGGTTGGAGGTTACGGTGAGGGTGGTTTGGGCGAGGGTGGGCGCGGTGGCGAGGAGGAGAGCGAGGGTGAGAAAAGGGACGAAGAAAAGGAAGATTGAGAGGTTCAAGCTGGGGGTTGAGGTTGGTGAAGCAGGTCCTCTCCGAGGATGACAAGCAAGAAAAGCAAGGGCAACAGCAACGGCAAGGGCAACTGCAGATCCCTACGGGATGACAAATTGGATGACAAATCAAGGGTGGCGAAAAGCTGAGGGCCGCCTGGTGGGCGGCCCTGCTGGTTGGCTTGGGAGTCGGTTTAGAGAGTGGACTCGATTTCGAAGCCCCAAGCTTCGAGGAGGGCTTCGGGGATGTACTTGGAGTTCTTGTTGCGGCGGGCCCACTCGCGGAGGCGGGTGG
>JAZKBC010000173.1:0-684 GCA_040388825.1 Acidobacteriota bacterium | reverse complement strand
CCTGCAAGTTGGTTCGTGCGATGGCGATTTGCGCCTCCAGCCTCACCGGAACGGTGCGGCCGTATTGGTTGGCAAGGTCGCTCATCAGCATCAGCATGGCGGAGCGGACGTACTGGTCGGGAGTGAGTTTGTACTCCTTGACGACCTGCTCAAAGGAAGTGACGGTGGGGACTACGGGACCGATGGGTTCAGGCTTGCCCCAGTTGGGATTGCCACGGCGTTTTGCCATGTGGAGGTTCCTCGCTTTCGAAACGGAGCGGATAGTGGAAATGCACAAGGTCCGCAACACCTTATTCTAGCTCGATTTTGGGCTGAAAACAAGGCCGGAGGGGCGTGGAGAGCGGTTCGCGGCGATGCTGCGGGCGTGCGCGGGAGGCGCAGATTGGAGCTATGCTGGCAGTACGATTGCGACACTTTGGGATGTGGAGGGTGTGGGTGATGATGCGCAGGGTTTGGTTGGCGGGGCTGGTGCTGGGGATGATGCCGGTGGGCGCCCTGGGACAGACGACGGATGACAAAGTGGTTCTGGATCTGGCCGCCTTCGACGTTGGATGGGAGGCGCCGCCGAAGGTCGCGGCCGTGACTCCGGCGGAGACGGCGAAGGTGCAGGCGGCGGCTGAGGCGGGCGATCCGGCGGCGGAGTGGAAGCTGGGTGCGATGTATGCGTCGGGGGTGGGAGTGGTC
>JAZKBC010000172.1:5685-14630 GCA_040388825.1 Acidobacteriota bacterium | reverse complement strand
CGTCCAGCTTGCAAGTCCGATGGCGGAGCGCTCGTTGCCGAGCGGTGTGAGGGTGGCGAAAGGCTGCTCCAGAGGCAGTGCGTGGCGCAGCTTCCGGGCGGCCTCGCGGAGGTTCGCGGTTGGATTCGGCATTGGCAGAACGGTGGTTACTCCGGGGTTTCCGCGGAAGACTTCGAGGCCGAAACCGCTGGCGGCGACGACGATGTTGGCGTCGGGGACGGCAGCTCGCAGAGCGGGGATAAGCGGCGTTGAGTGAAGCACCGTGCCAAGTGCCGTCGAGTGCTGCAACAAGAGAAAATTGCGAATGGAGTTGAGCGGAGGCGCGGACGTACGGTCTAGAGCCGCCAGTGTGTTGAAGGCGAGGTGCTTGAGGGATTGCTTCAGGGACAAGCGGTTTCCTTCGGCGTGGAGCTACATCTTGTAGCGGCCCATCTCGTCGTCGTTGAGATTTTCGAGCCAGCGGCGGAGGTCTTCGGGGCTGAGGGTGGTGGCTCCGTTAGAGGCTAGGCGAGCGTGCTCGAAGACTTGCTTGCTCACGAAAATGGGGCAGTCGGAGCGGAGTGCGAGGGCGATGGCGTCCGACGGGCGGGCATCGAGGGCAACGACTTCGCCGCCTTGATCCATCCAGACGGTGGCGTGGAAGGTGTCCTCGCGGAGGGCGCCGACGACGACGCGCATGACTCGACCGTTGAGGCCGCTGATTACGTTGCGGAGGAGGTCGTGGGTCATCGGCCGCGGCATTGAGGCCTTTTCGATTTCGAGGGCGATGGCGTTGGCTTCGAAGAGGCCGACCCAGATGGGGAGGACGACTTCGCCGGCGAGGTCGTTGAGGACCACGATCGGCATGCGCGTCGAGGGGTCCATCATCAGGCCGCGGATGCGTACTTCGATTTCTGCGTCGGCGGTGGTTTGCGTGTCGGGCTCGGGTTTGAAGCCTGGCAGGTGCATGGAAGACAGTGTACAGCGGTTGTTCGTTCTTAGTTGTTAGTAACCACTGTGGTGATACGGGCGTTGAGGGCGGCTTGCGCGATGGCGGCTGGCGACGGGGTTGTGGGCTGCGAGATGGCTTCACCCACGAGCGAGCTCGGGAAGACCTGCGTGACGCGGACGTCGATGTAGCTTCCAACTGGCGGATGGGCCTCGCAGGTGAAGTTGACCGTCTTGTTCTGGCTGCTGCGGCCGGTGAACTGGCCCCGGCTGTTCGGCGTGGCGTGCTCGACCATGACTTCGATTGCCTGGTCGAGGTGGCGGCCGTAGTTCGTACGTTGAATCTCGCGCTGGCGGGCGTTGAGGATGGCGAGGCGCTCGATCTTTACTTCTTCGGGGATCGAGTCTTCCATGTGGATCGCGGGCGTGTTGGGGCGCGGGGAGTACTTGAAGCCGAAGATGGCGTCGTAGCCGACCTCGTCGAGCAGGGTGATGGTCTGCTCGAAGTCGGCGTCGGTCTCGCCGGGAAAGCCGACGATGATGTCGCTGGTGAGCGAGATGTCGCGTTTGGCGGCCTTGGTCCAGGCGATGCGCTCGAGGTACCAGTCGCGGGTGTACTCGCGGTTCATGGCCTTGAGAACGCTGCTGCTGCCGCTCTGCACCGGAAGGTGGATGTGGTCGCAGAGCGCTGGCATGGCGTCGATGGCGTCGACGATGTCCTTGGTGAACTGGCGGGGGTGCGAGGTGGTGAAGCGGACTCGCTTGATTCCCTGCACTTCTCCTACTGCGGCCAGGAGTTCGGCGAAGGAGCGTTTGCCGCTCGGATCGACGTAGCTGTTGACGTTCTGGCCGAGGAGCTGGATTTCCGTGAAGCCGGAGTGCGCGATGCGCTGGGCTTCAGCGAGAACCGAGGCGCTGGTGCGGCTGCGCTCTTTGCCGCGGGTGTACGGGACGACGCAGTAGGCGCAGAACTTGTCGCAGCCTTCGATGATGGTGATGTAGCCGCGGTGGGGGTTGGTGCGCGCGGTGAACTCGGTGTCGAAGGTCTCGTCGGTCTGGCGGTCGTCGAGGCCGGTGATGCGAGTCTCGCCGGCTTCGAGGCGGTGGAGCATCTCGGGCAGGTTGCGGTAGCTGGAGCTGCCGACGACCATGGAGACGTAAGGGGCCTTCTCGAAGATCCTGGCGCCTTCCTGCTGGGCGACGCAGCCGAGGACGGCGAACTTTTTGCCCTCGCCCTGCAGGCGCTTGTACTCGTTGAGGCGGTGGAAGACCTTTTGCTCGGCTTTGTCGCGGATGGAGCAGGTGTTGTAGAGGATCAGGCCGGCGTCGTTTTCGTCGGTGACTTGCGCGTAGCCTTCGTTGACGAGGGTGCCGACGACCTTTTCGGAGTCGTGGGCGTTCATCTGGCAGCCGAAGGTTTCGATGTAGAACGTTTTGGACATTACTGAACCAGTATACGGGGGTACCCCCCTCCCCCCGGGACTTAGGTCACAAAGTCTTCAGAACACGTGGGTTAGGTCTGGACCCGGGTGGGGTTGAGTCTGGACCGTTCCGAGCTGGATGTAGCGGATGCACGCGGATGATTTGTTTTACTTCTATTGTAGCGAGCCCACCAGACCAAGTGGGCCAGATAATGTTGCGACATATCTCCTTTATTTTGTGCCGGTTGATGGGTATTCAGGAGTTTGGGGGGCTTGACAGGATTTTGGACCGGCCGCGGTTATTGGGTAAGTGGCGGGGCTTCCGGCCAGTTGTCGCAGGGAGCGTCCTCCAGGAGTTTGCGGAGCAGATCGGTGCGGCCGTGGAGGCCGAGCATGCGGTTCATCACGGCATTTGCGGCGTCGCAGCGGCCGGTTCGGCGGTCGAGGTAAGCCTGGAGGAAGAGGGTGTAGTTGTCGGTGGGATTCAAAGCCATGGCGCGGGCGACGAAGGGCTGGGCCTCGTTGACCTGGTGCGCATCGATGTAGATGGCGGCGGCCTGCTGGACAACCTGGAGGTTGTTGGGCCGGAGAGCGAGGGCGAGGTTGATCTGGGTTTCGGCTTCGCGGAGGTGTTTGGCCTGGTCGGCGTAGAAGGCGCGACCGAACGGGATGACGTAGGCGTCGAGGTTGCGGAGGACGGCAGCGCCGGCGATGAGGGCGGCCAGCGTGGTGAGCGCGACGCCGAGGCGTGAGAGCCGCTTGCCGTGAGGGCGGACGTGGAGAGCGAAGGCGAGCGCCATACCGGCGGCCATTCCTCCGATGTGCGCCGGGTAGTTCGAGAGCATGTTGACGTCGAGGAACGGGCCGAAGTCCGGAAAGAAGCCGACGGCTGCGATGACGAGGATGAGAACGTACTTGCAGCGTGTAGCAAGGGTGAGCGAGTTGAAGCGTGCGCCGTACAGCACGGCGATGGCTCCGGTGAGGCCGTAGGTTGCGCCGGAGGCTCCGAACTGGATTTGGATGGGGAATGCAGCGAGTCCGACGAGACTGGCCACGGTTCCCGTGGCTAGATAGAAGAGGAGGTACGTCCAGGGGCCGAGCAGCTTCTGCAGGCGCTTGCCGAGCAGGGCGAGCAGGAGCATGTTGCCGATGAGGTGGCCGAGCGTGATGTGGAGGAACTGCGAGGTGAGAAGACGCCACCACTGACCGGAGAGGGTGCTGGGGCCGAAGTTTGCACCGAAGCGGAGGGGATCCGGGGAGCCGGTTGCGGACTGGTTGAGGTTGGCGAGAGCCCAGACGATGACGTTGATGGTGACAAGGATGGACGTGAATGGGACGCGATCCCAGGACCACGGCTTGAGGATGGTGACTTGTGAAGGTGGGGCTTCGAGCGTGGGGGTCTGCGCGTCGGTCAGCATGGAGGGATTGGGCGATCAGCCGCGCTCGTAGAAGAAGACGAGCTCCTGCTCACTGGTGACCGGGACGCCGTTGCGGGTGGCGGGCTGGAAGGTCCACTGCTGGATGGTGGCGAGGACGGTGTCGTCTACGGGGTGACCGAGGCCGCGGGAGAGGGAGAAGCTGGCGATGTGGCCGGTGGCATCGATGACGACATCGACGATTACGTCACCGCGTGTCCCGGCGGGGAGGCTGGCGAGGTCCGGGGTGGGATGGGGGTGCGAGAGGACGGTGGCGATTTTGATGTCGCCGTCGCCGAAGGTGTCCGTGCCGACGGTGGAGGGAGGCGTGGTGGAGAGGGCGCGGGAGGGCGGAGCGGTAGATGGCTGGGGAGGCGGCTTCAACGCCGGCAAAGGCGGCAGCGGGCTGGGCTGGGGTTTCGGCGTGGGCGGAGGGGCGGTGGGAGCGGACTCTCCGGGGGAGAACGTGAGCAGCAGGTTGTGGCCGGTGAGCTCGCCGGGGAGCTGGCTTTTGCGCAGGATGTCGGGGTGATGGTAAAGCACGAGCGTGAGGACGATGGCGTGGACGCTGAGCGAGAGGGTGATCCAGCGGGAGAGCGCGCTGCGGCGGCGCGGTAAACCGGCGAAGAGATGCGAGGCTTCCGGGATGTCCGACGGGCGCAGGCGCATGGCGTAGTCCTTGCAGGCAGTATAGGACCAGGTGAGGCTGGAGCGCGATGCTTGTGACCGATGGTGTGGCGTCGAGGGGACGTGGTGAGGCATCCTAGCCGGTATGGGATTTTTGATTGAGCCGCCAGTGTTGCCGATGCTTGCCAAGCGCGTGGATGCGATTCCTGCGGGAGACAAGTGGAGCTTTGAGCCGAAGTGGGATGGGTTTCGGGCAGTGATCTTTCGCGATGGTGAGGAGCTGCTGATCCAGAGCAGGGATGGCAAACCGCTGGACCGCTACTTTCCGGAGCTGCGGGAGCCGCTGCTGGCGGGGCTTCCGGAGAAGTGTGTGGTGGATGGCGAGATTGTGATTGCCGGGCCTGGCGGGTTGGATTTTGATGCGCTCAGTTTGAGGATTCATCCGGCGGCTTCGAGGGTGAAGACGCTGAGTGAGGAGATTCCGGCGGAGGTGGTGCTGTTCGATCTGCTGGCGGTGGGGGATGAGGTGCTGGTGGAGGCTCCGTTTGAGGAGAGGCGGAGGAGGCTGGAGGAGATTGGGCAGTCGTGGGAGGACAGCGGGTCCTCTCCGAGGATGACAGACAGAAAGGCAAATGCAACGGCGCGGCGGGTGTTGCATTTGACGCCGGTTACTCGGGATCATGCAACGGCGGAGGATTGGTTCTCGCGGTTTGAGGGCGCGGGGCTGGATGGAGTGATGGCCAAGCCGCTGGCTGGGACGTATACGCCGGACAAGCGGACGATGTTGAAGGTCAAGCATGAGCGGGATTGCGATTGTGTGGTGGCTGGGTTTCGGTGGCACAAGAATGGTGGAGAGACGCTGGTGGGTTCCCTGCTGCTGGGGTTGTTTGATGATGCGGGACGGCTGCAGCATGTGGGGACGTGCTCGAGCTTTACGGAGGCGAAGCGGAAGGAGCTGGTGGAGTTTCTGACGCCGTATCGCGTGGATGCGGACAAGGAGCATCCGTGGGCAGCGTGGGGAGGGCCGAATGCGGAGGGGGCGCGGATGCCGGGAGCGAAGAGTCGGTGGACGGGTGGGAAGGATTTGTCGTGGAACCTGCTGAGGCCGGAGCTGGTGGCCGAGGTGGCGTATGAGCATATGCAGGGCGACCGGTTTCGGCACCTCGCGCACTTTCGGCGGTGGAGAGTGGATAAGGCTCCGCGGGATTGCACGTATGCTCAACTGGAAGTGGTTGCGCCGCAGGAGTTGATGGAAATTTTTCAGAAGGATGTGAAGTAATGCGGATGGGAAAGCTTGGATGTGCGGTGGTGTTGCTGGCCGTGACGGCGGCAATTGGGGCTCAGGAGAAGGGTTATTGGACGGCTGCGAGCAAGACGGCGAAGTCGGTTACGGGCGACCTGCAGTTTTCGGCGGACAAGATCACGATCGATTTTTCGAGGTATCCGCTGGCGCAGATTCGTGAGCTGACGGCGGAGGAGAAGGCCGTGCTGTTTCCCGAGGCTGGAGAAGGTGCGGGGAATTTGTATCGAGTGGAGATTCCGGCGGAGAGGCGGTTTCTGCACAAGAACACGCTTTGCGGATCGGAAGAGACGGACTGGGTGGTGACCTGGGTGTCGGGCAGAAAGATGGACGTGGCGCTGTTCTCGCAGGTGGGCGTGCCGAAGGTGACGGCCGAGGAGATTCTCAACGGACACCGGCTGTGCGGGACGTACTCGTATACGCGCTGAGAGAGGCTACTCGGCGGCTAGCTGCTTCCAGGCGCGGGTGGGGTCGTCGTCGGGGTCGGGAGTTTGTTGCACGGGGCGCTGGTCTTCGGGGACGTTGCGGAGGTTGACGCGGATGCGATACCAGATGGTGGATGCGCCGCGCATGCGGTCGGTGAGGATGTCGTCGGGGGCGAGGAGGGCTGAGGCTTCGGGGTGAGCATCGCGCCAGCGTTGGAGGCCGGCTTCGGCGGCGGACTTGTCGGGGCTTTGCGCGATGATGAGGAGGGGTTGAGTGGGCTTGCGGGGGGCGCGGGGCTTTTTGGGCGCGGCTTCTGTTGCGCTTTCTTCTTCAGCGGGCGTTGATGCGGCTGCGGCGCGTTTGCGGAAGCGTTTGTTGCCGAAGCCTTCTTCGAGTTGAGAGGTGAAGGATTTCCCTGCTTCGTCTTCCTTCTTGGCTTTGCTGGGTTGGACGCGCTTGCCTTCGCCTTCCTGCTTGGCGAAGTGTGGTGGCCACGGAGCGTCGCCGAGGCCTTGCGTTTCGTCGCGGGCGGCGAGGTCGAGGAGAGACTGGAGGCTGCCGGCGGTTCCGTTGATGCTGGCGTGCGGGTCGCCGAGGGTTTGGTAGCGCTGCGGCATGGTGAGGACGGTGAAGTCGGCGGGGTTGCAGGTGGGGAGCTCGTCCCAGTTGAGCGGGGCGGAGACGCGGGCGTCGGGTAATGGCCTGACGCTGTAGGCGGCCGCTGTGGTGCGGTCTTTGGCGTTCTGGTTGTAGTCGATGAATACGCCGTGGCGTTCTTCTTTCCACCACTTGCTGGAGGCGATGGAGGGAGCGCGGCGTTCGACTTCGCGGGCGAGAGCGAGGGCGGCGCGGCGGACTTCGGTGAAAGACCACTCGGGGTGGATGCGGCAGATGAGATGGAGGCCGCGGGAGCCGCTGGTTTTGACGAAGGGTGTGAGGTTGTTTTCTTCGAGGACTTGTTTGTCGACGAGGGCGACGTCGCGGACCGAGGTCCACTCGGACCGGATGCGGGTTCAGGTCCAGGCAGCCGAGGTTGACGATCCAGAGGAGGCCGGGGGCGTTGTCGACGACGACTTCTTCGGCGGTGCGGCCGGAGGGAAAACTGAGGGTGACGGTGCGGAGGAAGGGTGGCAAGTCGGACGGCGCGCGCTTCTGGTAGAAGGGCTCGGCGTCGGCGCCGTTGACGAAGCGTTTGAGGACGATGGGGCGGCCGGCGATGCCGAGCAGAGCGCCGGGAGCGACGGAGAGAAAGTAGTTCGCGATGTCGAGCTTGGTGAGCTGGACCTGTTTGGTGAAGTAGGGTTTGGTGGGGCTGGAGATGCGAACGCTTTGCGGGCCGCTGGGGCCTTCGATGGTGAGCTGGATGGAGTCGTCTGGCTTCGGCATGGGTACTACTTTAGATGCTGGATGACGGTTGAGCAAAGCCGGAAGAGTGTGCCTGGGGCTTCGGATTTGCGGTGGTGGAGCGGGGATTTGTGGGAGAACTTTCTGCGAGGTTGGATATTTTTTTCGCAACTAGTCACGGGTAGACGGTTTGAAACGAGGCAAGGAGATACGAAGATGATGATGCCTCGCCGGATTTTGATGACTGTTGTTTTGGCTGTGATGAGTGTGACTGTTGCTGCCGCGCAGACCAAGACGCAAGCTGTATTTGCGGAGTTGGATAACCCGTTGGATGTTGCACACGCGAAGGTGAACGATCCGGTGAGCGCGAAGTTGTGCGAAGGCGTGACGCTGAATGATGGGACGAAGCTGCCCGCGGGTTCCATATTGACGGGGCGAGTGGTAGGTGTGAAGGGTGCGGGTGGGAGCTCGCTGTCGCTGCTGTTTGACCAGGTGCTGGTGGGCGACAAGAAGCCGATTGCCGTGGCTGTGACGGTGCGGCGCGTGGAGGACAATGCGTCCGATGAAGACAACCTGGATGTGGACCCAAAGCAGATTAAGAGCACGGGCGATCCGGTGTCGAAGCTGCGCGGAGTGACGTTGGCGGATTCGGTGGACGGGTCGGCGTCGGCGACGTTTTCGGCGAAGGGCGACAAGCTTTATCTGAACTACCGGACGCTGCTGGGTTGTTTGATTGCGACCAGGCAGGCGTAGTCGACAGATCGAATGTTGAGCAGGAATGGCAGGCCTGGAGCGGGTGCTCCAAGCCTGCTTATTTTTAGTGCTGGATGGTGAGGGCGAGGAAGTGGACGTCGGAGGCTGCGCTGTTGTCAGCGTTGGCTGATGGCGCGTTCGATGATGCCGGCAAGCTCGAAGAGGCGATAAGGTTTTTGCAGCATGAGGCTGTCGCCGAGGAGCATACTTTTTCCGGAGAGCGCGTGAGCAGAGAACCCGGAGGAGTAGACGACCGTGACGGAGGGAAAGATACGGTTGATTTCGCGACCAAGTTCGACGCCGTCCATAGCGCCACCGAGGATGATGTCAGTGACGGCGACGCGGACTTCAGGGTGCTGGCGAAGAATTTCCAAAGCGGCTTCGGCGTCGGGCGCGATGTAGATGATGTGACCGAGCGATTTGAGATAACGGGAGCCGACTTCGAGCAAATCGACCTCGTCGTCGATGAGGAGAACGGTGCAGTTGGCGGCACAAGGCTTCGAGGGCGTGGGTTCGGGTGCTTCGACGGGTGGTTCGCCCGTGGCGAAGGGGAGGAAGATTGAAACGGTGGTGCCTCGGTTGGGTTCGCTGGAGATGTTGACTCCACCGTTGGACTGGCGCGCAAACCCATACACGGCAGCGAGGCCAAGACCGGTTCCGCGGCCGCGGTCCTTGGTGGTGAAGAAGGGTTCGAAGGCGCGATCGAGCACTTCCTGAGTCATGCCAGTGCCC
>JAZKBC010000172.1:1071-5675 GCA_040388825.1 Acidobacteriota bacterium | reverse complement strand
CCTCGAGGCATGGCGTCGCGGGCGTTGAGGACGAGGTTGAGGATCGAGTTTTCCAGGGCGTTGGAATCGACGATGACCGGAGCGAGCGTGTCTTCGAGAAGGAGCGAGGTTTCGATCTCGCGGCCCAGGGTGGGACGAGCCAGGGCCATGATGTTGCGAATGCACTTGGTAAGCTGCACGGGCGCGGAGTTGGATTGATCGACACTGGAGAAGGCTAGCAGGCGACGGGTGAGGTCGGCTCCGCGAAGGGCGGCTGCGTGGGCACGGGTGGCGGGGTGAAGAGCCGCGGGATTGTCCTGGATTTGGGGGAGCTGAATTTCGAGCGAACCGACAATGATGGCAAGGAGGTTGTTGAAGTCGTGAGCGATGCCGCCGGTGAGTTGCCCGACGGCGTCCATCTTTTGGCTCTGACGGAGCTGTCGTTCGATGCCGCGCAATGTCGTGACATCGCGAACGATCCTGGATGTGCCGACGATGACGCCATGCTCGTCCACGATGGGCGAGATGGTGGCGGAAACGTGGATGTTGCGACCGTCGCGTGCAACGCGAATGGTTTCGAAGTTGTGTACGTGCTCGTTGTGCAGGATGCGTTGGCGGATTTCTCCGAGTTCGTGCTCGCGGCCGGGTGGAGCGAAACGGAGAATGGGTTGGCCCACAGCTTCGCCGGTGGTGTAGCCGAACATGCGCTGTGCTCCGGCGTTCCAGGTGGTGACGAGACCGTTGAGGTCCTCGGTGATGATGGCGTCGTCGGTTGATTCGACGATGGCGGCGAGGCGGCGTTGCGCTGAGGTGAGCTGGCGGCGTTCCGATGCGAGCGATTCCTGGCTGGCGCGAAGCTGTTCGGCGGCGAGTTTTCGATAGATGGAAAGACGCCGGAGGGAGCCGGCGGTAAAGCTGATGGCGATGCCTGCGGCGGCGAAGACGACGAGGCCAATGCGGTCTCCCGCGGAGTCGATGCGAAGTGTGCCGTGGGGTGCAATCAAGAAGATGTCGGCGGCGAGGATGGAGAGTAGGGTTGCCCAAATACCGGCCGCCGGGCCGCCGAGCGCGGAAACGCCAAGGACGAGGGGGACATAACTGATGAAGGCAGGCTTGACACCATAGGTGACTCCCAGCCAATGCCGAATCCAAGTGGCATAGCCGACGGCCATGACAATGATGATGAGGCGGACCAGCCCATGCAGGATGGTGGATGTGGGTGGGACTAACGGGTCGACCGGATCGTGGGCTGAGTTCCGAATTGGTGCGGAATAGGCGGCGGGAAGGACGCTCGCAAGCGCTCGGAGGATGATCGTGTTTACGGTCGTGGAAGACACAAGTTTAGCCTCACCATCCCAGTCAGGCTACGGTGAGTTGAAGAGCGGCATGGTGATTGACATCACCAATTTGGGAATGCGTTCTGTTTTGGGACGATACTGCCTGGAAGAACTAGCGGGCGGCTACGAGCTTCGCGATGCGGCGCTTCTGATCGCGTGCCTCGGTGGGGACTACGCCATCGCCGGGCTTGAGGTGACGCTTGAGCTCGAGAGCGGTGGTGAAAGCCAGAGCCTTGGCGCGATCGGCGATGGGATGGCGGCCGGGAATGGCGGGGTTCAGGCCCGCGCGGCGGAGATAGTAGTTGGCCTTATAGAGGTTGGCGATCTCGTTGTCGTGGAACTGGAAGTTGACGTTGAGCGTGATGGAGACGTTGTTGCCGTTCTTGAGCCAGTGCGGCGTGTTGACGGGGATGTGAACCCCGGTGCCGGGGGTCATGTTGTAGACGAGGGCGCGGTCCTGGTACTGGGGCTTGTAGACCGAGGCGTGGTTGTCGACGGTGTAGAAGCGCTCGAGTTCGTCTTCGGGAAGACGTCCTTGTCGGCGCGGTCGAAAAGGTTGATGGTCTTGTCGCCGCGGATCTGGAAGATCCACGAGCACTCGCGGTCGATGTGATACTCGGTGACGCGGTTGGGCGAGGTGATGAAGACGATGGCTTCGAACCACTTGATGCGGCGAAGGAGCCGGCGGCCGCGTTCGCCGGCGAGCGAGAGCGCGTCGCAGACGGTGGCTTCCATGATCTGGCGATAGCCTTCTTCGCGCTCGATGTGCTTGAGGATGACCCAGGCTTCGGCCTGCTCGATCTTGCGGACGAGTTCAGCGGCAGCGGCGCGCTCGGACTCAGGGCGATCGTAGTTGGGCTTGGCGCCGGCGTCGATGGCGCCTTCGTTGAAGTAGACGTCTCCGCCGGACATGTGCGGATTGCGGCGAGCGGCGACCCGCTGCGCGAGCTCTGCTAGAGCGGAGAGCTGGAAGAGCGGATGATCCTTAAGGGTGTGCGCGATTTCGTACGGGAGAATGTTGAGGTCGCGCTGGAACACCTTGTGGTCGCATTCCATGATGCGTCCTATCTGGGCAGGCATACGTTTCTCCTTGGGCCGACGTGCATCCATGGTTATGGATAGCAGTGTTTTTACGGTATCCCCTGAGTGGGGGACTCGGCATCGCCATGTGGGGTGAGTTAGCGATTACCAACGTGCAGATCGAAAGCGGCGGTTTCGATGATCCGGCCATGCTTCATCTGCACAAAGAGGCGGTATTCACCGGGGATTGGGAAGCCGTAGGGGATGGCCGCGGTGTTGGTGGGCGTGGTCATGGGCATCGACATATCCATTCCGGGCATATTTGTTCCAATTTGGTCGGAAGGCGTGAGCATAGGGAGAGTTCCGCCGGGATGGATGTGCGCAAAGATAAACGGCGTGTCGGCCCGGGTGGTTACTTTTGTGGCAAGAACGACGGCGTGCGCGGGCATACCAAGGTACAGAGCCATGTCGTCAGGAGGGCGGCCGGAGGGGTCGAGGAGAGTGACTTGCAGGATGTGGGCGTGGAGAGGATGGAGGTTGGGGTCGGTGTGGAGCTGGAGGGTGTAGCCGTCGGGGAGGCGGGCTACCTGGTCGGAGGAGGATGGGGCAGCGGCTGGAATAGGTGGGAGGACGGCGGTGGAGTCGTCGGGGTCCTGCGTGGATGCGGTGTGGAATTGGGGTGGGAGATCGAGGGCCAGCGTGGCGGTTTCTCCGCTGCCGTCCGAGTGGTAGAAGTCGGCGAAGAGCTGGTAGGTGCCGCCCGGCATGGCCGGAAGCTGCTCGATGAAGTGGCCGGGAGAGAGCTGTTGCGGGTGGAGATGGAGGAAGACGTCACTGTCGGGCTGGCGGATGAGGAAGAGGTGGAGAAGCTTGCCGTGGTCCGGGACGAGGTTGTTGAAGGACTCTTTGCCGTTGATGAGCCTTAGGTCCAGAACACCGGTTGGTGAGAGCGTGGCGGCGACGGTGGTGTACAGGTGTCGCTTCGCGGGAAGGATGTAGGCGAAGCCAAGCAGAAGGAGTGACGCAAGCAGAATCGCAAACGAGATGAAGGCTTTGCGCTTTTGCCTGGTGCTGCTGTTGGCATTGAGTTTGGGGCGCGTGCGGTCAAAGCCGGAAATCGCGATCACGAAGAGGGTGAGGACGATGAGAATGAGCGGCCAGCGATGGGTGGTGTCCGGCCTCGGGAGGTTCGTGGCGGGAAGATCGATGTCCAGAGTGGCGGGGCCGTGGCTTCCCTGCACCGCAATATGGAGAGTGTGGGAGGAGGGTGAGTCCGTCCACAGCGACGCGATGGCAGTGCCATCGGCGAAGAGTTGGATGTTGGCGGGAGCGTTGGTGTCGAAGGCCGCTGTGGCGGCGGTGAGGTGGTCGTCGGGGTTGGCGCGGAGGTCGAGTTCGAGAGCTCCGGGGTATACCGACGGCGGATGCAGCGAGAGGAGCAGGGGGTAAGGGCCGGCGTTGCGCTGGACGAAGGTGTCCGGGCTGCCGATGTGGGCGCTGGCTGGGAGGCTGAGGAGAAGCGTGGCGAGCAGAGGGATGAGGCGTCGGTTCATCGTGCTGCTATCCCCCGCCGCCTACATCGGCCTGGGAGGTGTTGGACCAGCTGAAGAAGTCGAGCATGTTGAACATGGCGACTCCATTGGCCCAGCGGCCCTGCGCTCCGCCGCCGGTGTTGGACTTGGTAGCCGCGACGGCAGGCGTGAGGGGGATTCTGGAGATGGAGTTCTGATTGGTGGGCAGGTTGGGAAAGGCCGACGAGTGGGCCGCGTTGTTGTACCACGGACCCATGATGTGACTGGCGAGGCCGGAGGTAGAGACGTAGACGTAGGTGGAGGAGTACTGGACGGTGAGCACGTCGGCGTAGGTGGGCGAGGTGTTGCCGGTCCAGGTGGTGGTGGGGCCGGTCACGACATTGGCGGCGCTATCGTAGAAGATCGTGGCATAGGCCGTGGTGTTCTTGTAGAGCCAGTTGATGATGGCCGGCACCGTGCTGGTGGACGTCTGGTAGGCGTGGTTGGTGAAGTAGGTGGTGGTGGTTTCGGAGATGGTGGTGACTTTGCCTCCGGAGGCGGTGCCGTAGAACTGCGGGCCGAGGTAGTAGGGGAAAGCTGGAGCGCCGGTGGCGTCGATGGTGACGAAGTAGGCGTAGGTGCCGGCGGGAAACTCCGGCGTGACGCAGAAGCGGCCGTTGTACTGGTCGAGATCGCCTGAGGCGGCGGTGTAGTTGTAGTCCTCGATGTAGCGGCCGAGAGGATAGGTGGCGCTGAC
>JAZKBC010000172.1:0-1061 GCA_040388825.1 Acidobacteriota bacterium | reverse complement strand
GACCGCTGGACCGTACTGTGCGGCGGTGAGGGTGGTGAGGCTCTGGTAGGTCTGCGCCCAGGCGGGCAGCGAGGTGCGGGTGGTGGTGTTGTCGGTGCGGATGGCGTAGCTGGAGACCATGCGGCGGACTCCAGAGGTGGAGCTGGTGGGGCTGGAGTAGCCGTAGGGGCCGTAGACGGGGTAGCCGTCGAAGGACCAGCCGAGGATCGGCGAGTGCGTATGGGTTCCGGTGGATTCGGTGTAGGTGGCTGTGGCGGTGCCGACGTTGGAGCCGGTGATGTTGTCGTTGAGCTGGTAGCGGAGACAGATGGGGTCGTCGTGGTAGTGGTACTCGCCGGAGCCGGGCTGGTGGGCGTTGCAGGGATCGAAGGTAGCGGTCTCGGCGTAGACGGCGTTGCGACGCCAGACACCATCGCCTCCGCCGGTCCAGCCGGTGGTGGTAGTGCCACCTCCGCCGCCTGTGGTGGTGCCGCCTCCGGAGCTGGAGCCAGTGGCGACGCTGCCGCATCCTAGAACGGCGGCGAAGATGGCAGCGGCGAAGAGGGTGGAGAGGATGATCCAGTTGCGGGAAGAGATTTTCTTGCGAGAGGTCTTGGCCAACATCGTTCTCCTGCGTGGCACGGTGCGGTGGCGCTCATTCGCCGCAACTGTAGACGCGAGGATACGCGAAGAGATTACAACGCTAACTATTTTTTTCGTAGGGTGTGAGTCGGAGCGCGAGGCAAAGCGGGTTTTGTGCGACGTTGGCGGCGAGGAAGACTTTTGGCGCCCGAGGCTCCGGTGAGATACTCGTGCAGTTGCGACCGCTTTGCGTTGCTGGACAGTACTATGGTCTTCGAACTTTGTGCTGAAAGTCTGGATGCCTGCGTTGCCGCGATGGAAGGCGGCGCGGATCGCATTGAGCTTTGCCGTGAGTTGAGGGTGGGTGGGCTGACTCCGGAAGCGAAGTTGATTGAGCAGGCGGTGAAGCTGGGTGGGCCGCCGGTGCATGTACTGCTGCGTCCGCATGATCGTGGGTTTGTGTACACGGCTGCGGAAGTGCAGCGCATCCGCGAAGAGAT
>JAZKBC010000171.1:0-2497 GCA_040388825.1 Acidobacteriota bacterium | reverse complement strand
GGGTGTGGCCGGTGGCGGCTATGATCCGGATTTCGACTTCGTCGGCTACGCCACCGACAACTCCCCCTCCCACACCGTCAAGGACCGCGTCCCCACCACTCCTGTCGCCTCCACCGACTCCAACGTCCTCCAGCCCCAATCCCCCGGCGGCGAGCTCGCCGTCATCAACCTGCGCTCGAACTTCGTCAACCAGCACCCCTCCGGCGTCGAAGTCGAATCCCTCACCCTGCTCTCCATCCTCGGCACCCTCCACGCCAACCTCCCCCAGATCGAGCAGGTCCGCTTCCTCGTCGACGGTCAGCCCCGCGAAACCCTCGCCGGCCACGCCGACCTCCTCCGCACCTACCCCACTCGCGACACCACCACCGCCGCCACCCAGGCGGCCTCCCACTAAATGCCCGTAATCGGCGTTTTCGACTCCGGCTTCGGCGGCCTCACCGTCCTCCGCGCCCTGCTCCCCCTCATCCCCAACGCCCACTACATCTACCTCGGCGACACCGCACGCCTCCCCTACGGCGCCAAATCCCAAACCACCATCGCCCGCTTCGCCGTAGAAAGCGCCCGCTTCCTCGAAGCCCAGGGATGTGACCACCTCGTCATCGCCTGCAACACGGCAACCGCGCTCGCCCTGCCTGAAATCACCGCAGCCGCTTCCATTCCCGTCACCGGCGTCGTCGAACCCGGTGCACAATCGGCCTACGCTTCACTGGCACAACGCGAGCTCTACACAGGTCCGCAACAGGATCCCGCCGACCGTCTCGATCTCAGGGAGCGCGAAGTCCTCGTGCTCGCAACCTCTGCCACCGTCTCCTCTCACGCCTACTACGACGCCTGCGCCAGGCTCGGACTCCGCGCCGTTGAAAAAGCCACGCCGCTCCTTGTTCCTCTCGTCGAAGAAGGCTGGGTGCAGCACCCTGTCACCAACGAAGTCCTCCGTATCTACCTCACCGAAGCCATCGGCGATGGCAACCCCAACGCCGTTCTGCTCGGCTGCACGCACTACCCGCTCATTCGCGAGGCCATCGAAGCCACACTCCGCTCGCTCGGCCTCAACATCCCCATCATCGACTCTGCCCAAAGCACCGCCCTTACGGTCGCCCACGCCTTCAACGCTCCCCTCGGCCTGGGGAAATTCACCCCGCCCACGGACCCCGCCACCTTCCTCTGCTACGCCACCGACTCCACCGAAAAATTCCGCCGCCTAGGCTCCACCTTCCTCGGCCAGCAGATCCACTCCGTCCAGCTCCTCGACCTCGGCGGCTGACCCGTTTTCCTCTACGCTCTACTCTCTACGCTCTACACTCTGCTCTATGCCCTATCTCTTAAAATCCGAACCCTCCGTCTACTCCTTCGACCAGTTCCTCGCCGACAAGACCACCACCTGGGACGGCATCAAGAACAACCAGGCCCTCATCTACCTCCGCAACATGAAGAAGGGCGAAGACTGCATCATCTACCACTCCAACGAAGGCAAAGCCGCCGTCGGCACCGCCAAAGTCGTCTCCGTTGAACTAGCCCCGCCCGTCCCGCCGTCGAAAATGACCACCCCCATCGTCACCCTCAAAGCTGGCAAGCGCCTCAAGAACCCCAAGTCCCTCGAAGACATCCGCAACTCCCCCGTCTTCAAGGACTCGCTCCTCTTCCGCCAGTTCCGCCTCTCCGTAGTCCCCCTCACCGAAGCCCAGTACGACTGGCTCCTCCACGGCTGATCCTCCCACCATCCCACCTCCGTGGAATCCCAAAAGTAACGCCCCCAACCGAAACGTCGGTTCCCACAGCCTTCCGGTCCTGTACATTAGTCTCGTCTACCGACTTTCTGTACTTCGGGCCCCTTTTCCACGCCAGGCCCTCGTCTCCAATGAGGTTTCCTCGGCCCCTTGATCGACCTTCAGGCCTTGCGGACACCCCTCGCAACCCTCGCTCCTGAAAGGATCCGATCCCCCTATGAAATCCTGCCTCCTCGCTCTGGCAGCCGTCGCCGCCCTCAGCCTCACCGCCGCCGCCCACGCCGACACCATCGAGACCTTCACCATCGGCGGCGACGGAACCCAGCTCACCGGCTCCTTCATCGCGGACATTAGCGCCGGCACTCCGACCTTCGCCGGCACCCTCTACATCGAAAACGGCGCCTACAGCTTCAACACCGCTACCGACCTTATTGACGAAGCGCCAGCCGCAGACGGCAACTACGCCATCCTCATCTTCCAGAACTCCAACTCCGACGAGCTCCTCCTCGGCATCAACCTCGCCTCCGCGGACCCCTTGAATCCCAACGTGTACCTGCTTTGCAGCTCCGCCCACACCTGCGGCACCAGTCTCTTTCCCGGCATCATCAGCGCCAATAACGGCAACATCTTCCAGCCCATCAACGACGGCTTCGCCACCATCACCCTGAGCGCCACCACCCCCGAACCTTCCTCCATCGCCCTCCTCGGCACCGGCCTCCTCGCCCTCACCGGAGTCACCCGCCGCCGCCTCTTCCACGCCTGAACCTCTC
>JAZKBC010000170.1:0-9834 GCA_040388825.1 Acidobacteriota bacterium | reverse complement strand
TATCATCAAGGGCAATCATGAGCGACGAAACCAAGGCCACGCCCTCCTCCACGCCCGAACCCGCAACCCGTTCCCCGCGCCTGCGCGAAAAGGGTCGCCTCATGTCCGCCTCCGAGATCGAGCGCACCCTCGTCCGCCTCGCCCACGAGATCGTCGAGCGCAACAACGGCTCCGCCAATCTCGGCCTCGTCGGCATCAAGCGCCGCGGCGTCCCGCTCGCCCAGCGCCTCGCCGCCCTCATCGAGAAAATCGAAAAGGCCCCCGTCGACACCGGCGTCCTCGACATCAGCTTCTACCGCGACGATCTCTCCACCGCCGGCCCCCGCCCCACCGTCAACCAGGGCGAGCTCGGCTTCGACGTCACCGGTCGCGACATCATCCTCATGGACGACGTCCTCTACACCGGCCGCACCATCCGCGCCGCCCTCGACGCCCTCTTCGACCACGGCCGCCCCAAGAGCGTCCAGCTCCTCGTCCTCATCGACCGCGGCCACCGCGAGCTCCCCATCGAAGCCAAGTTCATCGGCCGCACCGTCCCCACCTCCCGCCGCGAGATCATCGAAGTCAAACTCCGCGAGATCGACGACGACGAGCAAGTCATCCTCGTCGAACTCGTCGACTAAGACTCTACGGCGCGATCACTCGCAATCCCATGTACTGCTCAAATCCGTTGTAGTCGCGATCATGATGCAGCAGGTCATGCTTGCCGCGAATGCAATACGTTGCGATCAGGCAATCGATCGTGTTGCGGATGGTGATGCCCCGCTTGCGCAGAAACCGGTAGTGCTCCGCAGCCTCCAGCGCCAGATCGGTCCCCCCGGTCTCCAGAACCCCAACCTTAATCAACATGTTCCGGGCTTCCTCGAGCCTTCGATCTCCCGGTATTCCCTGCAGCACCTCGCAGAACGTCAGATCCGTCAACGCCAGATTCGGGTCGAGCGCATTCCTCAGCAGCCACGCCGTATGGCGATTTCGCTCGCCCCGAAGCACGTCGATCCACACCGTCGTCTCGACGATGATCATGCCGCTTTGCCCGCGCCTCTCAACTTAGAGGGGCGGTCCATGTACTTTTCCGGCCGCGGCATCGCCGCATCTTCGGGCCACGTACCTTCGATTCCGAACCACTTATCGCAAGTCCGGGAATCCTCCAGATCGCCTTCCCATTGCACTTTGCCAAAAAGATTGCGGATGCCCTGTTGCGCATGGCTCTTCACCAGCATGCGAAGTCCAGCTTCCACCGCAGCCTTCTTCGTGGCTGCTCCACTGGCCTTCATCGCCTGCTTCATCAACTTGTCATCAATCTCGATATTGGTCCGCACGACAGCAATCCTCTATGTGTAAGGATTGCACAATTCATGTGTAGATGCATCGAAAATTACGCACCATCTCGAAACAATCCCAAACCAGGAACTCATCATCCGCACCACCGCTACAACCTAATCCCAATCCCGCCCCAAAACCCGCTCCTCGCTCCACTGCGCATCCTGCCGCCGCATCTCCGTCAACATCTCCAGCGCCTTCGCCACACCCTCGCAATCGGTCCCGGTCCTCATGGTCATGGCCACCTGCTTCAGCAGCATCGGTTCCGGATACACATTCATTCGCATAGGTTTGCCCTCTGTGCACTTTCATCGGACGGCCCCTTGTCAAACTTGAGTCCCCCACCCCAACTCCCTCATCCAACTTGGGAATCCGGCGACTCCACTAAAATAAGACGCTCCATCTCATGACCACCCAGCCCACTCCAGCCGTCCCCACCCCCGACCCGCTCTCCATGGGCGAAGTCCTGCGCATCCCTGCGCTCCGCCGCATGTGGTACGCCCAGATCGTCTCCGTCTTCGGAGACTTCGTCGCGCTCTACGCGGTCATCACCGTCATGACCTTCCAGCTCCACGCCACCGCGCAGCAGATCACCGGCGTGCAGATTGCCTACCTCCTCCCCATCGCTCTCCTCGGCATCCTCTCAGGCGTCTTCGTCGACCGCTGGCCCCTCAAGATCACCATGGTCGCCAGCGACTACACCCGCGCGGCCCTTTGCCTGCTTCTGCTCCTTGTCCACAACGTCTACGACTTCTACTTCGTCCTCGCCTCGATCAGCATCTTCTCCAGCTTCTTCTCCCCCGCCCAGGGCGTCGCCATCCGCAGCGTCGTTCCGCTCCACGGCCTGCGCTCCTCCACCGCCCTCATGCAGCAGGTCATGTTCATCCTCAGGATCATCGGCGGCCCCACCGCCGTCTTCCTCACCACCGTCATCGGCCCCCGCGGCTGCTACCTCATCGACGCCCTAAGCTTCGTGGCCTCCGGCTCCTTCATCCTCTCGCTCGCCCTCAAGGTTCCCGCCAAACCCGCGCCCACCGGATCCGCCGCCAAATCCGGAATCGCCCGCATCCTCTCCGATATGAAGGAAGGCTCAAGCTTCATCTTCCATCACGCCGCACTCTTCTTCGTCATCCTCGCTCTGGCCTCGGGCATGTTCGTCATGGGCTGCTTCGGCCCTCTCATCGCCGTCTACGTGCGCGACATCCTCCACGCCAACACCAAAATCTTCGGCATCACCAGCGCCATGATCGGTGCCGGCCTGCTCATCGGCATCAACCTCCTCAACACGTTCGCCAAGCGCGTCAGGCACACCATCCTCGTCTACTGCGGACTCACCGGCATCGCCCTCGGCACAGCGATCCTGGCCTTCATCCCCCACCTCCCCGCCACCATCGCCGGCCTGTTCCTCATCGGCTTCGCCGCCGGAGGCATCATCGTCCCCTCACAAACCATGATCCAGGAAGAAACCCCCGCCGCCATGCTCGGCCGCGTCGGCTCCACGGTCATGTCGCTCATCTTCAGCGCGCAGATCGCCGGCCTCATCCTCTCCGGCATCCTCGCCAACTACACCAGTGTCCGCCGCGTCTTCGCCCTCTGCACCCTCATGCTCCTGGCCCTCGTCGTCATCGGCAAACTCTGGATGGAACCCGACCACCCCAATGCCGCGGCCTGACTACTTCGCCACTTCCTTCAACGCTTCCCCCGCCGCCTCAATCACCCACTCCACCTCTTCCTCCCCAATCGCCGTCGAAACAAACGCCGCCTCATACTGGCTCGGCGGCAGCCAGACCCCGCGCTCCAGCATCGCGTGATGAAACCGCCCAAACGCCGCCGCGTCGCTCTTGCTCGCGCTCGCAAAATCCGTCACCGCTTCCGGCGTAAAGAACCACGTAAACATGCTGCCCACACGATTCGTCGTCAGCCCAATCCCCTGCTCCGCCGCCAGCCGCGCCACACCTTCCGCAATCGCAGCCGTCGTCTTCTCAATCTGCGGATACACCTCATCCCTCCGCTCCAGCAGATAAGAAATCGTCGCAATCCCCGCCGCCATCGCCAGCGGATTCCCGCTCAGCGTCCCTGCCTGGTACACCGGCCCCAGCGGAGCCAGAAAATCCATCACCTCCGCGCGTCCACCAAACGCTCCCACCGGCAACCCTCCGCCAACAATCTTCCCCATCGTCGTCAAATCCGGAGCCAGTCCCCCTGACGCAAACCCGAACCGCTCCTGCGCTCCACCCGCCGCCAGCCGGAACCCCGTCATCACCTCGTCAAAAATCAGCAGCGCTCCATGCTTCCGCGTCAGCTTCCGCAACCCCTTCAGGAAGCCCTCCGCTGGAGCAATCGTCCCCGCATTGCCCACCACCGGTTCCAAAATGACACAAGCAATCAACTCCGGATGCGATTCAAACGCCCCTTCCACCGCCGCCAGATCGTTATACGGCAGCGCCAGCGTATGCATCGCCGTCTCTGCCGGCACTCCCGCCGACCCGGGAATCCCAAACGTCGCCACGCCGCTCCCCGCCTTCACCAGCATCCCATCCGAGTGCCCGTGATAGCAGCCTTCAAACTTGATCACAAACGGCCGCCCCGTAAACCCGCGCGCCAGCCGTATCGCCGACATGCACGCCTCTGTACCCGACGACACAAACCGCACCTTCTCCACCGAAGGAAAGCACTGCTGCACCAGTTCCGCCAGGTTCGCCTCATCCGCGGTGCTCGCACCAAACGACGGACTCCGCCCCGCGGCCTCGCGAATCGCCTCCACCGCTGGCTGAAACGCATGCCCAAAAATCATCGGCCCCCACGAGCCAAACAAATCCACGTAGCGGTTCCCATCCGCATCAAACAGGTACGCTCCTTCGCCCCGCTCCACAAACGGAGGATGCCCACCCACCGCGCGGAACGCCCGCACCGGCGAATCCACGCCCCCCGGCAAATACTTCTCCGCCCGCACTTGTAGCGCAGCCGACTTGGTCTGTTCGCGATTCGAAACTTTTGCACGCATAGTCATCACGGCCAGTATAGAAGTCGCTGATACACTTGCCGACACGGGCGACCCACAATTCAGCGAGCGAGGCGGTTGTCTTTGAGCGGAAATAGAACAGGCAGCAGCGGGCTCCCACCGGACGGCAACACACCCTCCCCCGACAGCCCACCCGAAGTTCAAGCCTCCGCTCGCCGCTCCAAAGCCAACGACCGCATCAAGGGCCTCGCCCGCCGCACCTTCAACAAAAACGTCCTCTCCGAAATCGGCGGCTTCGCCGGCCTCTTTCAGCTCGACGCCGAACGCTTCCCCGACCCCATCCTCGTCGCCTCCACCGACGGCGTCGGAGCCAAGCTTCAGCTCGCCGCCCAACTCGGCCTCCACGCTTCCATCGGCGCCGACCTCGTCAACCACTGCGTCAACGACGTCGCCGTCCAGGGCGCCACACCCCTCTTCTTCCTCGACTACTTCGCCGCCGGCCGCCTCGACCCCACCATCGTCGAGCAGGTCATCTCCGGCCTCGTCGACGCCTGCAAAGCCAACGGCTGCGCCCTCCTCGGTGGCCACACCGCCGAGCAGCCCGCCCTCTACCGCAATCAGGATTACGAACTCGCCGGCTTCCTCACCGGCGTCGTCTCCCGCCCCCGCATGGTCACCGGAGAAGCCATCGCCGACGGCGACATCCTCCTCGCCCTGCCCTCCAACGGTCTCCACACCAACGGCTACGCCATCGCCCAGCGCCTGCTCTTCGACACCGCCCGCTACCACTTCGACCAGTACGTCAACGACCTCGGCGACAAAGTCGGCGCCGCCCTCATGCGCCCCCACCGCAGCTACCTCTCGCCCATCCGCAAACTCCTCCAGGCCGAAGTCGTCCACGGCTTCGCCCACATCACCGGCGGCGGCCTCACCGAAAACCTCCCCCGCATCCTCCCCCGCGGCCTCTGCGCCCACATCGACTGCTCCACCTGGGAGCCGCCCGCCCTCTTCGTCCACCTCGCCAAACTCGGCAACTACGACCGCGAAGAGATGCTCCGCACCTTCAACATGGGCATCGGCCTCGTAGCCGCAGTCCCCCCCGACCTCCTCAAAAAAGCTCGCCTCACCCTAACCCGCATGAACGAGCGCTCCATAGTCATAGGCCGCATCACCAAAGGCCCCCAGCGCAAAGTCACCTACTCCTAAGCCGCCCCTCCTTTGTTTCTGGGAACGCTCTCGCCCATACTCCTGGCTAGCCTTTTGTCTTCGCTTCTAGGTACGCCAAGGCTTCAGCCTTGGCTCTCACAGCCACCGATGTGAAGGGGGCTTCAGCCCCTGGGGTATGCCTTTCTGCCCACCTCAACCCTTTCCGCAGCCCCTGGTTTACCCTTAACCTCGATGACCCGAATCGCCATCCTCATCTCCGGCCGCGGCTCCAACTGCATGGCCATCATCCAGGCCGTCCGCGACGGCCGCCTCCCCAACTGCGAAGTCGCCGTCGTCATCTCCAACATCCCCGGAGCCCCCGGCATTGAAGCCGCCCGCGCCCTCGGCGTCGAAGCCGTCACCCTCGAAGGCCGCGGCCGACCCCGCGCGGAGCACGAAGAAGCCGTCCTCGCCCTCCTCCAAAAATTCCGCGTCGACCTCGTCTGTCTCGCCGGCTACATGCGCCTGCTCTCCCCCAACTTCGTCCGCCAGTTCCCCAACCGCCTCCTCAACATCCACCCCTCGCTGCTTCCCGCCTTCCCCGGCCTCCACCCCCAGCGCCAGGCCCTAGACTACGGAGCCACGGTCACCGGCTGCAGCGTCCACTTCGTCGACGAAAGCGTAGACGGCGGCGTCCTCATCCTTCAGCGCACCGTAGAAATCCAACCCGAGGACACCGAAGACACCCTCTCCGACCGCATCCTCACCGAAGAGCACAAGGCCTACGTAGAAGCCATCAACCGAGTCCTAAGCGGCACCTACGAAATCCAGAACCGCCGCTACCTCCCCAGGCAGTCCACCACCGCCTAACCCACCGCGACTCTACTCCCTACTCCCTATTCCCTACTCCCTGCCTCTACATTCCCGGAATCGCCGAAGCCAGCATCAGCACACCCAGCGCCACCACCAGCCCCTGAAACAGCGCAAAGATCTTCCCACTCCCCTGCTCCGGAGCATCGCGCCCCATCGCTCGCCACGCCATCGACCCGCCAATGATCAGGAACGACCACCGTGTATGCGGCCCACTCAGGTCGCCATCCACATTCTGGCTCACCGTCAACCCAAAGAAGATCAAACTCGTCGCCGCAATCAGCGCCCGCTGCACCCGCGAAAGCGCAAACGCCGCCAGCGCTCCATCCAGCGCAATAAACGGAAGCACCGCCGCGAACAGGTTGACGAAGTTAATCCACGCACCCAGGTACGCCATCAGGTGAAAGAACGGCGAGTGCGTCGCAAAGAATATCCCGTACGACACCAGCGCCACGGCAAACCCCGCCAGCGGCCCCGCCAGCGAAATCTCCGCCAGGTCCTCAACGGTCGCTCCTTTGCCCTGCCACCGCACGTAGGCCCCGAGCCCCGGCAGAAACATCGGAAGGTCCACCTTCCATCCGCGCCTCTTCACGGCAACATAGTGCCCCATCTCGTGCAGCGTCAGCGTCAGCATGAACGCCACCGCAAACTTCCATCCGAACGCCACCCAGTACAAGCCGAAGTACGCCAGGAATCCCACCAGGAACTTCAGCTTGAAGATCAAAAACCAGTACGACTTCGCCTTGATCAAAAACAGCGCCACCGGAGCAAACGGCCCCAGCCTCTTCGTCCACTTCGCCTTGGTATCTTCCTCAGCCCTCAGCCGCCCATCCAGCTCCGCAATGTGCGCCTGAATACTCACCGACTGCCGCGTCTCCTGCGGCAACCAGAGCAGTGCCATCTTCCAGCGGTCCCGCGCCGCAACCCACTTTTGCTGCTGCTCCAGCTCCTGCGCACTCATTGCCAGCTCCGTCAGGTGCTCGCCGTAGGTCAGCGTTTGGCAGTCAGGACACGCCAGCGTCCCATCCGGCAGCCAGTGGCTGCAGTTCGGGCAATTATGAATCACCGGCGGCGACGCGATCGTTTCAGGCTGTGCAGCAGTAGCGGACATCAATCTTCCTTCCCCACCATTCTATTGGACGCCCCACTCCCCCGCACGACTCTCCACACCTCTCACATGCCGGGTGCCCCATTCATGCCAGCACTTGGGCATGAGTGGGCGGCCACGAACGCCGCAGGCCACACATCACCTGAACCCCACCCGCAGCTTCCACATCTAACCCCTCATGTCCGCCGCGATCGACTCCCCCGTCCACCTCTTCGCTCCCCTCACGCAGCGCAGCATCACCTTCCCCAACCGCATCGCCGTCTCGCCCATGTGCCAGTACAGCTCCATCGACGGCCACGCCTCCGACTGGCACCTCGTCCACCTCGGCTCCCGCGCCATCGGCGGAGCCGGCGCCGTCATCACCGAAGCCGCCGCCGTCAGCCCCGAAGGCCGCATCTCCCCCGGCGATCTCGGCATCTGGTCCGACGACCACATCCCGATGCTCTCCCGGATCACCAAATTCATCGCCGAAAACGGCTCCGTCCCCGGCATCCAGCTAGCCCACGCCGGCCGCAAGGCCTCCATGCCCCCCGGCTGGGACAAGCCGCAATCCGTCCCGCCAGAACAAGGCGGCTGGACCAACGTAGTCGGCCCAACCGACACACCCTACGCCCCCCACTACTCCCACCCCCACGCCCTCGACGGCGCAGGCATGACCCGCATCCTCGCCGACTTCGCCTCCGCCACCCGCCGCGCCGCCGCCGCCGGCTTCCTCCTCGCCGAAGTCCACGGAGCCCACGGCTACCTCGCCCACTCCTTCCTCTCGCCTCTCTCCAACACCCGCACCGACGAATACGGCGGCACCCTCGCCAACCGCGCCCGCTTCCCGCTCGAAATCATCCGCACCGTCCGCGCCAACTTCCCCGCGCACCTCCCCGTCTGGGCCCGCATCTCCGCCTCCGACTGGGTAGACGGCGGATTGTCCATCGAAGACACCATCGCCTACGCCAAACTCATCCAGGCCGAAGGTATCGACCTCATCGACGTCTCCTCCGGCGGCAACGATCCCCGCCAGCAAGTCCCCGTCGGCCCCGGCTACCAGGTCCACTTCGCCGAAGCCATCCGCCGCGAAGCCGCCATCCCCACCGGAGCCGTCGGCATGATCACCTCCCCCGAGCAAGCCGATCACATCCTCCGCACCGGTCAGGCCGACATCGTCCTCCTCGCCCGCGAACTCCTCCGCAACCCCTACTGGCCCCTCCACGCCGCCGAAGCCCTCAACCATCCCGGCTCATGGCCCAAACAATACGAACGCGCCGCCAAAGGCAAAACCGAACGCCGCCACCCGCTGCAACGGACCTAACCACTTTCCCGCAACCCCTCATCTTTCTGTGACCCCTCATCCTGAGCTACGCGAAGGACCTCAGTATTTTGATCGGACCACCTCAATTCCTCGTGGCAAACTATCCCATGATCATCCGCGACGCCACCGCCGCTGACATCCCCTCCATCACCGCCATCTACAACTCCGTCCTCCTCACCTCCACCGCCATCTACAACGACACCCCCGTTACCGTCGACGACCGCCACGCCTACTGGCAATCCCGCCTCGCCCAGAACTACCCTCTCCTCGTAGCCGTCGACGACACCAACCCCAACGACATCCTCGGCTACGCCACCTTCGGCGACTTCCGCTCCTGGCCCGGCTACCGTTTCACCGTCGAAGGCACCATCCACATCCGCGAAGGCGTCCGCAACCGCGGCCTCGGCACCGAGCTCCTCAACCACCTCATCACCCGCGCCCGCACCCTCAACAAGCACGCCCTGATCGCCGGCGTCGACAGCGAAAACGGAGCCTCCCTCCGCTTCCTCACCCGCTACGGCTTCAAAGAAGTAGGCCGCCTCCCCGAAGTCGGCTACAAATTCAACCGCTTCCTCACCCTCGTCTTCCTCCAATACCTGTTGGGAACTCGTGAACTCTCACACGAGCCAGAGGTCTAGCGAACACCCTCAAAACCCCCTCATCCTGAGCGCAGCGAAGGACCTCAGTATTCTGCTCGCACAGGCACTGATCTTTCCCCGGCAAATCAAAATCCGGCAGCCTCGCTGGGCCACCCAAAACCCTCCCAAGGCCCACTTTTCATAGGCTCCTTGTTTTCAGCGGGTTAGACAAAACCGCGCCGAACGGCAAAATCGCCGAACCACATAGTGGGCCTTCCCTCCATGACCGGCACCAGCCGTTCCAAAGCTGTCAAGCCCTCCACCACCCCAAAATCACCAAAACCCTCGTAAACACTGGCGATTTCTCTCTAAAAAACCTGGCCCACTTGGTCCCACCAACCCTCTAAAATAGAAGTAAGGATCAAAAGCGCCGCCTCGCCTTTCCTACTCCCTATTCCCTACTCCCTACTCCCTGCTTCTCTAACCCCAGCAGAATGAAATACTTGACAGGTAACCCCTTTAGAATGAAAGGCGTAGCCCAGATCCC
>JAZKBC010000169.1:1392-8219 GCA_040388825.1 Acidobacteriota bacterium | reverse complement strand
ACACGCAGTGCGCGGCATCAAGCGTTCAACGCCTCACGATAAAGTTCGACCCATTCGTGTTCACCAGCATGCCCGCCCGCGGAGTGATCAGGTTGCCGCCACCCTGAGCCACGATATTGCCGCCGCCCTGAGCCACGATGTTGCCGCCACCCTGCGCCACAATGTTCGCATCGATCAGGAAGTGGCCAGCGTACGCCACAATCACTCCCTGCGGGGCTATCAGATTGCCGCCCCCATCCACGTGGTACTGCGCCAACGCCCGGCGCGTCGCCGCGGTATCGATCTGCATCGGCGCTGCATGTAGCGAGTTTTGATACGCCTGCACCTTGGACGCCAGGTCCATATAACTCGACCATTGGCCACGGTTGTACAGTTGCCCGTTGCACTCCGCATTCGACGGATAGCGGTTGTAAGTGTAGTAGTACACCTGCCCAATCCACGGGTCGGAGCAGTAGGAAGCCGCACCAACACGCTTCATCAGGTCGGCCTGTCCACTCCACGACCCGCCGCCATAGTTATTCGGGTTGCACTCCCCCGAGTTGCCCGACCCACGCGGAGCTCGGTGCAACACCGAGGAAAAGGCCTGGTTGATGTTCGCATTGCTGCACTGCGCATGCGATACCGCTGAACAACCCATCACAAACATCGCAGCCAACGCGATGCGGAACAGAGAGAAACTACGCATACATCCTCCTTTTAGAAACTTCGTTCAACGCCAGCATCCATGGACGCATCGCGAACCTCCTCGTAACCTAACGGTTCAGGATCAACTTGCGGCACGCAGCTCCACTCTCGCGCTCGCTCATCACCGCCCGGTTCGGTCTCTATGAGGTAACGCCAGAGAAGGGTCCCTTTTTTTTCATGAAATCTCGTTATGAGCGCTTTTCTTGCTTCCGATTGGGCAAAGTCGCCGCCGAGCCTGCAACCTCCCCCGGACGCGACATGGCCCCGTCCACCATCGTGAGTGGACGGGGCCCTATCAAAGCCGGCCTCTAGTGCCGAACGATAAACACCTTTTTGCTGCCGGCACTCATGACGCTGCGCTGGCCCGTCATATTGCCGCCACCCGCTGCCACCAGATTGCCTCCACCAGCCGCAACCAGGTTGCCTCCACCGGCCGCCACCAGATTGCCGCCACCAGCCGCCACCAGCGTGACCGGATTGCCATTCGCGTCCCTCAGATCAAACGTGCCTGCCGCTGCGATCACCCGGTGGCTCGCATCCACCAGGTTCCTGTTGGCATCGACATAGAACGTCGGGCTCGGTGCCGCCGCTGCCGCAGGTGCATTGTGATACGCCTGGATCGCCGACGCATAGTTCATGTAGCTCGTCCGCCCGCCATAGTTGACGCTGCACTCCGCGGCCGTCGGGTTGCGGTTGTAGAGGTTCCAGTAAATCTGCCCAATCCACGGATCAGGGCACAAACGCGCCTTCGCCACGCGAACTACCAGATCCCCGGGACCAGACCACGAGCCACCGCCATAGCGGCTGCGATCGCACTCAGCAGCCGAAGCCGTGCTGTGGTTCGCAGCAAATGCTGCGTTGATGTCGGCGCTGCATTGGGCATGTGCCCCTTTCGAACAAGCCACCACAACTCCCGCAATTACGAGAGCACGAAGTACATAGGTACGAAGCATGGAGTCTCCTTGAAGATCCGAGGTCAGATTGGCGCGGCAATCCACCACCCGCGACCATCCGCGGAACAAAGGAGAAATTGCCTTGCATACCTAACGCCCAGTCTGTCCGGAATACATCGCACGCATGCCGGAAATCTTCGCGGCGGCGTTGCTCTGCCCTGGTCGTCCTACGGCATAAGTGGAACCGGAGCCGGCAGCACCACCGCGCCCACGCACACCAGGTAACTCGCCGCCGCGCTCAACTGCACCGGGCGCTTCGAGTCCGCAAACAGCTTTGCCAGCTCCGCCGCAACGTTCGGCTCACGATACCCCCGCACCGCCAGCGCAGCCGCAGCCCACACGCCCGGGTCCTTGTCGCGCAGCGCCTCCATCAGCACCTTCTTCGCCTGCGGACTCCTCCCCTGCCCCACATCCTCCACCGCCCGCACCCGCGCCGAATCCCCGCCATTCTTCTTCACATACTCATAAGCCGTCACGCCAAAACCGAACGGCCCCAACAGCAGCGACGCTCCTTCCATCGCACCCAGCTTCGCCATCCCTGCTGGATTATGCATCTCCCGGCTCGCCTGGTGCATTCCGCCATGCATCAGCCCCGCGCTCGCTTTGCTGTCGCCATCCACCACGGCCACCAAAATATCCTCTCCTGCCTTATCCCCCATCCGCCACAGCGTATTCGCCGCCGCGAAAGCTACCTGCGGTTCTTTGTCGTCCAGCAGCTTGTGCAACCCCGTCGTCAGTGCCCGGTTGCGACTCTGCCCAGCCGCCAGCACCGCCGCCGTCCGCACATCCACATCCTTATCTTCAAACGCAGCCGAGATCATCTTCCCCGCACGAGGATTTGCTCCCATTGTCCCCAGTGCAGCCAATCCCTGGATTCGCAGATCAACATGCTTTGGATCCGTAACCGCTCCCTGCAAGAGATCCCAGGCATCCCCGATCAACTCAGCCTTCGTCCGCGGCTTCAAATCCGCCGCGGTCACAATCTTCCCATCAGCACTTGTATCCGGTCCGGGAGCTGCTTGCCCCTGCGCCGTCGCCACACCCGCACTCAGCAACGCCACCAGTAACATTGCACGCACTTCCAGCCTCGTTGCCCGCATCCATCACCGCCTCAGGAAAGTTCATCGCCAGTTTGCACTCATCCTACTACCCAGCTCAGCGCCTACGACCAGTAGCTCCGGTCCAGCGTCCGATACTGGATCGCCTCCGCGATGTGATTCACCCCGATCATCGCCGCTCCCTCCAGGTCCGCAATCGTCCGCGCCACCTTCAGAATCCGGTCGTGCGCCCGCGCGCTCAGTCCCTGCTGCTGCATCGCGCGTTCCAGCATTCGCTCGGCATCCGTAGGCAGTTCGCAGAACGTCCGAATCTGCTGTGTCGACATCTGCGCATTCGCAAACACCCGCGCCTTCGCCGCCACATGCGTCCCCGTCCTTTCACTCGAAGCCGCCGCACCCGCCTCCTTGAACCGCGCATGCTGCACCTCCCGCGCCGCCAGCACCCGCGCTCGAATCTCCTTGGACCCCTCCGCCGCCGATCCACCGCGCAGCTCCTTGTACTGCACCGCCGGCACCTCTATATGAATATCGATCCGGTCCAGCAGCGGCCCACTCACCTTCGACACATACCGCTGAATCATCGGCGGCGTGCAGTTGCAGTCCCGCGAAGGGTCGTTACGATATCCGCAGGGGCAAGGATTCATCGCCGCCGCCAGCATGAACCGCGCCGGAAAGCTCAACGACATCGCCGCCCGCGAGATCGTCACCTTGCCATCCTCCAGCGGCTGCCGCAGCACCTCCAGCACGTTGCGCGGAAACTCCGGCAGCTCGTCCAGGAACAACAAGCCGTTGTGCGCGAGCGAAACTTCCCCCGGCCGCGGAATCATCCCTCCGCCAATCAACCCCGCATCCGAGATCGTGTGATGCGGCGACCGAAACGGCCTCTGCGTCACCAGCCCCTCATCCTTATTCAGCACGCCCGCGACGGAATGAATCTTCGTCGTCTCCAGCGCCTCTTCAAACCGCAGCGGAGCCAGGATCGACGGCAGCCTCTTCGCCAGCATCGTCTTGCCCGACCCCGGCGGCCCGATCATCAAAATATTGTGTCCCCCCGCAGCCGCCACCTCCAGCGCCCGCTTGGCCACATGCTGCCCCCGCACATCGCGAAAGTCCGCGGCGTACTCCTGCGCATCCCCCAGCAGCGCATCTGTATTCACCACCAGCGGATCGGCAAACATCTTTCCCTGCACCGCCGAGTTCAGCAGCTCCCGCACCTCCAGCAGGCTCTTCACGGGATACACATTCACGCCCTGCACCACCGCGGCCTCTTTCGCATTCGCCGCCGGAATCACCAGGTTTTTAATCCCCGCCGCCCGCGTCGCAATCGCAATCGGCAGCATCCCCTGCACCGCCCGCAGCGACCCATCCAGCCCCAGCTCCCCCACCAGCACAAAGTCGCTGACGTCCTTAACCACCAGCGCCCCGTACGCTCCCAGGATCCCCACCGCAATCGGCAGATCGAACCCTGACCCCTCCTTCTTCAGGTCCGCCGGAGCCAGATTGATCGTGATCCGCGTCGTTGGCAGATCAAACCCCGAGTTCTTGATAGCCGATCGCACCCGGTCGCGGCTCTCCCGCACCGCCGCATCCGGAAGCCCCACCGTAGCGAAGATCTCCTTCTCCATCGCGACTCCGGAGAAGTCCACCTCGACATCGATCAAGTGCGCGTCGATCCCGTACACCGCCGCGCTGCGTGTCTTAAAGAGCATGTCCCGCCCGATGCCGCCCACTGAGGCCGTTGAATTTGCAGCCAGTCTAGCATCCGCCGAGCATTCATCCCGTCCAAACCTCGCCTCGTCACAATCGTTCACCGTACAGTGATCCCGTTGCGGCCCTTGCCTCTATGTCGCGTCTATGTGTCCGTTTGCCGGAGATATCCCACATGATCCGTTGCGCGCTCCTTTTTCTTCTCTCGCCTTTGACTTCCCTCGCCTCCACGCCCCCACCCACCGTCGACGACATCGTAGCCGCACACCTACGTGCTCTCGGTGGACTCGACCACATCCACTCGCTGCACAGCTTCGTCCTCCACGGCCACTATCACGAAGGCAACATCAATGGCTCCACCTACGTCGCGCAGATGCGCCCCTTCTACCGCGTCATCGGCAGTCCCGTCGAGCCGCTCCGCCACCAGCACGAAGGTTACGACGGCTCTGCCTGGGAGTATTACCCCGACCCCGGTCTGGTCGTCCGCACCATCGGAGCCGCTGCCGCAGCCACCCGTCATACCTCGCTCTTCGACGACGCCCTCGTCGACTACCACGACCACGGCACCACCCTCGAAGCCGGAGGCGCCACCCACCTCGGCGCCAACCTCGTATACATCCTCCACACCACACTCGCCGACGGCTTCCGCGAAGACATCTACGTCGATGCTGCCACCTGGCTCATCGACGGCTACGCCCGCACTGTCCCCTTCCACGCCTTCGGCTCCAACTATGCAACGCACATGGAGATGGGCGACTACCGCTCCGAAGACGGCTTCCTCTTCCCGCACAGCTCACGCGAGATCGATACAGCCACCGGCCATGTTCTCGATGAAAGCACCCTCGACTCAGCCGAGATCAACCCGCCTCTCGCCCCCTCTGCTTTCTCTCCGCCCGAATGGGATCGCACTCTCGTCCAGCAAATGGCACAGCGTCTTTACGACGAGCGCACCGATACCGTCGCCATCCTTTCCACCTACCGCGACTTCCGCGCTCTCATCGGCACCTCCGCCTCTACAGCCGACGCTGTCGACTTCGCCGGATACCAATGCCTCAAGATGGGCGACGTCGAAACCTCCGTCGCGCTCCTCCGCCAGAACGTCGCCGACAATCCGCAGTCGCCCCGCGCTCACTTCGGCCTGGGTCGCGCTCTGCAAACCGCCGGCAAAACCGCCGACGCCAACGCTGAGTTCGATCGCACCCTGACCCTGGATCCCACCTTCGTCAAGGCCCGCACCGCCAGAGACGCCCAGAAGTAGCCTGATATCAGCCCTCCAGGGAGCTCCCGTATACCGTTTTTGGAACTATGCCGCCGCCAACTCCCCAAAAAAAGGATTGACCCGCGGCCCCTGCAAGCGATATGGTGCAAGTGGTAACAAAAAAGCCTCCATTCTTTCGTTTCAGGCAGGCTTGGCTGTCTTCCGGCGGTTTCCGCCAAATCTCCAACCCACCTCGAGCATGCTTTTCGCCCTGAAGCGATTGGCCTCAATCCGCTCCTGTGCCCAGGGAAAGCAGTACGGTTCGGTTTTCCAGCATCTCATTGAAAATCAGCCGCTTGCAGGCAACTCCATGCTAGGATTTCCTGCGTCAGTTCAATCCCGCCAGCCGTCAACCCGGAAGCTTGAGCCTTCCCGGCCCCGGCCAGCGTCTAATCTGCAAGGGCCAGCAGCCTCGCCACTTACGGGCCGCCCCCAGGCTTTCTAATCAAACGCCCCACCAGGCCGATAAAGGCAGCATCCCACAGAGATGCCCACACGGCCGGCAAGATTCTAAGGAGAAACAACCTACTATGCGCTCAGATCTCATTTTTGGAGCCCTCACGCACGTCAATAACCGCTACAAGCTCTGCCAACTCGCCTCCAAGGCGACCCGCAAGCTCCACAAGCCCAACACGCGCCTGCAGGACACCACCAACGAAGTGCTCGACCGTTTCAAGGACACTGTCCCCATGGACACCAGCGCCACTGAGACCGATCTCGGCATCATCACTCCTTCCCGCCGCGCTGCATAAACCCGGGCGCGGCCTCCCCGGCCGCGCTGCAACTCTTTTCCCTAATCCGCATCGAACTCTGCTAGCCTGTCCTCAATCCTTCCTGGAATTCAAGCTCTTCCGCAGCAAATCCTCCGCACGGCACTGCTCCCAAATTCCCCACGTAATTCGAGTGAAAACTCGCTCCCCCGCAGCACCCAATTCCCGCAGTACCCAATCCTTCCTACAGAAAAAGAACCTATGCCAACAACTGAAACTCCCCAAGAACTCATGACCATCGCCGAACTGAAAGAGAAGAGCATCGCCGAACTCGGCAAGCTCGCTCGCGGCCTCGAAATCCCCGGAACCAGCGGTCTGCGCAAACAGGACCTCATCTTCAAAATCCTCCAGGCCCAGAGCGAAAAAGAAGGCCACATCTTCGCCGAAGGCGTCCTCG
>JAZKBC010000169.1:0-1382 GCA_040388825.1 Acidobacteriota bacterium | reverse complement strand
GCTGGACCAGGAGACCGTCATCCGGGGCGAAGGCGTCCTCGAGATCCTCCCCGACGGCTACGGCTTCCTCCGCTCGCCCGACTACAACTACCTCCCCGGCCCCGACGACATCTACGTCTCGCCCAGCCAGATCCGCAAGTTCGATCTCAAGACCGGCGACACCATCAGCGGCAACGTCCGCAGCCCCCACGAAGGCGAGAAGTACTTCGCCCTCGTCAAGATCGAGGCCATCAACTTCGAGAGCCCCGAAGAGACCCGCAACAAGATCCTCTTCGACAACCTCACCCCGCTCTACCCCCAGGAACGCATCAAGATGGAGACCGTCCGCGAAGCCATCAGCGGTCGCGTCATGGACCTCCTCTGCCCCATCGGCAAAGGCCAGCGCGGCCTGATCGTCGCTCCTCCGCGCACCGGAAAAACCGTGCTGATGCAGTCCATCGCCAACTCCATCACGGCGAACCATCCTGAAGTCGTTCTGATCGTCCTGCTCATCGACGAGCGTCCGGAAGAAGTCACCGACATGCAGCGCTCTGTCAAAGGCGAAGTCATCTCATCCACCTTCGACGAGCCCGCCGCCCGCCACGTCCAGGTCGCCGAGATGGTCATCGAAAAGGCCAAGCGTCTCGTCGAGCACAAGCGCGACGTCGTCATCCTCCTCGACTCCATCACCCGCCTCGCGCGCGCCTACAACACCATCGTGCCTCCTTCCGGCAAAGTACTGTCAGGCGGTGTGGACTCGAACGCGCTGCAACGCCCCAAGCGTTTCTTCGGCGCAGCCCGCAACATCGAAGAAGGCGGCTCGCTCACCATCATCGCGTCGGCTCTCATCGATACCGGCTCCCGCATGGACGAAGTCATCTTCGAAGAGTTCAAGGGCACCGGCAACATGGAAGTCATTCTCGACCGCAAGCTCGTCGACAAGCGCGTCTTCCCAGCCATTGACATCCAGCGCAGCGGAACCCGTAAGGAAGAGCTCCTCATCCCCAAGGACGACCTGCAGCGCACATGGATTCTCCGCAAGGTCTTGAACCCCCTCTCGCCGGTCGAAGCCATGGAGCTTCTCTCCGACAAGCTCGGCAAGACCCGCAACAACCAGGAGTTCCTCCACAACATGAGCTCGCTCTAGCAGCACGAGTTCACCGGCATCTCTCGGGTGGTACTGAGAGCCAACAAAGGGCGCAGCCAAAAGCTGCGCCCTTTGCTACTGCACCTGCTCTTCTGTCCGTCATCGCCGCGCGGCATCCGGTTCCTTCCCTGGCAACAACGCCCCTTGCGCCTCCGCGGACACCTTCTCAATATCCACCTCAGCCCTCGACCGCGACCGCACCGTCACAAACCCCGCCGGATAAACCTCCCGCACCCAGTCCATCATCTGTTCCCTC
>JAZKBC010000168.1:3467-17530 GCA_040388825.1 Acidobacteriota bacterium | reverse complement strand
CACCAAACCTCTCACTACCGCCGCCACTAACGAGAACGAAGCTGCCCTCGAAGCCAGCGAGGAAGCCATGTACTCCGCCAGCACGCACGCCGGCGAGCGCATCGTCGACCTCTCCACGCCACTCACCGAAGACTCCACCCTCGAGCTGCTCAAGGAGTCCGATCCCGCCGCGCTCAAAGTCGTCCGCCACTCCGCCGCGCACGTCATGGCCACCGCGATCCTCGAGCTCTTCCCCGAGACCAAACTCGGCCACGGCCCCGCCACCGACAACGGCTTCTTCTACGACGTCTACCGCGAAACCCCGTTCACTGAGTCCGACCTCGCCGCCATCGAACAACGCATGGCCGACGTCGTCAAACGCGACGAGCCGTTCGTCCGCGTCGAAGAGCCGCGCGAAAAAGGCCTCGAAGACTACAAGAACACCGGCGAGTTCATGAAGGTCCACTTCATCGAACGCTTCACCAAGCCCGGCGAAGAAATCTCTCTCTACAAGAACGGCGCATTCTCCGACTTCTGCCGCGGCCCCCACGTCCCCTCCACCGGCCGCGTCAAGGCGTTCAAAGTCATGTCCATCGCCGGAGCCTACTGGCTCGGCGACGAGAAGAACCAGCAGCTCCAGCGCATTTACGGCACCGCGTTCTTCAACCCCAAGGACCTCGACGCCCACTTCAAGCACCTCGAAGAGATCAAGGCCCGCGACCACCGCGTCCTCGGCAAGCAGCTTGACCTCTTCAGCATCCAGGAAGTCGCCGGCGCCGGCCTCATCTTCTGGCATCCCAGGGGCGGCCTCATCCGCAAGGCCATGGAAGACTGGATGCGCGAAGAGTGCATCCGCCGCGGCTATCACATGGTCTTCACGCCGCACATCATGCGCCGCGAGCTCTGGAAGATCTCCGGCCACGAAGACGTCTACGCCGAGAACATGTACCCGCCCATGGAGCTCGACGACGCGGAGTACCGCCTCAAGCCCATGAACTGCCCGGGCCACATCCTCATCTACAAGTCCACGCCGAAGTCCTACCGTGATCTCCCCCAGCGCTACGCCGAGCTCGGCAACGTCTACCGCTACGAGCGCAGCGGAACCATGCACGGCCTGCTCCGCGTGCGCGGCTTCACGCAGGACGACGCCCACATCTTCTGCACCCGTGACCAGATCAACGCCGAAATCGAAGGCTGCCTCGACTTCGCCGAAGCCGTCCTCAAAACCTTCGGCTTCAAGGAGTACCGCGTCGAGCTCTCTACACACCAGCCCGGCAACCCCGACTTCATCGGCACCCCCGAAGAATGGGCGCAGGCCGAGGGCGCGCTCCACGGCGTCCTTACCAAACGCGGCCTCACCTTCCAGACCTTCCCTGGCGAAGCCGCCTTCTACGGCCCCAAGATCGACGTCAAGCTCGTCGACGTCCTCGGCCGCCTCTGGCAGCTCTCCACCGTGCAGTTCGACTTCAAACTCCCCCAGCGCTTCGATCTCGAATACACCGGCGAAGACGGCGAGAAGCACCAGCCCGTCATGGTCCACCGCGCTCTCTTCGGCTCCGTCGAACGCTTCTTCGGCGTCCTCATCGAGCACTACGCCGGCGCCTTCCCCATGTGGCTCGCCCCCGTCCAGATCGGCCTGGTCCCCATCTCCAACGAGAAACATCTCGACTACGCCAACACCGTCAAGGCCAAGCTCGAAGCCGCCGGTCTCCGCGTCGAACTCGATGCCTCGAACGGCAAGATGCAGGGCAAGATCCGCGACTTCGGCCTGCAGAAGATCCCCTTCATCCTCATCATGGGCGACAAGGAAGCAGCCACCGAATCCGTCAGCGTCCGCGTTCGCGGCAAAGGCGATGAAGGCTCCGTGACCCTCGACGCCTTCATCGACCGCGCGAGGAAGCTCGCCACCGAGCATGCGATGGAGCTTTAGCGTTTGATCAATCTCACCGCATTCGAAAGGGAAGGCTTCGCAATCGAGCCTTCCCTTTTGTCTTCTTTGGAAATCGCTCAGCTCATCGCCCTCATCGAGCAACACGGCGCCACTGAAACCCATCGCGGCGGCGTCCGCGACATCATGCATCGCATCCCCGCTCTCCAAGCCGTAGCGCAACATGGCAGCGTGCGCTCCATTGTCGATCACATCCTCGGCCCACAAGCCTTCGCAGTTCGCTCCACACTCTTCGACAAAACTCCAGACGCCAACTGGAAGGTTCCCTGGCATCAGGACCTGACTGTCGCCGTAGCAGAACGCATCGATACGCCCGGCTATGGTCCATGGTCCACCAAGGCTGGTGTCACGCACGTTCAGCCACCGACTGGTGTTCTCGCCAGCATGCTCACCGTCCGCATCCATCTTGATCCTTGCCCCGCTACCAACGGCGCTCTCCGCGTCATACCCGGCACCCACCAGCTCGGCCGTCTCAACCAGAACAACGTCGAGCCGCACATCAGCGAGGAAGCCGCCATCTGCTGCGCAGCCGGGAGTGGAGCCGCCCTCATCATGCGGCCTCTCCTTCTCCACGCTTCATCTGCCTCCACAGACCCAGGCCACCGACGCGTCCTGCACTTTGACTTTGCGGCAACTCCGCTCGACGGAAACCTCCGATGGGCAATGGGAGGTCAGCCCGCGCAGCGATAAACTCGCAACAAGACCCACAACTCTCTCAACACGCCTCTGTTGTAGGGTGTTTCCATCCACAGGAGACACCCTAATGAACATCCGCAGCGCCCTCGCTTTAGCCGCCTGCCTCTCCGCTCTCTCCTCGGCCTCTCACGCACAAGCACCCGCAGCCATGTCGTACAAGGCCGCGGCCACCACCAAATTCGGCAATCATCCCGCGCTTCCTTCCTGCGTCACCATCGCGGTGCAGGATGGCGACCCCGCCGGCAAGTCCTCGCTCATCCTCATCAAGTTCAAGCCCGGCTGCACCATTCCCTGGCACTGGCACACGCCCAACGAACGCCTCATCATGATCAGCGGCTCCGGCAAGGCCGAGATGAAAGACGCTCCGCCCACCATGATGAAGCCCGGTGACTTCCTCCTGATGCCCGCCAAGGGCATCCACCAGTTCCACGCCGTCACCGCGGTCGAACTTTACGACCTCTCCGACGCTCCGTTCGACATCCACTATGTCGACGACGCTGGCAAAGAGATTCCCGTCACCGAAGCCACCAGGCCGCATCGCTAAATCGCCCATTTTGCCAAACTCATGACCATGGTCATAAACTATGGTCATGAGCGCTCATCCCAAAACTCCTCCCGGAACCGGCGGTAACGTCCGCATTATCCCTGCGGGTGAGTTCAAGGCAAAGTGTCTCCAGTTGATGGACCAGGTGCGGGACAACGGACTCACAATCATCGTTACAAAACGCGGTCAGCCGGTGAGCCATGTCGTGCCGCCCGTCAAGGCGCCGGCAGCATTCGAGTCGATCGTTGGAAGGCACCCGGGTGTTGAGATTCTCGGCGACATCGTTTCGCCGCTTCCTGAGGAGTGGACGCTCCCGGAATGGGCGTGGGAGAAGCCGAAACCAAAACGAGCCAGGAAGAAGAAATGAGGTATCTGCTCGATACCCACGTCTGGCTGTGGTCCGTGACGGCGGCCGCGAAGCGCGTTTCGACTCACTTCTTCGCAGAAATCGAAGCATGGCAAAAGTCGCAAACCGTCTTCATTTCGCCTTTTTCCTGCTGGGAAATCGGGTTGCTCGTCTCGAAGAATCAATTGCGGCTCAACCTCCCCATCGACGATCTCTGGCGAATCGATACAGCACCGGACCGTCTCGGCATCGCCCAACTCTCGCCCGATATCCTGATCGAATCAACACGGCTGCCTGGCAAGATTCACGGTGATCCCGCCGACCGCATTCTTGTGGCGACAGCACGCGAGTACCACATGACCCTCGTCACAAGCGACAAGCTCTTGCTCGACTACGCCAAACAGGGCCATGTAAAGGCTCGCCGACCCTAGGTTTCGCGGCAAAAGCTACCGCGCCACCACCCCAACCACAACCGTCTTCCCCGTCTCCGCACTCCTCTTCGCCGCCTCCAGAATCTGCATCGTCATCACATTCACCTCCGGCGAAGACAGATCCCCCTCCCCCGAAATCTCCCCACGCTCAATCGCCGCCAGGTACTCCAGCGAGTTCGTATAAGCCCGCGGCAGCTTCTCCGCCGCACCCGTCTGCGCCTTCTCCTTCTCTGCAAACCGTGCCGTCACGTTGTTCGCATCGTCGGCAATCTCATAGCCGGAGCTCCCATACACCTCCATATCCTTGCGCGAAAACGTCCAGTCCCACGACGGCATCAACACCGCCTGCATGCCTTTGTAGCGAACAATGATCGTTGCATCGTCATCCACCTTCGCGTACTTCGCCGGCTTGTCGGTCTGCGCCACCGCGGTCACGCTCTCCGGAGCCGCACCGTGCATCATCACCGTCAGTAGATCCGCTCCGTAGCAGCCAAAGTCGAACATCGCTCCCGCGCCATTCGTCTTCGGGTCAGTCAGCCACGTGAGAAACTCCGCGGGCACATGAATCTCCTCTGGACCCTGGTGCCCGTCATGCACCACCACCTTGCGCACCGTACCCAGCCTGCCCGCCGCCACATCCTTCAGCACCGCGGCGTTCGACGCATACCAGCTCGTCTCGTAGTTCACCAGCACCCGCGTGTGAAACTTCCTGCCCGCATCACGCATCGCAACTGCATCAGCCAGCGTCGTCGCAAACGGCTTCTCCATCATCGCGTCGATGCCATGCTTTGCAGCCCACTCCACCACCGCCCGATGCCGCACCGGCGCCGTATAGATCAGCACGGCCTTCGGCTTCACCTTAGCCGCCATCGCATCCAGCGACTCAAACATCAGCGCATGATCCAGATGAAACCGTGTCGCGTACTTCGCTCGGAGTTCAGCATCCTTCTCCACCACGGCCACCAGCTTCACGTTCTCCGTCTTTGTCAGCAACTGGAAGCACCCGCCCACGTGCCCATGCTCGAGCCCCACGATCGCAACGGTCACCGGAGCCACCTGCGCCCGCACCGCTCCCAAGCTCACCAACCAACTAACCGCCAACAATCCAAGCTTCAACGCACGCGTCATCACGCCTCCATTCCGCCCAAAGCATACAGCGCATCGAATACCATCTGGCTACAGCATCACGTTCACCCTCCGCGACTCCATCCTCATCAACGCTCCCATCGAACGCTGTTTCGCGCTCTCCACCAGCATCGAAATCGTCCGCGAAACCCTCGCCTTCAAAGCCGTCGCCGGCCGCACCACCGGCCTCGTCCAGGCCAACGACACCGTACGCTGGCAAGGCCGCAAGTTCCTCCTCCCGCATCGCCACGTCTCCCTCATCGACCAGTTCAACCCTCCCCACTTCTTCTCCGACCGCATGCTCAGCGGCCGTTTCCGCACCTTCCAGCACGATCACCACTTCACCGCAACCCGCCACGGCACACTGCTCGCGGACAAACTCACCTTCAGCCTTCCCTTCGGCCCTGCCGGCTGGATCGTCTCTCGCACTATCATGGTGCCGCACATCCGCACCCTTCTGCGCCGCCGTTTCCAGCTCCTCAAACACCTCGCGGAAACCGAAGAATGGCGTCGCTACCTCCCTCCATCCAGCTAGCCGCCCGCATCCCGCATCTCACCTGGTAACGAGGTCACACCATGAAAGCCGTTGTCCTGCACGAGTACGGTCCACCCAAAAATCTCAAGTATGAAGACTTCACCGACCCCCAGCCCGGTCCCGGCGAAGTCCTCATCCGCGTCCAGGCCGTGAGCGTCAATCCCATCGACTGGAAGATGCGCTCCGGCGCCGCCAAAGAGCGCTTCCCCGTTCAGTTCCCGGCTATTCTCGGCCGCGACGCCGCAGGCATCGTCCGCGAGGTCGGCCCCGGCGTGGAAGGCTTCGCCCCCGGCGATCACGTCTTCACGCTCACCCAGCGCACCTACGCTGAACTCACCGTCGTCAAAGCCACCGAGCTCGCAAAGATCCCCGAAGGCCTCGAGCTCACCACGGCAGCGGCGGTCCCGCTTATCTCCGTCACCGGCGACCAGCTCATGCGCGACGGAGCGAAAGCGGAAAAGGGCCAGACCATCCTCCTCACGGGCGCTCTCGGCAGCGTAGGCCGCATCGCGCTCTACGCCGCTAAAGAAATCGGCGCCAACGTCATCGCGGGTGTCCGCAAGAATCAGATCGCCGAAGCCAAGTCTCTCGGCGCCATCGAAGCCATAGACCTCACCGACAAGGAGGCCATCGCCTCTCTCGGCCTCGTCGACGCCGTCGCCGACACCATCGGCGGAGCCACCGCCACCACCCTCATCGGCCACGTCAAACCCGGAGGCAACTACGGCTCCGTCGTCGGCCCTCCATCCAACGCCGCGCTTCATCCAACCGTGCAGGTCAATGCCATCATGGCGCACCCGGACGCAAACACCTACGTGCACTACGGCGAAGCCATCCGCGACAAGAAGCTCATTATCTCCATCGATCGCATGCTTCCTCTCGCACAAGCGGCCGAGGCCCACACCGCCGGCGAAAAGGGCGGTGTCGGCAAAATCATCCTGCTCGCCTGATCGCGAACCACGCGCACGGAAAGCTCTGCTAGCATTCCCCCGAAGCCATCTTCGGAGAACAGCATGCAGCGCTCCTTCATCCTCGCCCTCACCCTCGCAGCCAGCACCATCGCCTGCGCGCAAACCTCCGCGCCCACACCGCAGCCCAAGCCGCTCCCCGGCGACATCGCCACACATCCTGACTGGCCGCAGGCCAAGGCTGAAGACGTCGACACCATCGACCACCTCATGGCCTCGCTCTACGGCGTCATCTCCGGCCCCGCCGGCCAGCAGCGCGACTGGCATCGCTTCCGCTCGCTCTTTCTCCCCACCGGCCGCATGGGAGTCATCCGTGCTGAACGCCCGGCCACCAAAGACCAGCCGGCGCGCCCCGCAGACGCCGTCTTCCTCACCCCCGACGACTACGTCACCCGCGACGATCCCTTCTTCAAAACCAACGGCTTCTTCGAGCGCGGCCTGCACAACAACGTCGAAGAGTTCGGCAACCTGGTCAGCGTCTGGAGCACCTACGAAAGCCGCCACACGCTCACCGACACCCAGCCCTTCGCCCGCGGCATTAACTCCCTGCAACTGGTCCACGCCCAGGGCCGCTACTGGATCGCCAGCATCCTCTGGGACGACGAACGCCCCGGCCTCACCCTGCCGGAAAAATATCTTGCAAAGTAGCCGCGCCGAAACCACCGCTCTTGACAAGTTCTCAATTTGCGAACAACATTAGGAGTGGGTAGCCGATGCACATCATCAGCCGCAAAAAGCTGCTCGAGGCGAGTGTACGTCACGCTGATCTGGCTGAACCTCTCGACGCCTGGTATCGCATCGCAAAGAAAGCTACCTGGAAAAACCTCGTCGAAATCAGGCGAGACCTGCCTTCAGCAGATGCTGTCGGTCGGTTCGTTGTCTTCAATATCAAGGGCAACGCCTATCGGCTGATTGCAGAAATCTTTTACACGTCTCAACTCATTCTCGTGCGCCACGTCCTCACGCACGCCGAGTACGACAAGGAGGGTTGGAAGTAATGGCCATCGCCGCATTGCCGCTCGAAATCCAGCCGGAGTATGCTCGTCTCCTCAAGAAGGCGTTGCCTTCCGTCATCGAATCTGAAGAACAGAACGAGCTATACCTTCAGCAGCTCACCAATCTCCTGCACCGCGAAGACTCGCTCTCGCCGGCGGAACAGGAATTCGCTAAACTCCTTACCTTGCTCATCGAAGATTTTGAAGAAAAGCACTACTCGCTCACAAAAGCCTCACCCCTTGGCGTGATCGCCTTCCTCATGGATCAGCACAACCTCAAACAGAAAGACCTTACCGGCATCTTCGGAGCACCAAGCATCACGTCAGAAGTCCTCAACGGCAAGCGCGAGTTGAACAAGGAGCAGATCCGCCGCCTCAGCGAACGCTTCCACGTCTCTCCGGAAGTCTTCTTCTAACTCCGCTCGTCGTCAGCGCAACAAAACAGAAAGGCCGCCATCACTGGCGGCCTTCTCTACGCTCTACATTCTGCTTACCCCAACGTCTCCATCAGCTTATTCAGCGTCCGCGTCAGGTCCTTGTCATGCCGGCGCTGCTCATCGATCTTCGCAATCGAGTGCATCACCGTCGTATGGTGCTTGCCGCCAAACTGCCGCCCAATCTCAGGCAGCGACGCTTCCGTCATCTGCTTGGCCAGGTACATCGCAATCTGCCGGGGCACCACAATCTGCCGCGAGTTGTTCTTCTGCTTCAGCTCCGCCACGCGCATGCCGAACTGCTCAGCCACCACACGCTGGATCGCTTCAATCGTAATCTTGCGCACCTGCGTATCAATGAACTGCTTCAGGCACATCTGCGCCGTCGGCAGCGTAATCTCCACGCCATGCATGCTGCACCACGCAATCAACCGCGTCAGCGCGCCTTCGAGCTCACGCACATTCGTGCGAACATTGCCCGCGATAAACAACGCCACATCGGTCGGCAGAACGGTCTGTTCCTGCTCCGCCTTGCGCTGCAGAATCGCAACCTTCGTTTCGAGATCGGGCGGCTGAATGTCCACCACCAGCCCCCACTCAAACCGCGAGCGCAGACGGTCTTCAAAGTCGTTCAGCTCTTTGGGCGGACGATCCGAAGCAATCACGATCTGCTTCATGCTCTCGTGCAGCGCGTTGAACGTATGGAAGAACTCTTCCTGCGTCCGCTCCTTGCCTGCGAGGAACTGAATGTCGTCGATCAGCAGCACATCGACCGAGCGGAACTTGTCGCGGAAGCTGGTCATCTTGTCATAGCGAACGCTGTTGATCATCTCGTTCGTGAACTTCTCGCCCGAGATATAGCTGATCGCACTCTGCGGCTGCCGCATCTTCACGTGGTGGCCGATCGCCTGCATCAGGTGCGTCTTGCCCAGGCCCACGCCGCCATACACGAACAGCGGGTTGTAAGCCTTTGAAGGCCGGTCCGCCACGGCCTGCGCGGCAGCATGAGCAAACTGATTGCCCGGCCCGGTTACAAAGCTCTCAAACTGGTAGCGCGGGTTCAGCTGCGCGGCAGTATTCCAGTCAAAGCGCGCCTGCTCCGGTCCGTTGCCCACAGGAGTCTGCCGCCCATTGCGCGGAGCGTTCGCACTATGGCTCGGCTGCGGTGCAAAGCCGCCATCCTCGCGCACGCGCGTCAGGTTCGGATCAGGAGGAGGAACCTGGAACACCACCGAGTCCAGCTCCAGTCCCAGAACATCGATCGCTTCCCCAATCAGGTCCGCATAGCGGTCGCCGATGTGCTGAAACTCCTGCGACGGCACGCGCACATGCAGTACGCGATCGGTAACGTGCGAGAACCGCGTGGGTTTGAGCCACGTCTCAAAGCTCTGCCGGTTAATCTTCTTTTCGAGCGCGCTCAAAATGCGAACCCACTGGTTCATCACGGCGGCTGGAACCGGAACAAATGACATTGTCTATGTCTTCCTTATTTCTTGGCGATCCAATTACTGCAGTACAGATTGTCCGCGGACAGGGGGATGAAAGAAAGCAAGGATACCCTCGCCCCGCCAGGTCAACCCGGCGAAGTGAGTTCGGATCTGATTGCTTTGAATTCCTCAACCGCAAGCGCGGCGGGGGAGTAGTGAAACAGAGGTTTGTGGCCCTTCAAAAATTTGGCTGTGACAGCTTCCAGCTATCACGGAACGGAGTCGATAGTAGCACGCTAACGGGGACCCTATGGCAAGCGAAATTACGCGAAACGACAAAGTTTTTTTCAGTTGCACCAAACCTTGTGAAGAATCTATCGCGGAGTTCGATTAGCAGATTCTCTCATCCAAATTGAGCCCGGGGGTGTCAGTCCGTCGGATACAAAATCCAACAGTTACGTTGCCCGTTTCCCACAACTCCGCTATACTCAAATCTTGCTGCAGAGTGGTGTTTCTCCTCTGCTCAGGCCTGCACGTTTCGCGGCCTATCGCGGCATAACTTTTCCCTTCGATTCCGTTTATTTTCCACGCTGTTGGACGGTCTTCGAAGGCACACTCTTGCATACAGGACCTTCATCATGCCCAAGCGCACTTTCCAGCCCAACCGTCGTCGTCGCAGCAAAGTCCACGGCTTTCTCAGCCGCATGGCCACCAAGGCCGGCGCCAAGGTTCTGAGCCGCCGCCGCGCCAAAGGCCGGCACAAGATTGCCGTCTCCGCCGGCTTCCGCGACTAGTTCTTTTCGCACGTTTACCCTCCGCTCGCGCCCTCGGAAATCAACCCAGGGCGCGCTCGTGCGTTAACAATCAGCACCCACGTCAACAGTTCCTCGCAGCACTGCACCACTCCGGAAAAATCTCGTGACCTCCCTCACCCCACACCGCCTGCGCAAACACGCCGACTACCAGCTCGTCTATAAGGCCGGCCGCAAGCAGTTCGCCAAACAGGTAGCCTACTTCCACACCATGCGTCCCCCTGAACGCAGAAGCGCGACCACCGGCCCGCGCATCGGCCTCACTGTCCCCAAGGCCCTCGGCAAGGCTGTTGACCGCAACCGCATCAAGCGCCGCATGCGCGAAGCCGTCCGCGCTAATCTCGCGCTGCTCACCTCTCCGGTCGACGTCATCCTCCACCCTCGCCGCTCCGTCATCGACCTCGACTTCCTCACCCTCCAGCGCGAAGTTGCCCTCATCTTCCGCGCCGTGCAGGCTGCCGCTGATCGAGCCACCGCGAAAGCGAAATGACCGCGCCGCAACATCCCGCAGCTTCACCCGAACCACAACCACCTCACCCCATCCGCGCCCGCCTCGCCTCCATCCTCCTCGGCCTCTACAAGCGAGTCCTCTCGCCCATCCTGCACGCCTTCGGCCTCTCCCAGTGCCGCTACCTGCCCACCTGCAGCGACTACGCCTACGTCGCCATCGTCCGCCACGGCTGGCTCCGCGGACTCTGGCTAGCCGCTCGCCGCCTTGCCCGCTGCCATCCCTGGGGAGGCAGCGGCTTCGACCCCGTCCCTTGAAACCTTGCCCGATGCCGCTATTGCACGCTTCGGTTCGCCAACCCAAAACGCCCGGAAACAGGGCACCCTGTCCACCCGTTCATTTACCATAGAGGCAGTCTGCCCGAGCCCAATTTGCAGACGCCGATAGAATAGGATTCCCTTTGCCCGAGTTCAAAAACCCCAATCAGGCTGGCGGCGCCGGTGGACAAGACACCCGCTCCTTCCTGGTCATGATCATCGTCATGTTCGGTGCCATCGCCGGCCTCACCTGGTGGAACAGCAAGCACGCCCCGCCACCGCCGCCGGACAATCCTCCCGCCGCCGTCTCGCATGCGCCCGCAGCCGCACCCACTCTCGGAGCCACTACCTCGCCCGTCGCCGCGCCGGTCCTCAAGGCCGAGGCCGAAACCACTACCACCGTTGAGAACGAGCTCTACCAGGTCACCTTCTCCAACCACGGCGCCCAGGTCATCCACTGGATCCTCAAGAACTACAAGGACACCGAAGGTCATCCGCTCGACCTCGTCCACGCCGACGCCTCCAAACAGTTCGGCTATCCCCTCTCCCTCTATACCTACGACGACAAGATCACCGCCGGCCTCGCCGACGCGCTCTACGTCCCCTCGGCCACCGGTTCGCTCCAGGCGCCCGCCTCGCTCTCCTTCGCTTACTCCAACGGCAACATCACCGTCCACAAGACCTTCACCTTCGGCGCCGACTACGTCATCCACGCCGACGCCATCGTCACCCGCGACGGCCAGCCCATCCGCGCTCTCCTCACCTGGCCCACGGCCTTCGGAGACATGGATAACCTCCTCGCCTACTCCTCCGCCTGGGTCGATACCAGCGCCAACGGCAAGGACAATCACGACGCCATCAAGAGCGTCATCAACGGCGCCACCCTCAATGGTCCGCTCGACTTCGTCGGCGTCAGCGATCAGTACTTCGCCGCCATCTTCATGCCGGACAATCCTGCAGACGCCACCGCGGCCACCATCCACCGCGACATGAAGCTGCAGAACCTGGCCCACGGCGCCGCGCGCGGCATGCCCAGCCTGTTCGGCTCCAGCAAAACCGACGCCACCGTGCAGCTCATCGGTACCGGCGTCGGCAATGTCTCCGGCCACAACTCCGCACGCCTCTTCGTCGGCCCCAAGGCCGTCAAGGTCCTCAAGGAGATCAAGACAGCCAACGGCCAGAACCTCGGCCCTGTACTCGACTTCGGCTTCTTCGGCCCCATCGGCAAATACCTCTTCGTCGGCCTGCAGTGGGTCCACACCCACATCGCCTCCAACTGGGGCTGGGCCATCGTCATCTTCACCGTCTTCATCAACCTGATCCTGCTTCCGCTGCGTGTGCAGAGCATGCGCTCCGCGCTCAAGATGCAGCGCATCCAGCCCGAAGTCGACAAGATCAAGGCGAAGTACAAGAACCCCAAGCCCACTGACCCCAAGGCCGCCGAGATGAATGCCGAGGTCATGGCCTATCAGAAGACGCAGGGCGTCAGCATGTTCGGCGGCTGCGTTCCGTCGCTTGTGCAGCTGCCTTTGCTCTTCGCCTTCTTCACCATGATGACCAAGGTCGTCGAGCTCCGCCAGGCCCACTGGTACTGGCTGCACGATCTCTCCCAGGCAGACCCATATCACATCCTGCCCATCCTCATGGTCATCACGTCGTTCCTCGTGCAGTACTACACACCTTCACCCGGCGTCGATCCGCAGCAGCAGAAGATGATGGCCTTCATGATGCCTGCCTTCTCCGGCTGGATGACCTGGAACTACGCCTCCGGCCTCGCTCTTTACTGGAACGTCGGCAACCTCATCATGATCATTCAGCAAACAGTTATGAACTACACATCGCTCGGCCGCGAGATGCGCAAGATCCAGCACGAACGCGCTGCTCGCAAGGCCGCGGCCATCAGTACCGGCAAGCCTTCCGGCCCCACCATTCAAGGCCGCCGCTAGGTTTTTGCTTTCTCTCTCTGCACCGCGTTGCTCTCTCCTTCGCGGTGCATCGCTCTAATAATTCGATTTCTTTTGTCGCACACAAAATACCGTGGGCAATTCAAGCGAATGCACTTACACTTACGTTCTGTTAGTAAAGACAGGACAAAACCGGTTCAAAGGATTTTTGATTTATGGAAGACCTCCAGCAGTCAGCTGAACGCATTGCCTCTTTCATGCGTCTGCTCACCTCCACCGGGGGTTTCCGGCTCAAGTACCGCATCACGGCAGGCGCCGGCGCGGCGGATCCCGACGGCCTCGAGCGTCGCGATATCTACGTGGAATGCAAGGGCCCGGACTCCGAACTTCTTCTCGACCATGACGGCGAACTCCTCCGCGCTCTCGAGCACGTAGCCGCCAAGATCCTCCGCCTCGAGCCCCAGGATCACGACCGCGTCTCCTTCGACGCCGACGGCTACAAGGCCGACCGCGCCGCCGATCTCCGCGACCAGGCTGAGGACGCCATCGACGAAGTCGACGACACGGACAAGCCCTTCCACTTCCCGCCCATGAACTCCCGCGAGCGCCGCATGCTCCACATGTTCCTCAAGGAGTCCGGCCTGCGCACCTCCAGCTCCGGCGAAGGCGCCACCCGCCACGTCGTCCTCTACCCCGACGGCTACATCATCCCTCCCGAAGAACCCCGCGGCTACGGTGATCGCGGCCGTGGCGGCGATCGCGGCCGCGGAGGCCCACGCCGCCCCGGTGGCGGTGGTGGCTACGGCGGAGGCCGTGGCCGCAGTGGTGGTGGCGGCAATCGCAGCGGCGGTGGTGGATACCGCGGCGGCAACCGCTAACAGCGCCAGCCGATCATTCATCTGTTGTCGCGATCGAAAGCGCGCGCGTCTGCTCTATTGGAAAAGGGCAGGAAGAAGCCTGTTGCCGTGGACCACGCGCTCAATCCGCACCACGTCCCCATCGATCCAGAACAGGATCACATAGCGGCCGACGACACCCAGCCGTGCATCTTCGCCGACATCGGGCCGCAATTGGTACAGAAGAGGGTCCTCGCCGATACGTCCAATCTCCGTGCGAATCTCTCGAAGAAAGGTCACAGCTCGGCGCGGGTTGTC
>JAZKBC010000168.1:0-3457 GCA_040388825.1 Acidobacteriota bacterium | reverse complement strand
GTCCAGGTCATCTTCTACGTCGGGCGAGTAGGTAACGTGCATTAGTCTGTAGCACCAGCCGCGTCGGCTATCGCCTGATACTTTCGTTCCAGGCGATCCATCACCTCATCCACCGGCACATAGGGACCGTTCTTTTTGCGGGCAGCCTTCCAGACTTGGCGCAACTCTTCCAAACCATTCTGCTGCAGTTGGCGCTTGTGGCTCCAGTCGCGCAAAGCCTCTCGTACAACTTCGCTCGAAGACGAGTACTCGCCGGCAGCAACCGCCTGACGCAATGAAGCGACCATTTCAGGGGGAAGCGCGATGGAAATCTTCTCGATCGATGACGACATGGGGCCCTCCGGTAGGAATTATTCCTACCGGAATAGTAGCATCCAGTTTCATAACCTGTCCTTGGTTCGGCGTACCTTCAAAACCCTTTCCCCCCACCATTTCCTCGCTCCTCCCCACATCTGTAGAAAACCCGCCCACCCAATCTCCAGCATCCACGCGGATTCGCCCCCAATCAGCACACACCCGTCCATCCTTCTAGCGCCCGCCTCCACACCCCCTGCGCAAAACCCGGAAATCCCCTCCCCAAACTCGCGCCTCTGTCCCTCTTCTCCAACTCCTCCCCTTTTCCACCCCACGTTTTCTAAACCCCGTACCGCTCTCAACCCCGCTATCCATGCGGATTCGCCTCCGATATCCACTCTTCCACCCCAAACGACTACTACCACTACTAATCTCTCTCCTTCTAGCCTCTGTTCTTAGAAGCCTCTCTCGCACCCTCAGCCAACCCACCAAACCCCGAGCACCCTCCTCCGGTTCCGTCCCCGCATCACACAAGATGACCTTGAAATTCACAGCCCACCTTCGCCCTAGAATCATCACAACCTCCGTCCTCGCTGAAAGCCGCATCGCTGCAGCCTTCCCCGAGCCGCTGGCCCACCGCAGTCCGCACTTGTCCGAGGGAGAGCCACTTGTCTACCGCCACCACCATCACACCGTCTGACGAGCCGATTGCCACGCCGATTGCCACACAAGGGAGAACCGAAACCGTGTCCACCGCCGCCGTCACGCCCGATGCAGCCCCCACTGGCAACCTGGAGATCACGGTCTCGCGAGCCGAGCTGCTCCGCGAGCTCACCGCCGCGCAGTCCGTCGTGGAGCGCAAGACCACCATCCCCATCCTCTCGAACTTCCTCTTCGAAGCCGCCGCGGGAGCAGACGGAGAAACGGGCAAGCTCACCATCACCGCCACCGACCTCGACCAGAGCCTCCGCACGTCCTGCCCCGCCAAGGTCAAAAAGCCCGGCGCCTGCACCATCCCCGCGCGCAAGCTCTACGACTACATCAAGCTCCTCCCCGAAGGTGAAATCTCCATCAAGCTGATGGACAACCACTGGGTGCAGATCCGCGCCGGCCGTTCCAACACCAAGATGGTCGGCATGGCCCGCGCCAACTTCCCCCAGGTCCCCGAGGTCCCCACCGCTGGCCTCTTCAAGATCTCCGTGCCCGCGCTGCACAACATGATCTCGAAGACCATCTTCTCGATCTCCAACGAAGAGTCCCGCTACACCCTCAACGGTGCCCTGTTGGTCCTCAAGGCCGAGTCCATGGCCATGGTCGCCACCGACGGCCACCGCCTCGCCCACATCGAAAAGCACGGCGAGTCCCTCGAAGGCATCTCCGGCGAAAAGAAGACCCTCATCCCCCGCAAGGCTCTAGCCGAGCTCAACAGCCTCCTTGCCAACACCGACGCCGAAACCCTCGACTTCGGCGACGACGACCAGACGCTCTACTTCCGCGTAGGCGGCCGCGTCCTCACCAGCCGCAAGCTCACCGGCCAATTCCCCAACTACGAAGCCGTCCTCCCCCGCGACAACAACAAGTTCGTCATTGTCCGGAGCGAAGACCTGATGGCCGCCATCCAGCGCGTAGCTCAATTCGCCGACGAGCGCTCGGGAGCCATCAAGATCCGCCTCGAGCAGAACGAACTCAAGCTCTCCGCTCAGTCCACCGACTCCGGCGAATCCGAAGACATCATCGAAACCCCCTACAACTACGATCCTCTCGTAGTCGGCTTCAACAGCTCCTACCTAGTCGACTTCCTCCGCGCCACCGGCGTCCAGGGCGAAGTCCGCCTCGAGTTCAAGGACGCCCAATCCGCCGGCCAGATGCGCCCCGAAGACGGCAACGAAGACGTCAAGTACCGCTACATCCTCATGCCCATGCGCATCTGAGTGCTCCGCGCACTGCAACACGCGCTTCGCGCAAGAACAAAATCACACCGAAAGCCCGGCCACCCGCCGGGTTTTCTTTTCGCCTCTTTTGTCATCCCGTAGGGATCTGCAGTTCGCCCGCACCCAGCAACACTCCGTCATGCCTGAGCGAAGGCTCGCGCTCTCTGCGAGCCGCAGCCGAAGGACCCGCTATACCTCCAGCCTCACCTCAACTGCAAAGAACCATTTCCACTGCGAATCCGCTATCGTGTCCGTTAGCCCCATGACCCTCGCCCACCACGCCCGCGTCATCTTCACCGAAGCCCTCGCCGCCGTCGACATCCCCTCCGCCATCCGCCGCCACCTCAGCCTCAACGCAGAAACCCTCACTCTCCACAACATCTCCACACCCATCGCCAACCTCGACGCCCTCCAGATCATCGCCATCGGCAAAGCCGCCGTCCCCATGTACCAGGCCGCTGCCGAAGCCCTCGCCAGCATCCCTCACCGCGCCGTAGTCATCTCCCCTGAGCCCCCACCCTCCACTCCCATCGTCCAACACCTCCTCGGCCCCCACCCCAGCCCCACAGCAGCCTCTCTCGAAGCCGCGCAAGCCGTCCTGGACCTCCTCGCGCAGGCCACAGAACGCACCGCCGTCCTCTTCCTCATCAGCGGCGGAGCCTCCGCCATGTTCGACGCTCCCCTCGACCCCGCCATCACCCTCGACGACCTCATCCTCTTCCACCGCACCCTCGTCGCCAGCGGCTTGCCCATCGCGCAGATGAACACCCTCCGCAAGCACATCTCCGCGGTCAAAGGCGGCCGCCTCGCCCTCGCCGCTGCCCAGCACGCCTCACCGGCGCCAGTCCAGTGCACGCTCCTCATCTCCGACGTCCCCTCCGCCACTCCCGACGCCATCGGCTCCGGCCCCTCCCTCCCCGACCCCACCACCCTCGCCAACGCACAGGAAATCCTCAGCCGCCTCCCCAACCGCGCAAATCTCCCCCGCAGCATCCTCCAGCTACTCGAAAATCCCCACACCCCCGAAACCCCAAAGCCCACCGATTCAGCCTTTTCCCGCGCCACTCACTCCGTCATACTCTCCTCAGAAGACCTCGCCATCGCCGCCGCCCGCGCAGCCGAAATCCACGGTTTCCACACCACCATCGACAACACCCCCGACGACCTCCCCTTCGACCAGGCCGCCACCTACCTCCTCGACCGTGCCCAAGCCCTCGCGCAGCATCACCCCC
>JAZKBC010000167.1:10809-13314 GCA_040388825.1 Acidobacteriota bacterium | reverse complement strand
CTGTTCGGCAGGCATTTGTGCCTCCCCACTCATGCCGGGATGAGACTCCGGCATGAATGGGCCACCCGGAGTGGTGGTGGGTTCGGAGAAGCCGAAGTCGAAGGCGGCGTTTTCGGGAGCTACGGTGGAGATTTCTTCGGAGGGGCCGAAGTCGAAGCCGAAGTTGAAGCTGGTGTCGAAGGGGGAGTTGGCGTCGTTGGGAGTGACGATGGGGGTTGCTGGCTCTTCCGTTGAGAAAGCGGCGGGATCGAAGGACTCGTCGAAGGTGGTGGGGTCGAAGGTGTCGTCGGGTTCGGGCGAAAAGTTTGGTGCGTCCAGTTGTGAGTTGTCAGTTGTGAGTTGTGAGTTTGTCGGGGTGACTTCGGCGAGGAGGGTTTCGGCGAAGTCGGGGCCTAGCATGGCGCGGGCGTCGAGGATGAGGCGCCGGAAGGACATCAGCGCGGTGAGGGCGCGGGCGGGGAGGAGCTTTTCGGCGTTGGCGCGGGCGATGGCGTCCCAGGTGCTGAGGCCGGTGGTGAGAGCGATGCGTTCGAGGACTTCCATCGTGGTTTTGCCGATGCCGCGTGGAGGAGCGTTGACGACGCGGCCGAGAGCGATGGAGTCGTGGGGGTTCTGGACGAGCTTGAGGTAGCCGATGAGGTCTTTGACTTCGGAGCGATCGTAGAAGCTGAAGCCGCCGACCATGTGGTACTGGATCTGATAGCGGCGGAGAGCTTCTTCAATGAGGCGTGACTGCGAGTTGGTGCGATAGAGGACGGCGCAGCGTGGAGTCTCGACGGGGTTGTCGGTTCCAGCGGCGGCTTCGCGGAAGTACTTCTGGAGGCGGTCGGCGATGAAGAGAGCTTCGTTTTCGCCGTCGGGGGCTTCGTAGTAGCCGATGAGCGAGCCGCCTTCGCGGGTGGTGAAGAGGTTCTTGCCTTTGCGTTGCGTGTTCTGTGCGACGACCGCGCTTGCGCCTTCGAGGATGACTTGCGTGGAGCGGTAGTTCTGTTCGAGGCGGATGGTTCGCGCGTTGGGGAAATCTTTTTCGAAGTCGAGGATGTTCTTGATGTCGGCGCCGCGCCAGGAGTAGATGGACTGATCTTCATCGCCGACGACGCAGACGTTGGTGTGGGTGCCGAGGAGCTTCATGAGTTCGTACTGGGGACGGTTGGTGTCCTGGTACTCGTCGATGAGGAGGTATTTGTATTTGCGGTTGTAGCGCTCGCGGACTTCGCTGGAACTTTTTAGGAGGCGAACGGTTTCGAGGAGGAGGTCGTCGAAGTCGAGGGCGTTGGCCTTGGCGAGTTCTTCTTTGTAGATCTTGAAGATGTGGGCGATCTTTTCTTCCATGGGGTTGGTGGAAGCGAGGAAATATTCCTGCGGATCGATCATGTGGTTCTTGGCCCAGGAGATTCTGCCGAGGGCGACGCGGGGCTTGAGGGTTTTGTCGTCGAAGCCGAGACGTTTTAATGCAGTCTTCACAACGGCCTGTTGATCGGTCTCGTCGTAAATAGCAAAAGTTTTGGTTAACCCTTTGCCGCCGATGCGAAGAGCTTCGATATCGCGACGCAGAACGCGGACGCAAAAGCTGTGGAAAGTAGCGAGTGTGGGTTGAGCGAGTGTGGAGTGGCCGAGAATTTTTTCGACGCGCTCCGCCATTTCCTTCGCGGCCTTGTTGGTGAAGGTGACAGCGAGGATGTTGTCAGGGGAGATACCTCTCTCCTGAATGAGATACGCGATGCGATGAGTGATGACGCGGGTTTTGCCGGAGCCAGCACCGGCGAGAAGAAGGACGGGTCCATCGACGGCCAGGATGCCCTCGCGTTGCTGCGGATTCATGTTGGCGAGGAGGTCAGGCACGTCTTCTATTTTACTGTTCGAAGAAAATTTCAGTGTTTGGTGACGAGTGGGGGCGAAGGAGTGACGAGTGGGAAACGAATTTTGCTACGAATGGAACCAACGCGAGTCGAATCGCGTAGGACAAGATGCGAACAGACTTTCCGAACCATGGCGGAGAGTCTGGACACAAAGCAAGAGCGTGAAAGATAACAAGCAAATCAGTCAGACAAATCAGGTTTAGAAAAGAGGATTTATGAATCGTCGTTCTGTAGTGACAACCATGGCGTTGGTAGCTTCGCTGTTCGCGAGTGAAGCAGTGTATGCACAACCGGCATCGTTCCATGCACCGGTGAATGCAATGTTCAGCCACGTGAAGACTGTGAGCTTCTCGATGCGCAACGACTCGAAGGAGTCGATCAAGGTGAAGGCCGGCGACATGGAAATGACGCTGGATCCGGGCAAGTCGCACGACCTGAAGCTGCCTGTTGGCGAAAAGGTTGTTGCGGTTGAGACGTCGACCAACTATCCCGCGGGCACGGTGCTGGCTGTTGCGAACACGCAGCTGAACGACACCACGATCGTGTTGCGGTAAGCAAGTTGTAAGGTACGAACGGGCCATGGGCCCAGTGTGCGTCACATTGAGAGAGCGTCGCGCCGGACTCCTACTGAGAGAGAGGAGCCCGG
>JAZKBC010000167.1:3121-10799 GCA_040388825.1 Acidobacteriota bacterium | reverse complement strand
CAGAGGTTCTCTCTTTTGTGTTTAAGGCAGGGAGTGGGGAGGAGGGAGAAGGGAGTAGGGAGGGCTATGTGGTTTCGTGGCGGAGGATTTGGCGGAGGACGCCCATCCACATCATGGCTTCGCGGCGGTTGGAGCCGAGTTGCAAAGCGAGTTGGCGGAGGAGTGGCTCTGCGGAGTTGTGCGGATAGCGACGGGAGTAGCCGGTCGTGTGGACGACTTCAACGAGAAGCTGTGTGAGGCGGTCGCGGTCTTCGGCGGTGGCGGGAGCTTCGTGGAGGATGGGGATCTCGCGGGTGTTCTCGAAGCCCTGGCGGGTGAGCTCGTAGAGACAGACGGCAACGGACTGGCCGAGGTTCATGGAGAGATGGCGCGAGGGTTCGCCGGTGGTGGTGTCCTCGGGCTGGAACATGGGGATGGTGGTGAGCAGGGAACAGTGGCTGAGCTGGTCGTTGGTGAGGCCGGTTTTTTCGGAGCCGAAGAGGAGGGCGGTTTTGGGGGTGCTTGGGATTGTCGCTATCCCACTCATGACGGGATGAGACTCCGTCATGAATGGGCCACCCTGAGTTTGTGATGGGCCACCCTGAGTTTGTGGCGGGCCACCCTGAACAAGGGCGGAGAGGATTTGGGGGGCGGCTTGCTGGAGCGGGATGACTTGCTGGCGGAGCTCGCGGTCGCCGATGGCGGTGGTGCCGGCGACGAGAGCGCAGTCGGCGATGGCTTCGGAGAGGGTGTCGAAGCGGCGGGCGTTGAGCATGATCTCTCGGGCGGAGACGGCGGACTTGATTTGCTGGGTGGCGGGGTCGAGGGGTTCGCTGCCGGAGGCTTCGAGCTGCGCGGCTTCAAAGGGAGCAGCGAAGGGATTGACGACGCGGAGGTCGGAGAAGCCGAAGTCGTGGAGCGCGCGGGCGGCGGCTCCGATGTTTTGCGGGTTGCGGGCTCCGACGAGGACGACGGTGAGTTGCGCTCGCTGGGCGGCGGTAAGCATAAGACAGAGTGTAGAGCGTAGAGGGTAGAGCGTAGAGAGAGGCGGGGCGGAAATGGAAAGGCCGGCTGGGAGCCGGCCTTTCGAGTGAGGGTCAGGTTGGGTTACTTGTGGTCGTCGTGGTGCTCGTCGGTGCGCGGCTGCGCAGGAGCAGGGCGTTCGGGGCGAGGTTGCCCTTCCGGCCGTGGCTGCTGTGGCTGCGGACGCTGGGCTTCAGGACGCGGCTGTTGTTGCGGCTGCGGCTGAGGCTGTGGGCGCTCGACGTTGCGAGGCTGCTGGGGCTGGGGCTGCGGTTGAGCTTGCGGCTCCTGCTGACGTTGTGGGCGCTGGAAGTCCGGGCGCGGCTGTTGAGGCTGCGTCTGGTTCTGTTGCGGGCGCTCGAAGTTGCGCGGCTGCTGTTGAGGCTGCTGCGGTTGCGGGCGCTGAACTTCCGGCTGCGGCTGCTGCGGTTGAACCTGCGGCTGGATGGTGCCCTGCGGCCGCTGGTGGTCGTTGGTTGGCTGCGGGTTGTTCTGCTGCCGCGGGAAGTCGTTGCGCGGCTGCGTTTGGGGTGGGGTCTGAGTTTGCGGCTGCGTTTGGGGCTGATTGTTCCCGCGCGGTTGATTGTCGGGCCGCTGCTGGTTGTTGCCGTTGGGCTGGTTGTTGTTGCGGTTGTCCGGCTGGTTGTTGTTGTCCGGACGACCGTTGCCGTTGGGGCGGCCATTATTGTTGTCGGGGCGGCCGTTGTTCATGTTGTCGGGGCGGCCGTTGCTGTTGGGGCGGTTGTCGACGTTGCCGGGGCGTCCGTTGTTGTCCGGGCGGTTGTTGCCGGAGGGACGGGCGGCTGCGTTGGGGTCGTTGGGGTGGTTGTGGAAGGAGTTGACCGTGGCGGCGGCGGGGACGTTCGGGCGGCCGTGGTTGTTCCGGTTGAACTGGTCCGGGTTCTGGTGGGCGAAGCCCTGGTGTTCACGCTGGTTGGGCGTGGGGTCGAAGTGATGCTCGCGGGCAACGGCCAACTGGCGAGAGTTGGGGCGGATGTTGATGCCGCCGCGACCGCCGTTGAAGGAGACGGTTAGGTGGTTGCGGAAGTGAACGTCGCGATCGTAGGTGTGACCGAAGCCGAAGCGGACGCGCATGACGCGGGTGTTGTAGAAGAAGACGTTGTTCTGCCAGTAGCCGCCTTCGAAGCCGTCGCCGAAGTAGCCGAAGCCGTAGTTGATGCCGCCGTAGAAGCCGACTTCAGGTGCCCAGTAGCCGTCGTTCCAGACGTAGGCCTGGTTGTCGTCGTCCCATGCCCAGTAGCCGGGGGTCCAGAGGAGGCCGGGTTCGGGAGGGAGGACCCAGACGCCGGGAACCCAGTAGTAGCCTTCCTGGTCGTCCCATGCCCAGTAGCCGGGGGTCCAGAGATAGCCGTCGCCGGGGCAGTAGGGCTGGGCGTAGACGGGGAGCTGGGGTGGACCGATGCGGACGGAGATGAATACCGGCTCGGCGGCCTGGGCTGCGGGAACCATGGCAGCGGGGATGGCGAGTGCGGCGGTGAGCATCAGGCTGCGAAGAACGGTGGTGGATTTCATAACTTGCTCCTTAGCTCCGAACTTGGACGCCGGCACGGTGATTGGAGATTGCCGGTGCCCGTGGTTTCGGGCTCGGATAATTGGAACACTGTGTTGGTGAGCTTGTTGCTAAATATTTGAGTCGGTTAGCGATAGGGGTACGGGGTTGCCTGCGGGGCGGGGAAATGTAGGTCTGCGAGGGAACAGCAAGGGGACTCCGAGACGGTCGTAAAAGAGGGTTTGGGGCCGAGTTGACGGGGTCGCCTACACTGGAGGGAGTGGCTGATGATTTTGCCAAACTCGTGAAGTCGCAGACAGATATGGTTCGCCTGGTGGGCGAGGCGGTGAAGCTGCGCAAGGCCGGGGCGCACTGGTCGGGGCTTTGTCCGTTTCATAAGGAGAAGTCGGGATCGTTTGTGGTGTATCCGGCGGACGTTCGGTACTACTGCTTTGGGTGCCATGAGCATGGGGACTGCTTCGACTTTGTGATGAAGATGGAGAACGTGAGTTTTCCGGAAGCGGTGCGGGCGGTTGCGACGAAGATGGGGGTTCCGCTGCCGCGGAAGGAGTACTCGCCCGAAGAGGCGAGGGAGGCGGGGCTGCGGAAGCAGTTGCTGGATGTGCATGAGGCGGCGACGCAGTACTTTGAGCAGAATTTGAATTCGCCGGAAGCGGCACGGGCGAGGGAGTATCTGACCGGGCGTGGGGTGAGCGCGGAGACGATTGCGAAGTTTCGGATGGGGTATGCGCCGGAGAGCTTCAACGACATGCGCGAGCGGCTGGGGAAGTTTTTCAGCGAAGAAGTGCTGCGGGGGAGTGGGCTGTTCAGTGCGAAGGAGCAGGCGGACGGATCGCCGGGGCCGATGTATGCGAAGTTTCGCAAGCGGATTACGTTTCCGATTTTGAATGAAGCAGGAAAGCCGATTGCGTTTACGGCGCGGGCGCTGGATACGACCGATGAGAAGGCCGGGCCGAAGTATATGAACTCGCCGGAGACGGCGCTGTATACGAAGGGGCAGGTGCTGTTCAACCTGGACAAGGCGAAGGCCGCGATCAAGAAGCTGGATGCGGCGCTGCTGGTTGAAGGGCAGATGGATTGCATCTCGCTGTTTATGGCGGGCGTGGAAAATGTGGTGGCGACGAGTGGGACGGCGTTCACCGAGCACCAGGTGAGAATGCTGGGACGGTTTACGAAGAAGGTCTGGCTGAACTTCGATCCGGATGCAGCGGGGCAGAATGCGGCGGAGAAGACGCTGGCGCTGCTGGTGGAAGAAGGGTTCGAGGTTCGGGTGGTGACGCTGGATGGAGGGCTTGATCCTGATCGGTATGTGCGGGAGCGCGGCGTGCAGGAGTATGCAGAGGCGGTGCGGGGGGCGGCTCGGTATGCGGACTTTTTGATTGAGCGGGCGCGGCTGGAGTTTGGGACGCGGACGGCCGAGGCGAAGGTGAAGGCGCTGAATTTTCTGCTGCCGCACATCAAGCGGATTCCGAACCCGATTTCGCGGAATGACTTTGCAGAGAACGCGGCGCAGAAGCTGGGCATTGAGAGCTCGCTGATGCGGCAGGAGTTGAAGCAGGCGGCGCAGCAGAGGCTGGAGAGCGTGCGGGCTCCGCAGGCGCGCGCGGTGACGGAAGTGGAGAGGATTTTGTTGAGTGCGCTGGTGCTGCCGGAGGCGGATTCGGCGCGGGCGCTGGCTGCGGCGCAGTTGGGGGCGAATCCGCAATGGTATGAGGACCTGCCGTCGGCTGCGGTGATGGAGGTGCTGGTGAATACGGAGGTGCCGGAGAATCCGCTGGACGCGGCGCCGGATGATGCGTCGCGCAGATTGCTGGCGAGCGCGCTGCATGCGACGAGTGGGGCGGTGCTGGATAACGGCGAGGTGGCGGAGATTACAGCGGCTGCGGTGGGGAGCGCGCTGGAGTCGCTGGAGGAGAAGTATGACGAACGCCGGCAGCGAGAGATCCGGGTGCAGATGGCGGAAGCACAGCGGCGGGGGGATGACGCGGAGTTGATGCGGCTGGCGCAGGAGCGAATGCGGCTGGATCGGAAGCGACGCCATGGATAACAAGGTCAAGCGGCGGCTGCTGGTGGGGTTTGGTACGACGATTGTGAGCAAGGCCGCGTCGACGGTGATTCAGCTGGTGCAGGTGCCGGTGCTGCTGCATTACTGGGGCGAGACGATGTTCGGCGTGTGGATGATTCTCACGGCGTTCCCGGCGTATTTGAGTTTTTCGAATACGGGGTTCGGGTCGGTGGCCGGCAATGAGATGACGATGCTGATGGCCGCTGGCAAGCGCGATGAAGCGCTGAGCGTGTTCCAGAGCTGCTGGTGGCTGATCGCTCTGATCATGGGCGTGACCGGAGCTGGCATGTGCGTGGCGCTGAAGTATCTGCCGATGGCGAAGCTGTTGAATTTGACGCAGATCAGCGAGAGCGATACGAGCTGGGCGCTGTTCTGGCTGGCGCTGGCGATTTTGTTTGGGCAGCTGGAGCAGCTGTTGCAGGCATCGTATCGCTGCATTGCGCGCTACTCGTATGGGACGTTCATGAAGAGCGTGCTGTCGCTGGCGGCGTTCGGAGTGCAGATTATTCCGGTGGCGATGGGATATGGACCGCGGACGACGGCGATGGTTTTTGCGCTGGCGAATATCGCGGTGACGCTGATTCTGTGCGTGATGGTGAAGCGGGACATTCCGTGGATCAGCTATGGATGGGGGCATGCGTCGATGGCGGAGATCAAGCGGCTGACGCGGCCGTCGCTGGCGTTTATGGGGTTTCCGATTGGGCAGTCGCTGAATCTGCAGGGGTCGCAGATGGCGGTGAACTATGCGATGGGGCCGGAGGCGGTGGCGGTGTTTTCGACGGCGCGGACGGTGAGCCGGCTGGCGCTGCAGATGGTGGAGATGGTGAAGAACACGGTGTGGCCAGAGCTTTCGATAGCGTTTGGCGCGGGAAATATGAACCTGGTGCGAACGTTGCATCGGCGGGCCTGCCAGATTGCACTGTTCTTCTCGCTGGGCGTGGTGGTGATTGTGGCGGCGCTGGGGCCGACGTTTCTGCATCACTGGACGCTGGGCAAGGTGCCCGCGAGCCCGGGGCTGATTGGGCTGCTGCTGGTTGTGGTGGTGTTCTATTCGCTGTGGTCGACGAGCGCGACGCTGGTTTCGGCGATTAACCTGCATGAGCGGCTGGCGACGATTTTTACGTTTGCGACTGGGATTACAGTGGTGGTGACGTACTTTGCGACGAAGCGATTTGGGTTGTACGGAGCGGCCGCTTCGCTGCTGCTTTCTGAGATGATCATGGATGCGTATGTTCTGCCCGCGTCGCTGCGCATTGCGCACGATACGTGGGGAGGGTTTTTGTGGGCCATGGTGCACTATCCTGCGTCGCTGCGGCCGGCGGCTTTGCTGCGGCGGCTGAAGAAGGTGACGCCGGAGGATGTGGCTGAAGCTGAAGTGGATTCGCTGTAGCTGGTTTGGAAAATTTACTTTGAGGACACGTGTGATTATGCGTAATCGGTTTGTGTCGTTGGCTGCAATTGCTGTGGTTTCGGTTTCGCTTCCGTTGAGTGCGCAGAAGGTTTATACGGCGCAGGATTACTCGCAGGCCGAGCGGTGGATGAGCTACAACGTGCACGGGCTGGTGCACGGAGCGGTGAGCCGGCCGGAGTATCTGAAGGATGGGCGCGTGTTTTATCGCGTGGATGCGGTGGGTGGGACACAGTACATGCTGGCCGATCCGGCGAAGGGGGCTACGGCCCCAGCGTTCGACAACGCGAAGCTGGCAGCGGCGATGACGGCTGCGGGCAAGAACAAGTTTGAGGCTTCGCGGGTGGATGTTTCGGAGTTCGCGACGACGGCGGATGGCTTTACGGTGACTACGTCGCGGGGCAAGTTTGCATGCGACGTGGAGGTGACCAAGTGCGTTGAAGAGGTGAAGCCGCCGGCTCCGATTGTGACTCCGGAGAAGGCTGGTGTGAAGCCGCCGGCGAAGGTTGCGACGACGCCTGTGCCGCAGGCGCCGCCCCGGCGCAGAGCGCGGGGCATGGAGAATGTTTCGCCGGACAAGAAGCTGGCGGCGTTTATTCGCGACAACGATCTTTGGATTCGGATTTTGGCGACGGGCGAAGAGCGGGAACTGACGACGGATGGTGTAGCGGATTTCGGGTATGCGACGGACAACGCGGGCTGGCAACACACGGATGCGGCGATTGTGACGTGGTCGGCTGACTCGAAGATGATTGCGACGTTTCAGCAGGACCAGCGGAAGACGGAGTCGATGTATTTGGTGCCGACGGTGATCGGGCATCCGAAGCTGGAGGCGTGGAAGTATCCGCTGGTGGGCGACAAGAACGTGACGATGATCGAGCCGGTGGTGATCGACGTGACGACGGGGAAGATGGTGCGGGTGAGAACGGCGCCGCTGGAGCATCGCAGCATGGAGTGCGATGACGTGAGCTGCGGTGACGGCAAGTGGACGGATGCGGAGTTCTCTCCGGATGACAAGCAACTGGCGTTTGTGGCGACGAGCCGCGATCACAAGGATGAGTGGGTGAAGGTGGCGGACACGGCTACGGGCGCGGTGCGCGATGTTTACACCGAGCACGTGGATTCGTACTACGGCTGGCAGTCGCAGACGGACTGGAAGGTGCTGTGGGGATCGGGTGAGTTGCTGTGGGTGAGTGAACGCAGCGACTGGGCGCAGGTTTATCTGTACGACCTGCAGACAGGCAAGCTGAAGAACCAGGTGACGAAGGGTGATGGACCGGTGCAGGACCTGGTGAGCGTGGATGAGAAGGCGCGCGTGCTGTACTTCATGGCGGGAGGCAAGGTGAAGAAGGTTGACCCTTACTTCGACATGCTGTGGCGCGTGGACCTGGATGGAAAGAATCAGAAGCTGCTGACTCCCGAGGTTGCCGATCACCAGGTGAAGGCAGCAAACGACTCGAGCTCGTTTGTGGATACGTACTCGACGGTGAATATGCCGCCGGTGACGGTGCTGCGCGACAACTCGGGCAAGGTGCTGGCGACGCTGGGCAAGGAAGACATTACACCGCTGCTGGCGGCGGGATGGAAAGCTCCGGAGCCGATCACGGTGAAGGCTCGCGATGGGAAGACGAAGGTGTATGGCTTTCTGTGGAAGCCGACGACGTTCGATGCG
>JAZKBC010000167.1:1304-3111 GCA_040388825.1 Acidobacteriota bacterium | reverse complement strand
CCGCACGGCCGAGTTCAAAGCGCGCACCTGGATCCAGCCGCAGTATGTGCAGGTGCCGTCCAGCCACGGCGCCGGTGTGATCTGGGCCAAGCTCTACCTGCCCGCGCAACAGGAAGCGGGCAAGAAGTATCCGGTGATTGATTATGTGTATCCGGGGCCGCAGGGAGGATCTTGCGGCGGGCGCGGCTTCTCGACTGCGCATGGAGACAACCAGGCGCTGGCGGACCTGGGGTTTGTGGTGGTGTGCATCGATGGGCAGGGGAATCCAGGGCGGTCGAAGAAGTTCCACGATGCGTACTCGTCGAAGCCGGAGGATATGGGCGACGATACGATTCCGGACCAGGTGTCGGGGATCAAGGATCTGGCGTCGCAGAATGCGTGGATTGATCTGGATCGCGTTGGGATCTGGGGGCACTCGGGCGGCGGGAATGCTACGGTGTCGGCGATGTTCCACTCGCCGGAGTTTTTCAAGGTGGGCTGGGCAGAGAGCGGCAACCACGATCAGCGCGTGTATGAGGATGACTGGGATGAGCGCTGGGCAGGGCTGGAGACGTTCAACGACGGCAAGAGCAACTACGATGCGCAGGCTAACCAGAACTATGCTGCGAACCTGAAGGGCCACCTGATGCTGGTGCATGGAACGATGGACGACAACGTTCCGCCGAACAATACGCTGCTGGTGGTGGATGCGCTGGTGAAGGCAAACAAGACGTTTGACCTGCTGATGCTGCCGAATATGCATCACGGGTATGCGGCGGATAGCCAGTACACAGCGCGGCGGCGGTGGGATTATTTTGTGCGGTATCTGGCGGGTGGCGTGCCGCCGGAGAACTACAAGATGACGAGCTATGAGGACATGATGCGGAAGCTGTATCCGAACTAGGTGGAGGGTTCGGGGTCGGACGGCTGAGGGTTGGCGAGAACCTGGAGGCAGAGCAGGACGCAGGAGACTGTCCAGATTTCGGCGAGGGTGAAGCTGAGGAGGAAGGGTAGGCGGAGGCCGGCAGTCCAGTCGATTACGACCGTGGCGACGGCTACGCTGGCGATGACGAGCAGGGCGATGCGGGTGCGGGTGACAGGCCGCTCGAGCGCGCCGGACCATAGCAGGGCGAAGGGGATGAGCGCCGCGGCGTAGCCGTATCGCCAGGTTTGCGGCGAGGTGAGAGCGGCGACGAGAATGAAGATCGCGAAGAGTTGCGTGCGGGCGCTGGACTGAGCGTGGCGGCGGTTGCGCCAGGCCAGGAACAGGCAGGCTGCGTAGAAGACGAAGGATGTGAGGCGGGCGACGAACTGGAGCGGAGCGGAGGCGACGGAGCGGGTTGCGTCGCTGAGGCCGCGGTGCGTGAAGCCGAGGCCGAGCAGCGAGACGAAGGCGCTGATGCATTTGTTGTCGAGCGAGGGAAGGCTGGCGGACATGGCTCGCAGATAGTGGAAGCAGGCGGCCATGGTGGGCGCGCCGTTGAAGGCGAGCATGGCGGCGAAGAGCGCGGCGACGGATGCGGCGTAGGTGAGCAGCCAGCGGCGGTCTTTCCAAAGGATGAAGAGCGGGACGGCGAAGATGGGCGTGATTTTGAGGCCGGTGGCGAGAGCAAGGGCGATGGCGGAGAAGACGACCAGGCCTTCCTCATAGGCGAGGATTGACGCGGTCCAGAGAGCAAGGACGGCGATTTCTATCTGGCCGCCGGAGGTGGCTGCGGTGATGGGGTAGAAGCTGAACGAAGCCGCCACGAGGAGAGCAAAGGCAGTCGAACGCCAGCTCAGGTTGAGCAGGCGGGCGATGCCGAGGTCGCTGAGGAAGATGAGGCAG
>JAZKBC010000167.1:0-1294 GCA_040388825.1 Acidobacteriota bacterium | reverse complement strand
TTGAAGAGGGACCAGAGTGCGGCGGCAGCGGACAGGCTGAGTGAGGTGAACGGGGAGAGCAGGTCGGCGAGCAGCGGGGGATAGAGGTAGAGGCGCGTGTTGGGCCGGCCAGCGAGGACGGCGTTGTGTGCGATCGCGCTGTCGGCAGGGGCGAACTGGCCTTGCGGGTTGCCGGCTACGTTGGCGGGGTAGAGCTCGGCGTGCGGGTTGTGGTGCACGGCCTGGGCGGCGAAGTAGTAGACGTCGAAGTGGAGGTTCTTCCATAGCTCGGAGCGGCCGAGGTAGTGCTGCATCTGAAACGAGAAGAAGACGGCGATGAGCACGAAGGCGAAGCAGCAGCGATTGCGCGAGGTAGAAGACAGGGAACGCACGGCGATGGGGTCCCTCGATGCGATGCGATGGGTGGGGTGCTGCTTCAGCGTATAGGAAGGCGGAGTGGATGGCGAGTGCTTAGTGGGAGGTGGGTGTAGTCCAGAGGCGACGGACGGCGGCGGGGGTGAGGCCCTGTTCGCGGAGAGAGCGGAGGGAGAGCGCGTCGTGGCGTTTGGCGAGGCGCACTCCCTGCTCGTCGCGCATGAGGTCGGTGTGGAAGTAGTGCGGTGTGGGGAGTGAGAGCGCGCGCTGGAGGAGGATCTGGCGGGCGGTGGATTTGAGGAGGTCGCGGCCGCGGACGACTTCGGTGATTTGCATGTAGGCGTCGTCGACTGCGCAGGCTAGTTGATAGCTGGGTAAACCGTCTTTCCGCCAGACGAGGAAGTCGCTGAATTCGAGGCCGGGGGTGAAGGTTTGGGGGCCGGCGTTTGCGTCGAGGAAGGCTACGGCTTCGGTGGTGGGGACGCGGAAGCGGTAGTTGGTGTTGGGTTGGATGGTGGTTGAGGGTGCGGGGGATGATGGACGGCAGCGGTTGTTGTAGAGGGGTTCGTCGTCGTCGTCGTGAGGGGCCTGGGTGGATTGGGCGAGGTCTTTGCGGCTGCAGGTGCAGGGGTAGATGAGGCCTTTGGCGAGGAGTTGTTGGAGGGCTTGTTTGTAGGCTTCGAGGCGCGTGGATTGGGTTAGTTCCTGTTGCCAATCGATGCCCAGCCAGTGGAGGTCTTCGCGCATGGCGGTGGAGAACTCTGGTTTGGAGCGTTGGGGGTCGAGGTCTTCGTCGCGGAGCCAGAGGGTTCCGTTGGCGGCCTGGGCGCGTTCCCAGGCGATGAAGAAGGTGCGGGCGTGGCCGAGGTGGAGGAGGCCTGTGGGGGAGGGGGCGAGGCGGCCGATGTAGGCGGGGGCGGGCAAGTTGAAGGTTGAGTGA
>JAZKBC010000166.1:0-3450 GCA_040388825.1 Acidobacteriota bacterium | reverse complement strand
TGGGCTGGATGGGATTATCGGGTTCGTGCCGGGGGTGGGGGACTTTCTGGCGGGGCTGGCGAGCACCGTTATTGTGCTGGCGGCGTTCTTTCGCGGCGTGCCGTTGGTGACGATTGCGAGGATGGTGGTGAACCTGGTGATTGAGGTGGGAGTGGGGATGATTCCGGTGGCGGGGAATCTTTTTGATATTGCGTTCAGAGCGAATCGACGGAACTATCACCTGCTGGAGAAAAGCATCAGCGGGGTTCCGCGGGATACGGCGAAGGATTGGGTGTTTCTGGGGATGCTGGGGGTGGGGTTGATGGGGTTGGCGATGCTGCCGTTTATTTTGCTGGTGTGGCTAGGGGAGACGTTGTTCAGAGGAATGGGGCCGCATTGATTCGAGTGGGTTGGCACGGCCGGGGCTAAAGCCCCGTTCCCTCTGTGGCATCTATTCGTGGGGCTAAAGCCCCACGCTAATCCGGTAAAGCCGGCGATTCCGATGCATTCCCAAGCGGACCTCAGCGGCTAAAGCCGCGTTCATGCGGTCGCGTCTATGGGACGACTGAAGTCGTCCCCTTAACGGTTCGAGGTTGGTTCAACGTCTGGAGTTCTGCAAAAAAATGCTGCACCCTTAGTGGCGTGCAGCGAACTCCTGTTCCGTGAAGCGCATCGCTGTTGCGCGATTGTTATTGAATGCGGGCGGCGAGAGGGGTGACGACCGGAGAGGCGAGGCCGACGAATTCGGTGAGGGTGTTGTCGCCGGAGTTGGCGGTCCAGATGTTGCCGGAGGCGTCGACGGCGATGCCGATGGGGGATTGCAGAGCGCCGAGGCTGGCGGAGGTGTGGGCCGTGCCGGTGGCGGTGAAGGCGGAGAGGCCGCCGGTGTTGGCTACGGAGTTGGTGGTCCAGATGATGTCGGAGCCGTCGACGGCGAGGCCGGTGGGGGCGTTCATGCCTCCGCCGACAAGCGGCGTGAAGGCGGTGGCGGTGCCGTTGGCGAGGAAGGCGCTGATTTCGCTGTCGCCGGGGTTGGCGACGAAGGCGAGCGATGCGGAGGTGGTGGCGACCGCCGCTGAGCCCTGAAGGTTGCCGTCGGTGTAGGGGGAGTTTACGGCGGGCTGGCCTGTGGAACTGAATTTCGCGACGTTGCCGGTGCCGTTGTTGGAGACCCAGACGTTGCCCGTGGGGTCGATGGAAAGGGAGACGGGAGCGCTGCCGGTGGCTTCGACGATGGGGCTGCTGTTGAGGGCGTTGCCGCTGGGGTCGAGCTCGGTGATGGAGTCGGTGTCGAAGCTGGCGACCCAAGCGTTGCCGTTCTTGTCGACCTGGATGTCGGTAGCGGCGGAGATGCCGCCGTTGGTGAATCCAGAGCCGGAGAGAGAGTTGCCGTTGTTGTCGAGCTTGACGACGGATGCGCCGCCTGTGTTGGCGATCCAAACGTTGTTGGAGAGATCGATGGCGATGCCCTGGGGAGCGATGAGGCCGCCGTTGGAGAAGGTGTTGATGGGGTTGCCGAGGTAGTCGAACTTGGAGACGGTGAGGTCGGCTTCGTTGGTGGTCCAGACGTTGCCGGAGGCGTCGATGGCGAGACCGTAGGGGGAGTTGAGATTGGCGGAGGTGACCTGGAGGGCGATGGTCCAGTCGGCGGGGGCGGTGTTGAGTGTGTCCTGGAAGGGAGGATTGGTTTGGGCGAGGAGATAGATGGCGGTGGCGTTGTTGGCGGGGAAGCGGGCGATGTTGAGTAGGGCGGCGACGGTGTCGGCGGGCGCGGTGCCGCTGGGCGGAGTGGCTAGAGTGAAGAGAGCGTTGCAGCCGGTGTCGCCGGTGGTGGAGTTGATGCAGGAGGCGACTGAGTTGGCGAGCGAGTTGATGAGTTTGGTGTTGAGGACGACGTTCGCGGGCTTGAGCGGGCCGGGGGCGTTGCCGTTGGTGGTGTTCGCGAGGATCTGGAGCGTGTTGAAGGCCTTGATGAGGCCGGGCTCGTTGGCGACGGCGGCTCCGACGTGGGTGGCGTCGGCCATGAAGGGAGCGAGTGCGTAGACGGTGGCTACGGTGGTGACTTCGTTGATGATGATGTTGGTGGTGGGCAGCAGCGCGCTGCAGGGGCCGAGGCCCGCCATGAGGAGGATGCCGGCGTTGTCACCGTAGCCGGCGTTGCCGCCGGTGGCGCTGATGTAAACCTGAGCACCAGAGGGGCAGGTGTACTGGGTTGTGATGTTGAAGTAGCCGTTGGTGTCGGTGTAGACGGGAGCGCCGAGGATCTGCGGAGCGGAGGCTCCCTGGGCGGCGCCCATGTTGACGGCGTAGAGCTGGATGAGGGAGTGGCTGACGGGCTGCTGGCCGCCGTGGACGTGTCCCTGGAGCGCGGCTGTGGCCGGTTTAACTGGTGTGGGGTCGGTGGCGACGGCCTTGGTGACGCCGCCTGTCATGCCGCATCCTGTGAGGAAGAACGAGGCGCCGGCGGCGAGAGCGAGAGTGAGGAGTGTCTTCGTCGACTGTGTCATGTTCGTTGGCCTCTAGTGGGATGTGAAGGACTGCGTGACGGGCGTGGCAGCGAGGTAGTTCGCGTTGCCGGATTGCGATGCGGTGACGGAGATGCTGCCGGTGCCGGTGACTGTGAGTTTGTTGGCGGCCATGGTTGCCGGACCTGTGAAGGTGTAACTGACCGGCAGGCCGGAGGTGGAGCGTGCCGAGAGGGTCATGGTGGTGCCGACCGGGAGGTTGGGGATCTTGGCGAAGGTGATTGACTGTGTGGATTGACCTGTGACGGTCAGCGTGCCACTGACGAACTGGAACGTGTAGCCCGGGGCAGTGAGGGTACCGTGGGCGACCGTGATCGGATATGTTCCTTCCGGCGATGTGCCGACAGCGGGGGTTGAGAAGCTGGGTACACCGGTGATGACGCTGGCCGAATCGCCGTACGCGAAGCCGGTGACGTTATAGGTGAAGGCGGGGTTCGCAACGCCGTAGGTCCGGGACGCGTTGTTTGCCGTTACCGTCAGCACGTGAGGGACGACGGTTATGGTGAAGGATCCTGTTGATACATTCCCGCCCTTATCCTGGGCGCTGCAGTTGACGGTGGTTGCGCCGATCAGGAAGTTGGAGCCCGACGACGGAATGCAGGAGACGGGGTCGGTTCCGTCGGCTGTATCTGTTGCGGTTGCGTTGAAGATGACGGCGGCTCCATTCGCGGTGGTTGCTGACGCGACGATATTGGACGGGACCGTGAGGATGGGCGGACTGGTGTCGCGGACCGTGATGGTGATGGTGCCTGTGGCAACATTGCCGGCCCTGTCGGTGGCGCTGCAGTGGATCGTGTTGACTCCTTCGGGGAGGGTCGCGGGCGACGAAGGTGTGCAGGTGACGGAAAGTGTTCCGTCAGCCGTATCCGTTGCGGTGCCACCGAAAGAGACGTGTGAGCCGCTGGGGCTGGTTGCCTCCGCCGTAAAGTCGCCGGAGAGGTTGAGG
>JAZKBC010000165.1:11096-11789 GCA_040388825.1 Acidobacteriota bacterium | reverse complement strand
GCAACCGTCGCCAGAAACGCCACTCCTCTGGCCACTCCCGACTTCCCCGCCCCCGGTGCCTTCATCTCATGCCTCCGCTACCGCCGCTTGCTCCCCACCATATAAATCACGCTCACAACCAGTCCCGCCACACAAAATAAAAACAACTTCGAAGTCACATTCTCCACGCTGCCCCACCACTGATCTCCTCCAAGTGCATTCAACACGCTCACGCCGCAGAGCCCAAAACTCAACACACCAACCGTCGCAAACAACGCCACCAACTTCGCCGCCGTGCTCCATCGCCGCTCTTCCAGGTCGCGTGTCATCTGTCGACATCCCTTTTCGACCGATCACGCGGGAAGAGCATCATCCCTAATCCACAAAGAGCTCCAGCCACTCCTAAAACCAGCAGGCAGGCTCCGCCGAGAATCTTCGAGAGCGGGTCCATGTCCCCCGGAAATAACCAACGCCACCACCGATCCCAGCATTCCCAAACCCGACACCACACTCAGCAGCGCTCCAATCCCCGCCAGCGCGCTCCCTCCAAACTCCGAGTGCGGATAAAGAAGAGCATCCAGCCCGCAGAACCCCGCGGCCAGAAGTAGGCCCGCGCCCGAAATCGCGATCCCCTTAAGCGGGCGTCTCATCGACCATCGATCCTCGGAATTCGGCGGCTCAAACACGACGCATCCTCCTCCACTCCCCCACCCC
>JAZKBC010000165.1:10702-11086 GCA_040388825.1 Acidobacteriota bacterium | reverse complement strand
CAGACGCCACCCCAGGTAAGCCGCCATAAACCCCCGAAACACGACGCCCTCCGCATGCGGCCGCTTCATCCACTTGGCCAGAACCAACGCCAGCCCACACAAAAACAAAAACTCATAAATCTGCGTAGGATGCCTTCGCACTCCATCCCCAAAGTCAACGCCCCACGGCAGCGACGTCGCCACGCCGTAGGTATCGTCCGCCAGCCCTGCAAAAAAACACCCCAGCCTCCCCACCGCGATCCCCACGCACAGCGGCACCGCAAACAGATCCCCGGTCCTCCCCTTCACCCCGCGCAAAGCCTTCACCAACTCCACACCCATCCACCCACCCAGCAGCCCGCCCACAATCGTCTTTCCCCCGGGCTGCACCAACTGCTGCCAATG
>JAZKBC010000165.1:0-10692 GCA_040388825.1 Acidobacteriota bacterium | reverse complement strand
CCGAACACCGCACGATGCGGGAACGGCTCAGGCCGCCTGCTCCAGCACTCCCAGCACCCGGCTCCCCACCAATGCCCCCACAGCAGCAGCAGCAATCACCACCCACCGCAGCTCCTCGCCCAGCGCATCCCCCGCCCGCTCCCGCTCCCGCCGAAACACCAAATAACCCGCCAGATACCCAGCGGCCTCAAACACCGGATGCAGCGCGGGATGAAAGACGTTCAGCAAAGTGAGATGAGTCTACATCGCCCCCTCTAGCCCCATGCCGCTCATCCATACACTTTCGAAAGCGTCCTAACTCCTACTGCGGCATCATCACCACAACATCCTTAGCTCGACTAGCCGGCGTCACTCGTAGCCGCTCCACTTTTCCCGCCGCATATCTCCCCTCCACTATCGTGTTGCGCGGTCCATGCAGCTTGAAGTCCACCGCCCACTCCTTCGGCCACGCCGGGAACAACAGCATCTTGTCTCCCCCTCGTCTGCAGCAGCATCGACTGCAGCGTCATCATGCCAGCGCCGCCATTGTCCATATCCGGCTCCCAGTCGTGGCCCTTCGCCCAGAACCAGCCAAACCGTTCCACTCCATACGTCGTAAAGTTCGCCACAACTTGCCGCCGCGCCTCATCCGCCATCCCCAGGTCCGCCGCGTCGATACCGTCCTGCGTCCAGCAGGTCATTGCCTTGAACCGCCGCGCCGCAAACGTATCCCGCGCCAGTTGCAGCTCCGGCATCCCCACCCCAAACAGCCGGTAGGGAAACACCGCATACAGCTCAGGATTCTCGCTGTTCCCCGGCTTTCCATCGCTCATCGGAGTCCACCGCTCCGCCGTCCACAAAATCTCTTTGCCCTTCGCATCCGCCTCCGTCTCCGGCTCCGGATGCACCCCCGCCTTATTCGTTCGCCCTCGCGGCAGCTCCGGGACCTCCGCCAGCATCCGCTTCCACTGCACCCGCTCCTCTGTCGTCGTCAACCCCACCGGAAGCCCCAGCAGCCGCGGCAGCAACGCGCGCAGCCCCGCCACGTCGGGCGCCGGATTCACACTCGGCCGGTCCGTCTCCAGCGACTGCGAATCCTCCATCAAAATCTTTCCCTTCACCCGCTTCCAATGCTCATCGAAGTAGGTCACCACCGCCTCCGCCACCGGCAGCATTGTCTCGCGCGCAAACTTCGCATCCTCCGTCTGCCCATACTCGTCCATCATCATCATCGATACTTCCAACCCGCCGTTGATGTGGTTCCGTATAAAGCCATTGGTCATCGCCATATCCGGATTCCCCCATCCAAAGTCCACATTGTTCGGCGTCCCCCAGAAGTACATCGTCTCCGGAAACCGCGCCCCGCCATGCTTGGAATAAATCCGCGTGACATCCTCCTCCAGGCGCAGGTCTCCGCGATACATCGCAAAGAACGGCTGCAGCAAATCCGCATCTCCCGCCGCAATCATCGGCCAGTAAAGATGCCGCTCATTCTGGAACCAGTAGTTGCTCCCCCACTTCCGAAAATCCGCATCCAGCGGCCCGCTCGCGAGATCACTCACTGCCCCCTTGCCATCCGTAGCAATATCCCCCACCGTAAAGATCGACCCGTTGAACTTCATCGCCTGCGCTCCGCGTCCCGCGGCTCCCACCATCCATCGCTGCATCGCATACCCTTGCGTCACCGCGTCGGCATCCTTCCCACCCGACACATCAATCCAGCTCCGCTCCCAGAACTTCCTCCACCACAGCTCATGCTCCATCCACGCCCTCTCCACCGGAACCGCCTCAATCTTCGCCGCCAGCGCATCCGCGTCGCGTTTCCACCGGGCCAGTTCCACAGGATGCTCTCCCAACACCACCACATCCATCCGTCCCGCCGTCATCGCCCGCATGGACCCCAGCGTGTGGTCATCCACGCTCACCATCTTCGGCCCCGTCACCACCGCTCCAAAAACCCGATGCAGCAGCGGGTCCGGATACTTCCCCAGCAACGCCCCCAGGTGTTGATCCTCGAAGGCCATCGGATACACACTGCGCAAATTTTCATGCGCCCAGCCAATCTCATGCGCTCCCGCTGCCAGCACCACATCCGGATCAAAATCAATCACCCCGTCGCTCCGATTGATCTCCCGCAGCGCCGTCTTCGCCTCATAGCTGTTCGCCGCAGTCTCCCGCTTCTCTGTCCTCCACAACTCCACCCGCGCTTCCGCCTTCACGGCCACCGGACTCTTGTACTCCACATGAATCACCGCCCGGTTCGCATCCACCCACACCCGCATCCAGGCTCCACTCTCAGCTGCAATCTCCACCACCCCTCGCCGCACATCCAGCGTCTGCCGAAACCCCTTCCCCCCCACCCACGGGCTCGGCGACATCCGCACCCGCACCTGTCCCACCTTCACTAGCTGCCCATTCTCCGACCACGCATCCGTCTTCGCGATCAGCAGCACAAGATCCCCATTCGCCTCCGTCCACACATTCGCTCCCACATCGCCATTGCCAATCGGCATCGAGTCCCGATGGTCCTTCCCCAGCGAATCCCACGTCACCGCATAGCTTGGTGACTTCTGCGCCAGCATCGTCCCCCAGCCACCCGCAACCAGCGCCAACCCCACCAACCCCAAAAGTCCCTTCATCGCCCACCTTACCTTTCACGTTTCCGGGCATCGCGATGGACACCCGCAAACCCCTCACCGATCCAGCCCACCCATCCTACCCCCCACTCCTCGTCCACCCCGCATCGCCCGCCCGTCCACAGCATCGAACTCCCAGCCCGATTACCGAACCCTTTGTGCGACAATCGCATGGTTCGCGGCATAGCATATTAAAGTGATGGCTACCACCTCCACTCCGTCCGCCCCCAAGCCAAACGCCGCCAGCGAAGCCTCCAGCTCAATCCGCGAGGCTACCTTCGACATCTTCCGCCGCTGGGGCTACCTCCAGGCCAACCTCGATCCCCTCGGCCAGTTCCTTCCCGCCGAACCCTTCCCCACCAACGCCCCCGACAACGAAGACGCCGCAGCAGCCCGCGCCATCTACTGCTCCTCCATCGGCGCCGAGTTCATGCACATCCCCTCGCCCGAAAAGCGAGCCTGGATCCAGCAGCGCCTCGAATCCCCCGCCCCCCTCGACGCCGCGACCCAGCAGCGCATCCTCACCAACCTCATTAAGGCCGACCTCTTCGAGCAGGTCATCCAGCAGCGCTACCTCGGCACGAAGCGTTTCTCCCTCGAAGGCCTCACCGTCCTCATTCCGTTTTTAGACCAGGTCTTCTCCACCGCCGCCGAATCCGGAGTCAACCGCGGCCTCATCGCCATGGCCCACCGCGGACGCCTCAACGTCATGGTCAACTCCATCGGCCGCTCCTCCTTCGAAATCTTCAACAAGTTCGAAGACGTCGATCCCCGCTCCACCATGGGCGGCGGAGACGTCAAGTACCACATGGGCGCCACCGGAACCCTCACCACGCCCACCGGCAAAGTCGTCGACCTTCACCTCGCCTCCAACCCCTCGCACCTCGAAGCCGTCAACCCCGTCGTCATGGGCCGCACCCGCGCTTATCAGCAGCGCATCGCAACCCAGAACGGCGACGCCGACACGGCCGCAGGCAAGCGCGAAGTCCTCCCCATCATCATTCACGGCGACGCCGCTTTCGCCGGCCAAGGCATCACCGCCGAGACCCTCAACCTCGCATCGCTGCACGGCTACAACGTCGGCGGCGCCCTGCAGGTCATCACCAACAATCTCCTCGGCTTCACCGCTCTCCCCATCGAGTCCAACTCCTCCCGCTTCGCCTCCGATCTCGCCAAGCGCCTCCCCATCCCCATCTTCCACGTCAACGCCGAAGACCCCGACGCCGTCGCCCGCATCGCCATTCTCGCCGCCGACTACCGCGCCACCTTCGCCTCCGACGTCGTCATCGATCTCATCGGCTACCGCCGCCACGGCCACTCCGAAGTCGACGACCCCACCGTCACCCAGCCACTCCGTTACGCCATCATCAAAGACCACCCCGCGCTCTACAAGATCTACGCCGAGCGCATCGGAGTCGATCCCGCGGCCGAAGTCACCGCCATCCAGCAGCAATTCCTCGCGGACCAGAAAGCCGCGACCCAGTCGACCAAGAAGTCCAAGATGCACCAGCTTCCCGACTACTGGAAGCCCTTCTACGGCGGCAAGCTCCGCCCCGACGACAACCCCTCCACCAGCGTCGACGCCGCCGAACTTTCCTCACTCACCACCGCCATTACTACAGCCCCCGAAGGCTTCCACATCCACCCCAAGGTCGCCAAGCTCTACGAGCAACGCGTTGAAATGGGTAACGGCCGCAAGCCCCTCGACTACGGCATGGCCGAGCTGTTGGCCTACGCGTCGCTCCTCAAGTCCGGCACGCCCGTCCGACTCACCGGCCAGGACTCCCAGCGCGGCACCTTCAACCAGCGCCACTCCATGCTCATCGACACCCAGACCGAAGAGCGCTTCTCCCCGCTCTGGGCCATCTCCCCAACGCAAGGCCAGTGGCAGGTCTACAACTCGCTTCTCTCCGAAGCCGCCTGCCTCGGCTTTGAGTACGGCTTCTCCCGCGACTACCCCGAAGCCCTCGTCCTTTGGGAAGCCCAGTTCGGCGACTTCGCCAACGGCGCGCAGATCATCATCGACCAGTTCCTCGCCGCCGGCGAAGCCAAGTGGGGCCTGCTCTCCGGCCTCGTCATGCTCCTCCCCCACGGCTACGAAGGCCAGGGCCCCGAGCACTCCTCCGCGCGCATTGAGCGTTACCTCCAACTCGCCGCGCAGGAAAACATCCAGATCGCGCAGCCTTCCACCGCCGCGCAGTACTTCCACCTCCTCCGCCGCCAGGCCCTCCGCCAGTGGCGCAAGCCGCTCGTCGTCTTCACGCCCAAGTCCATGCTCCGCAACGCCGACGCGATGAGCCCCATCGCCGACTTCACCACCGGCACCTTCCAGAACGTCCTCGCCGACACCTCCGTCGAGAACCCCAGCCGCATCCTCCTCTGCTCCGGCAAGATCGGTCACAATCTCCGCATCGAGCGCGCCAAACGCATCGCTGCCGGCCACGATCCCAAAGTCGCCATCATCTTCATCGAGCAGCTCTACCCCTGGCCTGAAACCGAAATCAACGCCGCGCTCAATCAACACCCCAACGCCCCGGAGATCGTCTGGGTCCAGGAAGAGCCCGCCAACATGGGCCCGCTCTTCTTCGTCCGCCCCCGCCTCCGCCGTCTCACCACCAGCTCCACCGGCGTAGTCCGCCCCATCCTCAAGGTCACCCGCACCGCCTCCGCCAGCCCCGCCACCGGCAGTGCGAAAGCCCACGAGCTCGAAGAGAAAACCCTCATCGACCTTGCCCTCGGCGCCTGAAGCGCCGGAGGCTGCGGTGTGGTATAAAGATCACACGACAGTCTCCGGTTGAGCTTGATGGAAACAGCTTCGTACGAAATCCTGTCCTGTCACAAGCCTGACGGCCACGTCCCCTTCGAGGAGTGGCTGGACAGCCTTGACCTCGCCACTGCGGCCCGCATCATGCTACGCATCGATCGCCTCATGGAAGGCAACTTCGGCGATCACAAATCGGTCGCTGGAGGCGTTATCGAACTTCGAATTCCCTTCGGCCCAGGCCATCGCGTCTACCTCGCCGTTCGGGACACACAAGTCCATCTCCTCGGCGGAGGCAACAAGTCTACGCAACCCGCCGATATCAAGGCAGCCAGGCAATTTTGGAAAAATCATGATCAAGACTAGCCCCTATCGCGATTACCTCCTCAAAAAGCTCTCCAATCCCGCTCAGGCGGCGGCTTATCTTGACGCCGCGCTCGAAGAATCCGACGAGGCCTTTCTCGTTGCGATGCGCAATGTAGCTCAGGCGCAACAAATGTCGCGCGTAGCTGAAACAACCGGCCTCCAGCGCGAATCCCTCTACCGCTCATTCTCCGAACAAGGAAATCCCACGCTCAGCACGTTGTCCTCTGTGCTTAACTGCGTCGGCCTCCGTCTCTCTGTCCAACCCCGTCGCCCAAAACGCAAGACCGCTGCGACAAAGGTTCCAGCTCGCAAGAAATCCACCTCCGCACGAATCGCTTGATCACCGCCGTGTTGCCCGCGGCGACGACATCCCCGACTCCATGCATCTCCACCAGTTCCCCTCCACCTTCATCTACGCCAAAGACGGCCAGCTCGTCGCCAAACACACCGCCGCCGCCGACTGGTCCTCCCCCAGCGTCATCTCCCTCCTCGACAACCTGAAATCACGCTGAGCCCATCGCCTCAGTCATCATCATCCTTTTTCTTCTTCCCCGACTCACTCACATCCACCAGCGGCCGGAACCGATGCACCGGCGGCGGCATCACCGAATCCGCGCCCTTGATGCTCTTCCACAGAATCACATTCATGGCCTGCATCGGAGCCCGGTCAACATCCCGCAGATCCATCTTGCTGCTCTCATCCGCCCCATAACTCTTCTTCGAGTTCTTCGCATTCACATCGATCTTCGGCGCGATCACGTTGAACGGCGTCACCACCGCCTCTGTCCCGAACGAGTTATACAGCGGCATCGCAGACGAATCGTACTGGCTCATCGGCGGAAGCCCCAGCAGCAGTTCCATCGACCGAATCATCGAGCTGGTCGAATACAGCGTGCTGTCCACAATTCCCCGCTTCACATACGGACTGATCACCAACCCCACGGTCCTCCGCCCATCCACATGATCCGCGCCATCCTGCGCATCGTCTTCAATGATGAAGATCGCCGTCTTCGCCCAGTACTTGCTATGGCTCACCGCGTCCACCAGCTCGCCAATTGCGTGATCGTTATCGGCCACCATCGCCTGCGGTGTAAATGCCCCCGGCCGAGTCGCCTGCGTGTGGTCCTCCGGCATGCTCATCACAATGTAGTTCGGCAGCCGCTTCTCCGCATCCGGGCTGTCGAAGTTCGCTTCATACTGCTTGAACTCCTTCAGAAAGATGGCCACCCGTTCCATATCGCGCAGCACCAGCCCGCGTCCATAATCCGGAGACACGTGCCCCACCAGGCCTTCTCCACCCGGCGCCGCTTCCATCGCGCCGCCATTGCTCGCACGCGCCGCATTCTCTCCATACGAGCGATAAGTCAGCCCCTTGGTCCGCGCCAGATCCCACAAGTGCCCCGCCGAAGGCACCATCGCCCTCACGCTGTACGAAGCCTGGCTGTGGCCTCCATACATCGCCGGCCACTGCTTCTCGTTGAAGTCCGTAGCATAAGCCGAGTTCGACCACGAGTGCCCATCCACGCTCACTTCGCCGTCGCAATACAAATTGTCGAGCACCACATACTCATTCGCCAGCGCATGCTGATTCGGCGTCACCTTCTCGCCAAACAGCGTCAGCTTCGGATCGCCATTGGCCTTCGCGATATCCCCAAACTCCTGGTCGTACGTCCGGTTCTCTTTGATGATGTAGATCACATGCTCAATCGGCGACCCCTTGCCCACCTCCTGCGGAATCACACTCGCCCCCACCGGCTCCCTCGCCTCTGACAGCAGCGAGTCATGGTACGGCGTATTCGCCGCCACCTGCTTGGTCCACGCCGGAAGCCGCATCTTCAAATCCGCAACCGGAAGCACTTCCAGGCTGCTCACCTGCAGTGTCTTGTCGCTATCCTTGCCAAAGTGCGGCCCATTCGGATCAGGATGCCCTTCTTCCCCCTTCCCATTACCAATAAACAACTTCGTGTTGTGCTCGGTCAGCAGCAGCGCCGACGGATACCACCCCGACGGTATAAATCCCACCACCGTGCTGTGCATCCGGTTCTCAATATGCGCCACCGCAATCGAGTTGTTATCCGCATTCGCGATGTACAGCAGCTTCCGCGCATCGTCCACGGCCAGCGCATCCGGAGTCGATCCCTCCGGCGCCAGCGGTGTCTGCGTCGTCGACAGCCGCTCCATCACCTCCATCTTCTTCGCATCGATCACCCACACCGTGTTGTCGTTCGAACACGCCACAAACACCCGTCCATCCGCACTCTGCGCCATCGCATTCGGGTTCGACCCCACCTTCAGCCGCCGCACCACCTCGTTCGTCGCCGTATCGATCACACTCACCGACTCGCTCGACCAGTTCGACACAAACAGCGTCTTCCCATCCTTCGTCAGCAGCACATCGTAAGGAGTCGTCTCCACCCCAATCCGCGTCACCACCTTCCGCGTCTTCGCGTCGAACACCACCACATCGCTCGGCCCCGTCCCCGTCCCGCGATTCGCCGCATACACCAGATGCTTGCTCGGCAGGTAAGCCACACCCGACCACCACACATCCTCGGGGCTCACCGTCTCCACCAGCCGCCCCGTCGGCTGCTCACTCAACCGGCCCTTCGCATAGCTGAACTCATACACCGCCGACACTGGATCCCGCTTGCTCTTGTTTCCCGAAGCATTCCCGCCCGAAACATAAAGCGTCTTCCCATCCGCCGACCACGCCATGCCCAGCCAACCAGCCGTCAACTCAATATGCTGCACCTTCTTGTACGTCACTGCGTCGAACACATCCAGCGCCGCCGGCAGAAACCCGCAATTCAGCGAGATCAGCACCTTCCCATCCGGAGACGCGACCATGTTCATCACCAGGTCGTTCATCTCGCCCACCGCTTTGCCCGCCGGTGTAATCCGCCAACCGTTCGGCAGGTCCGATCCATCCGCAAAGTGCTTCGGCAGCCGCTTGATCTGCTCTCCCAGCACATGCTCTTTCACCGAGCCCTTTTCCTGACCCCACGCCGCCATCGAACCCGCCAATACCACCGCCGCCGCAACACCCGCACCCAACCGTAATCCAACCATCTCTCACCTGCTCCATCAAAATCTTCGTAACCGCTTTCACGCTCTGTCCCGCCACGATATCATGCCCCCATCACAGCACCGCGAACGTCGTCGTCTTTAACCACGCCACCTGTCCCCTCTACGCTCTACACTCTACTGTCTACACTCCGACCCCTATGCCCTCCACCACCCGCCGCCGCTTCCTCCAGCAATCCGCCCTCGCCGCCGCCGCCCTCAATCTTCCGCGCCCCGCCACGGCCGCAACCGTCACTCCCTCGGCCCTCCGTCCACTTCCCCTCGGCGCCATCCGCCCCACTGGCTGGCTCCTCCGCCAGATGCAGATTCAAGCCTCCGGCCTCTCTGGCCATCTCGGCGAAACCTGGCCTGACGTCGGCCCCAACAGTGGCTGGCTCGGCGGCACCGGAGAATCCTGGGAGCGCGGCCCTTACTACCTAGACGGCCTCATCCCCCTCGCCTGGCAGCTCAACGACCCCAAACTCAAATCCATCGCCCAGCCCTTCATCGACTGGACCCTCACCCACCAGCAACCCAACGGCATGATCGGCCCCGCCAGCAACAACGACTGGTGGCCCCGCATGGTCATGCTCAAGGCCCTCACCCAATACCACGAAGCCACCGCCGACCCCCGCGTCCTCCCGCTCATGACCCGCTACTTCGCCCACCAGCTTCAGGAGCTCCCCTCCCGCCCCTTGCAGGACTGGGGCAAATTTCGCTGGCAGGACAACGCTCTCTCCGTCCTCTGGCTCTACCAGCGCCAGCCCGACCCATCGCTCCTCCAGCTCGTCCGCCTCCTCCACCAGCAGGGCTGGGACTGGCAGCAGCAGTTCGCCCGCTTCACCACCACCGAGCCCGTCACTCGCGAGCTCATCAAGGCCACCGACAAGACCACCAAGGGCGACTTCTCTCTCTCCACTCACGGCGTCAACAACGGTCAGGCCATCAAGGCAGCGCCCGTCTGGTCCCTCGTCTCCGGAGTCCCCGAAGACCGCGCCGGTATCTACACCATGCTCGCCGCACTCGACCGCTATCACGGCCTTCCCAACGGCATGTTCTCCTGCGACGAGCACCTCGCCGGCCGCAACCCCTCGCAAGGCTCCGAGCTCTGCACCGTCGTCGAAGCCATGTTCTCGCTCGAGCAGTCCATCGCCATCCTCGGAGATCCCACCCTCGCCGACCGCCTCGAACGCCTCGCCTTCAACGCCCTCCCCGGTGCGTTCTCGCCCGACATGTGGGCCCACCAATACAACCAGGAGCCCAACCAGGTCGAGTGCTCGCTCCACAAAAAGCCCTGGACCACCGACGGCCCCGAGTCCAACCTCTACGGCCTCGCTCCCCACTTCGGCTGCTGCACCGCCAACTACCACCAGGGCTGGCCCAAGTTCACCTCCAGCCTCTTCATGCAGATTCCCGCCGACGCGGTCACCGGCGCCTCCGAAGGCCTCGCCGCCATCGCCTACGCTCCCTGCACCGTCCACACCAAAATCCGCAACACCTCAGTCGAGTGCATTCAAACCTCCGACTACCCTTTCCGCAACACCATCCGCCTCACCGTCAATCCAGCCCACCCCATCGCCTTCCCTCTCCATCTCCGCATCCCCTCCTGGGCCACCAACGCCGAGCTCCGCATCAACGGTCTCCCCCAGCCGAAACCCACCTCCGCCACCTTCGCCCGTCTCCACCGCACGTGGACCAAAGGCGACACCATCGACATCACCTTCCCTCAAACCCCTATCCTCGTCCCCGGCTTCAACAACTCCGTCTCGGTCGAACGCGGCCCTCTGGTCTTCTCTCTCCCCATCGGAGAAAGCTGGGTCAAGCTCCGCGACCAGCACCTCACCGCCGACTGGCAAGTCTTCCCCACCACCCCCTGGAACTACGCCC
>JAZKBC010000164.1:7834-8300 GCA_040388825.1 Acidobacteriota bacterium | reverse complement strand
TCGATCCTCGCTTAGCGACCGAACTCGGCCGATTGAACTGGAACGGCGAACTGACGGTGGCGATGACCGCGGCCGGCCACCGCATCTCGGAAATCTACGGGAGATACGAGGGTTACAAGCGCAAGGGTCGCCACACCCGCAGCCCATTAGGCCAGCCTGCGCAATTTCACCAGCGGCACAGCGCAACGCACTTCGCTTCTCACAAAGCCTGGCCGCACGACGTCAAAATGTACGCCCACGCCACGCACTTTCCACCCGCCTCCGCTACGCCTTGATCATCACCAACGCCGGCATCTTCATCCAACCGTAACTTCCACAACGTTCGCGGCGCTTCCCTTCCAGCGCGCATTCAAGTAGGCTTTTCGCATCCCTGCAAGCTTCTGCTTCTGGAGTTTCATGAAGACTTTTCGCCGCATCCTTTACGCCCTCGTATTTATCGTCGCGCTCGTCGCCGCCATCGCCTACG
>JAZKBC010000164.1:0-7824 GCA_040388825.1 Acidobacteriota bacterium | reverse complement strand
AGATGTCGATCAGCGTCAGCCGATCGAACCCCGACAAGGTCTACGCGCTCATCGCCGCTCCAGCCAACGGAGCTTCCTGGCGTCATAACGTGAAGTCCGTCAATATGCTCGCTCCTACGGCGGGTGGCCAGCAGCGCTGGGTCGAAGACCTCGGCCATGGCCAGACCATGAAGTTCCTCGCCGTCGCCAGCGACCCACCCAACAAGCGCGAGGTCTCCCTCGACGTCCCCGGCGCAGCCTACGGCGGCTCCTGGATCTATGAGCTCTCCGCTGGCCCCAAGGCCAACACCACCACCCTCACCATCACCGAAGCCGGCTTTATCCGCCCGCCTCTCTACCGCTTCCTCATGCACCACGTCATCGGCCTCACGGCCAATCTCGACCAATATCTCGCCGACGTCCAGAAGTCCTTCCCCGGCTAGAACCCACCTCAGCCAACATCCCGCAAACGGCCGCCATCGAATTTACGAGGCGGCCGTTCTGCCTGCCGCCATGTCACAACGGGAGCAACACGCCATGGCCGCAACGAAAAAATCCAAATCCTCGCACGAGCTCAATGCCGCGGAGCGTAACCGCATGAGCGACTCCGCCTACGCCTTCCCCGAACAGCGCAAGGAGCCCCTCAACAACGCCTCGCACGTCCGCAATGCCATCGCTCGCTTCGACCAGGTCAAGGACGTCTCCGACAGCGACCGCAAGCAAGCCTTCGGCCGTATCAAGAAAGCCGCCGGCAAGTTTGGTGTCGACATGAAAGAGACCAGCTCGAGCCAGCTGGGCAAACACCCCCACACCAAAGACTCCGCCAAATAACCGTCGCTCCGGCACCTGCCAGCATCCGGGTGCCCGAGCGAAATTACTAACAGCTAAGAACTAACAACTTACTTCGCCGCTTCCCCCACCACATCCGGCCCCAACTCCACCGCCGTCCGCACAACCGCATCGGCCACCATCCGTCCAAACACCGCTTGCCCCTTGGGATTCAGGTGCGTGCGATCGATCTGCGCCTTCCCACTCTCCGCTCGCGCGTCCGCATGCCCGGTAGCGTTGAATCCATCCGCCTGCTCCTGCGTCATCGTGCCCAGCAGGTGCTCGCTCATCGACAGCAGATCGATAAACGTCACATCTTCTTCCTCGGCCACCCTCCGCGCCGCGGCCGCATACAGCTTCAGCTCCGGATTCGAAGGCTTGCCATCGACAAACGTCCGTCGCGATAGCGGGCTCACCACCACCGGCACCGCTCCCATCGCCTTCACCTCGCGGATAAACATCTTCAGGTTGGTCGCGTACGTCGTCTCCGGGTCGGTATGCACAGCCGGGTTCGGCTTCTGATCGTTGTGCCCGAATTGCATGAAGTAGTAGTCGCCCTTCTCCGCGATCGCCTTCTTCCACAGCCCTTCATCGATATAGCTTTTCGTGCTCCGGCCATTCTTCGCGTCGTCGATGCACGTGACATTCTTCGTCATCACCGCGCAGAACCCCGGCCCCCATCCACCCTCGGTCGCCACAGTCGAGTCGCCCGTGAGCACAATCTTCACCGGCCCTCCGCGAATGATCTTCATCGCCTTCACGCCTTCATCCGGAAGCTCGGCCGCATCATCGCGCACAAACTTCTCCATCTTTACCTCGGCCCTCCCCAGGCCCACCGCCACCATCCGCCCAAACACATAGCTTCCTGCCCAGTTCAAATGCGTCTTGTCGAAGATCGTCTTCCCGGTCGCATCCTTCTTCGTAATCGAAAGCCTGTTTCCCTCCGCTTCGCCAACCTTGTCGAGATACAAAATGCTTTCGCCCTGCAGCTCGATCAGCGGAACGCTCAACTCCTTCGCCACGCCGCGCATCGCGTCGCAGTAAGGCGTCAGGTCCGAGTGAATCTTTCCATCGGCGCCAAAGTACCTCCGCGTCAACGGAGTCACCAGCACCGGCTCAACCCCCGCCGCTCGCGCTTCCTTCACAAACCGCCGCAGGTTCTCGGCATAATCCGCCAGCGGAACCTGACGCGGCAGCGGATTTTTCGGATCCACCGAATCGTTGTGCCCAAACTGGATCACCATGTAGTCCGGCTTGGTCGCCAGCGATTTATCCCACAACCCCATCTCCCGAAACGTCTTTGTGCTCGCTCCTCCCCGAGCCATATTCACGCAGTCCACCTTCGCCGTCAGGTTCGCGCAGAATCCGCGCCCATACCCCGCATTGTTGGTTTGCGTCGAGTCCCCAATCAGGTCCACCCGAACCACCGTACCCGGCTTCCTCACCGCTGCCGTCGCTGCATCGAACGCCCGCGACGGATCGCCTTGCCCCATCGCTACACCCGCACCCACCAGCACCACCGCCACCACTCCGCCAAAGCGCATCACAATCCTCCGCCCAAAGTCTACAGACAACTCTTCTTGGCTGTCTTACCGACTCTCCCGTATCATCGCTTCCGAAGCCAACCTTCGAGGACCCACGTCATGAATCTCCGCTCCGCCGCCTTCGCCCTCGCCTTTGCCTCCATCGCCACCGCCGGCCTCGCCTCCTCCCCGTCAAACGACTTCACTCTCGTCGGCCAGAGCGGCAAGCCCGTCGGCAAAGCTACATACACCATCGAAAAGACCAAGTCCGGCTATAAGGTCCACTCCCGCTTCGAGTACCGCCTCTCCAGCGACGCCCTCCCCGGCACCGATCCCACCAAAGTGAGCGGCGGCGCCGGACGTACCGCGGAAGCCCAGTTCTCTTTCGAGTACAACGTCGACGACAACGGCAACTTTCTCTCCGGCTACACCCGCGACTCGGCCACCCAGACCATGACCTCGATGTCGCCCGATAAGGCCCGTGCCAACATCAACATCAGCCGTCTCCAGGCTGGAGTCCAGCAAGGCTCCCGTACCCTCGGTCTCCCCAAGCCCGACTTCCTCGTCGCCCCCGACTTCGACCCCAGCTCCATCCAGATTCTGCTCACCACCGCCGCCGCGCACCCCCACGCCGACAACACCTACCTCTTGATCGTCCCCTCCAGCCCCGACCGCGGCCCCGCAGCCAACAACGACGCCGACTACATCATCCTGCAGGCCGACACCACCTCACCTCAAGGCACACTCGACGGCAAACCCATCACCCTCAAGCACTTCATCCTTCACTACCACGTCGGCCAGGCTGACGTGTACACCGACCCCGACGGCAATCTTATGGAAGCCGACATGACTCCCGTCCACGCCACCTACATCCGCAACAAGTTCACCCTAACGAAGTAAGAGAACAGGGAGTAGGGAGTAGCCCAAAAGCTACTCCCTACTTCCTATTCCCTACTCCCTGCCTTTAGCCCTATTGACACCAGCCCCAACCGCCGATAGTCTCTTACATGATGAAGCACACCTCCACCGCCGCCTTCTGTTGCATGTGTTGTTGCATGCCGCGCTGTTGCGCCGGTGTTTGTAGGCTCTAGCGAAACAACAAGTTTTCGCCCTTGAAGCTCACCAACCCACGCACAGCCCTCTGGCAGCGTGGGTTTTCTGCATTCTGAGCCCGCTTCCCCCTCACAAGTTCCGTTTCACCTCTGACAGGAGTTCTCATGTCCCCCCGCATTCAGCCCGCCAAAGCCATCGAACAGGCCCGGCTCTTCTTCAATGCAGACGTAGCCGCGATCGCCATCGCGCTCTCCCTCGCGATCCTTATCCGCTTCAATATCCTGCCTCGCATCGGCTGGTAGCGCACGCGGCCCGAAAACATCATGCCACCACACCGGCTGGCATGACTCCTGTTTTTCCTTCTATCTTTTTGACCGAAAGCGACTTCTGCAATCATTGCAGGGAGCGTTTGCCTGCCAACCCTGAACGAACAACGACTGACATCGTAGCCACGAGTTCCATCCCGCAGCCCGCCACCGAGCGCTCCACGCGAGCCCAGCGTCTCTTCACGCTTCTTCCTGGCACCGCCCTCCTCTTCGCCATCGGCATCGCCGGCAAGGGCCTCGAATCCCTCGGCAGCATCATTCCCCGCTTTCCCCACATCGAGTACGTCCTCTGGGCCATCATCCTCGGCCTCGTCCTCTCCAACTTCTTCGTTATCCCCCAGGTCTTCCGCCCCGGCATCGCCACCTACGAGCTCTGGCTCAAGCTCGGCATCGTCCTGGTCGCCGCCAAGTTTGTCCTCAAAGACGTCCTCCACATCGGCGGCATGTCACTGCTCCTCGTCTTCATCGAGCTCATCCTCTCGCTCTCGGTCATGACCCTGCTCGGCAAGCTCTTCAAGCTCCCACCCAAGCTCACCAGCCTGCTCGCCATCGGCTCCTCCATCTGCGGCGTCACCGCCATCATGGCCGCCCAGGGCGCCATCGAGCCCGACGAAGAGGACACTTCTACCGCCATCGCCGCCATCCTCACTCTCGGCGCACTCGCGCTCTTCACCTTCCCCGCCATCGGCCACGCGCTCCACATGGGTCAGCAGTCCTACGGCATCTGGACCGGCCTTGCCGTCGACAACACCGCCGAGGCCACCGTCACCGGAGCCATCTACGGCGAGAAAGCCGGCCAGTTCGCCATCCTCTCCAAGACCGCGCGTTCCGCCTTCATCGGCTTCGTCGTCCTCGGCTACGCCGTCTACTGGGCGTCGCAGGGTAAAGCGCACCGCGTCGAAAACAAGGCACTCTTCCTCTGGCAGAAGTTCCCCAAGTTCATCCTCGGCTTCGTTGCCATCTCCATCCTCGCCACGGCAGGCTTCTTCACGCAGCCGCAGCTCAACTCGCTCGGCAACCTCAGCAAGTGGGCGTTTCTGCCCGCCTTCGCCGGCGTAGGCCTTCGCACCCAGCTCAAAGACCTCGTTAACCAGGGCTGGCGTCCCATCCTCGTCGGCGTCCTCGGCGAGATCTTCATCGCCCTCATCACGCTCGGCATGGTCTTCTTCGCTTATCACGGAGCAGCCCAGTGACGATCGCCCTCATCATTCTCGCCATCACCCTGGCCATCTCCGTTCTCTTCATGAGCGTGCGCAACATGCGCCGTCACGGACAACCCGGCTGCCCGCTCGCTACAGATTCCACCACCAAACAAACAAGCTGTTGTTCTCGCCGCTAGTCCACCTCTAGCTCCGCGCGAGAACCAGCCACACCCTCGTTCCCCCAAAACCAAAGCGACTCTGCGCATACTCACGCGCAAGCGCGCCCCTACACACCTTTTCAGGAGTCCTATGTCACGCCTTCGCCTCTTCACCCTCATTCTCTTCCTTGCAGCCTCCTTCAACCTCCGAGCCCAGGTCGTCAACGCCGACATCACCGGCACGATCACCGACACCACCAACGCAGCCATCCCCGGCGCTCGCGTCCTTATCCACAACGATGACACCGGCGCCCAGCGCTCCATCCTCACCTCCGCTGATGGCTCCTTCACCGCGCCTTCGGTCCCCGTCGGCCGCTACACCGTCACCGTCACTTCCACCGGTTTTGCCGACTACAAGCGCACGGACATCACCCTCACCATCGGCCAGTCCTTCAACCTCAACATCCCGCTCAAGGTCGCCGGCTCCGAATCCGTCACCGTCGAAGACACCCCTCCCGCCGTCAACACCTCCACCGAGCCCACCTCCGGCCTCGTCAACTCCCGCCAGGTCAAGCAGCTCCCCCTCAACGGCCGCTCCTACGACCAGCTCATCCTCCTCAACCCCGGCGCCGTCAACTACACCAACCAGCGCTCCGGAGGCACCGGCACCTCCAACTCGTCGGTCGGCAGCATGTTCTCCGTCTCTGGCCGTCGCCCTCAGGACAATCTCTTCCTCCTCAACGGCATCGAGTACACCGGCGCTTCGCTCATCAACACCACCCCCGGCGGCGCCTCCGGCCAGCTCCTCGGCATCGACGGCATCCGCGAGTTCAACGTCGTCACCGACACCTACTCCGCCTCCTACGGCAAGCGCGACGGCGCGCAGATCTCCATCGTCACCACCGGCGGCACCAATCAGATCCACGGTTCCGCGTACGAGTTCCTCCGCAACAGCTACTTCGACGCCCGCAACTACTTCGACGGCGCCCGCATCCCCGAGTTCCAGCGCAACGACTTCGGCGCATCCCTCGGTGGCCCTCTCCGTAAGAACAAGCTCTTCCTCTTCGCCAACTACGAAGGCTACCGCCAGAACCTCGGCGAGTCCCTCGTCACCCTCGTCCCCGACGCCACCTCGCGCTCCAAAGCCGTAGCCAGCGTGCAGCCTCTGCTCAATCTCTGGCCCATCGCCAACGGTCCCGAGGTCCTCCAGAACGGCACCGCCACCGGCATCGCCGAGTACATCGGCACCGCTCCGCAGCACATCCGCGAAGACTTCGGCACCACCCGCTTCGACTACAACATCGCCACCAACGACACCTTCAACGCCATCTACACCGTCGATGACTCCACCGCCTCCTCGCCCTCCGCCAACCCCTACTCCTACGTCTCCGAACGCCTCCGCGAGCAGGTACTCAGCGCGCAGGAACAGCACATCGTCTCCTCGCACCTCATCAACATCGCCCGCGTCGGCCTCTCGCGTTCCACCTTCTACTTCTTCGGCTACGTCCCCGGCCCGCAACAAGCTCTCGCCCCCAGCGTCCGCTCCGGAGTCCCCACCTACGCCGTCGTCATCTCCGGCTCCACCGCCTCCAACGGCGCCTCCTCCATCACCGCCGCCGGAGCCAACGTCGGCTCCAACAACGGCATCAACCGAACGCTCTACACCTTCGACGACCACGCCTACTTCACCCTCGGCCACCACACCATCCAGGGCGGCATCTGGCTGCAGCGCCTCCAGTCCAACGACAACCTCGCGCAGGACCAGTACGGCCAAGCCTCCTTCGCCTCCCTCTCCACCTTCCTCGCCGGAACCATCAAGACCTTCACCTACGCTCCGCAGACCACCGAGCTAGGCTGGCGCTCCCTTTTCGCCGACGCCTTCATCGAAGACACCTGGCGCATCACACCGCGCCTGCAGGTCCGCGCCGGCATCCGCACTGAATCCTCCACCGGCTGGAGCGAAGCCCAGAACCGCGCCAGCGTTTACACCTTCACCAACGGCGTCATCTCGACCAACCCCACCTCCGGCCTCTCCAACGCTGTCCTCGACAACCACGCCCTCTTCCTCCCCGAGCCCCGCCTCGGCCTCGCCTGGAACGTCCTCGGCAACGGCCACACCAGCATCACCGCCTCCGCCGGCTTCCACCACACCCTGCTCGACGCACTCGACTATCGCCTCGACCAGGCTGCCCCCTACAACACCGTCTACTCCTACTCCAGCACGACCGTCGCCAACCCCATCGGCGGCACCGGCCTCGTCTCGCCCTCAGGAGTCGACACCGGCATCCGCACCCCCACGCTGTTCTCCTATACCCTGAAGATCGAGCAGCAGATCGCTCCGGCCACCACCCTCACCGTCGGTTACAACGGATCGCACAGCTACCACCAGTTCCTCAGCGAAGACCTCAACGAGCCCGCCTACACTCTTGTAAACGGCACCGTCTTCTACCCCGCTTCCGGAACGCCCAGCGCACCCGCGGCTCCCATCAAGGCCAATCCCGCAGTCGCCAACACTACCTCGTGGGTTGCCGGAGGCTCAGGCAACTACAACGCCCTCGTCGTCGACCTCCGCCACGACCTCAACAATGGCTTCGCAAAGGGCCTGCAACTCCGCGCCAACTACACCTACGCGAAAAATCTAGACGACGGCTCCGCATGGAACACCTCCGTCTCCTCCAACACCCCCGCATTCGTCTCCGTCCCCTCTCTCCCTCACCTCGACTACGGCCCAGCGGCCACTGACATCCGCCACTCCGCCGCCATCAACGCCACCTACGATCTCCCTGCCGCTCGCATCTCGCATCTCTCATCCCGC
>JAZKBC010000163.1:2952-3324 GCA_040388825.1 Acidobacteriota bacterium | reverse complement strand
GACGGCGAGTTCGTGGTGGGCGAGGTGGGTTTTAGCCAAGGTCCGTGCTCCTGGGCTGGCGGGCGTAGACGAGGAGTAGCGTGAGGAAGGCGAAGGCGATGAGGAGCAGCGAGGTGCGGTTGGCGGCGGCGTACTGAGCTTCCTGCACCTGGTCGTAGATGGAGATGGAGAGAGTGCGGGTGAGGCCGGGGATGTCGCCGCCGAGCATGAGGACGACACCGAACTCGCCAACGGTGTGGGTGAAGGTGAGGACGGCGGCGGTTAGGAAAGAGGACTTTGCGAGCGGGAGCGTGATGCGGCGGAAGACGTGGAAAGGAGTCGCGCCGAGGACGGCGGCGGTCTCGGTGAGGTCGCGGGGGACGGATTGGAAGC
>JAZKBC010000163.1:0-2942 GCA_040388825.1 Acidobacteriota bacterium | reverse complement strand
GCACCAACAGCCGCATCGAAGACCTGCGCGCCGCCGCCAAGATCGTCGAGGGCCGCACCGTCGCGAGCCACGTCCGCGCCATGGTCGTGCCGGGCTCAGGTTTGGTCCGCGCCCAGGCCGAGGACGAGGGGCTGGACGGCGAAGGGGAGGCTGAAGAGCATTGAACCGATGACCAGGCCGGTGAAGGTGAAGGCTAGAGGGTGGCCGAGGAGGTGGATGAACGTGCGTCCGACGAAGGTGGCGGGACCGAGCGCGAGGAGGAGGTAGAAGCCGAGGACGGTGGGGGGAAGGACGAGTGGGAGAGCTACGGCGGCCTGCGTGAGCTTGCGGGGGAGGGTGTGGGCGGAGGCGAGCATGCACCCTGAGATCCATGCGGCGAGGGGCGTGGCGAGGATCAGCAGGAGGATGGTCGTGAGGGCGGCCAGGCGGAGCGTGAGGCCGAGGGCTGCTGAGTCCATGGTGAGGAGTTTACGTGGTGGGGTGGGTGATGCGTTTAGGGGACGGGGTCGAGGCCGTATTGGCGGAGGTTGGGTTGGATGGGTTTGCTGGTGAGCCAGTCAAGAAAGGCGTGTGCGGCGGCGGGGTCTTTGGAGGATTTGAGGACTACGCCGCATTGGATGATGGGCGGATAGGTGGTGGAGGGGATGCGGACGAAGGTGCCGAGGTCGCGGTAGTGCGGGGAGCTGGCGATGGTGAGGGAGATGAGGCCTAGCTGGGCGTTGCCGGATTCGGCGAACTGGGCGGTCTGGGAGATGTTTTCGCCGACGACGAGTTTGGGAGTGATGATGGCGGTGAGTTTGAGGTTTTCGAGCGCGCGGGCGGCGGCCATGCCGTAGGGGGCGTGGAACTGGTTGGCGATCGCGATCTTGGTGACTTTGGGGTCGCGGAGGGAGTTGAGCGTGATGGGCTGCGCGGGGGAGTCTTTGCGGGCCCAGAGAACGAGGATGCCGTGGGCGTAGGGGGTAGGGGACTTGCCGTCGGCGAGGTGGTCGGCGATGAGTTTTTCGGGGTGGACGAAGTCGGCCGAGAGAAAGAGATCCTGGGGGGCGCCGTTTTCGATCTGCTCGGTGAGGGTGGCCGAGGAGCCGAAGGAGGCGATGATCTTGACACCCGTGGCGTGCTCGTAGGCGGCGGCCAGGGTGGGGAGGACGGGCTGGAGGTCGGAGGCTGCGGCGATGTGCAGGACTTTGGGTTGGGGGGACTGGGCTTGCGCTGGGAGGATCGCGAGAGGCACCAGCGAAAGCGCTGCCGAGATGATTCGCAGAGGGAGGGTACGGTAATCTAGAGGAAAGGAACTAAGTTTTGACACATAAGCTACGATGCACGGGATGCGGGCTGCGGATTGTTGGCAGCGAGGCTCAGAGCAACTTTCGCTGCCGGGAGTGCGGCGACCTGTTTGAGGTGGAGTATCCGTGGAGTGAAGGCGCGGTCGTCGATGCGAAGACGGTGAACCGGCCGAATCCGAATGCGCTGAAGTATCTGTGGCAGGAGCGTAGGACATCGAGCCTTTCGGTGGACCAGAGCGGCGTTTGGCGCTTCCGGGATTTGTTGCCGATTGTAGATGCTGACCAGGTGATTACGCTGCGGGAGGGCAATACTCCGCTGTACGAGATGCCGAAGGCAGCGGCGGCGCTGGGGATGAACTGGCTGCTGGCGAAGCACCAGGGGATGAATCCTACGGGGAGCTTTAAGGACACCGGGATGACGGCGGCGCTGAGCGTTGCCGTGGCCGGTGGGTATCAGTGGGTGGCTTGCGCGTCGACCGGCAATACGAGTGCTGCGATGGCGGCCTATGCGGCGCGGGCGGGGCTGCGGTCGCTGGTGCTGATTCCTGAAGGGAAGATTGCGTGGGGGAAGCTGTCGCAGTCGATGGATTATGGGTCGACTACGGTTCAGTTGCGGACGGACTTCGACGGCTGCGTAAAGGTATTGACGGAGATTGTGGCGCGGGCTCCGGTGTATCTGCTGAATTCGGTGAATCCGTACAGGCTGGAGGGGCAGAAGACTCCGGCGTTTGAGATGCTGGAGCAGATGGACTGGCAGGTGCCGCACCACATCATTGTTCCGGGTGGAAACCTGGCGAACTGCTCGGCGCTGGGTAAAGGATTTGCGGAGATGAAGCACCTCGGGTTTATCAGCCGGGTGCCGAAGATCAGCGTGATCCAGGCGGAAGGGGCGAATCCCCTGTACCGGTGGCTGCAGAAGGGCGGCAATGGGCCGTTTGAGCCGGTGACTGCGGATACACGGGCGAGTGCGATTCGGATCGGGAATCCGGCGAGCTGGAAGAAGGCCGCGAAGGTGCTCGCACAGATGGGTGGATGGTGCGAGCAGGCGACGGAGCGGGAGATTGCGCTGGCGAAGGCGGAGATTGGCGCGGAAGGTGTCGGCTGTGAGCCGGCGAGTGCGGTGACGCTGGCGGGGTTGAAGAAGCTGGTGGCGGATGGGCGCGTGGGTCGCGAAGAGACTGCCGTGCTGCTGCTGACCGGGCACACGCTAAAGGATCCGGAGTACACGATTCAGTATCACCGTAACGAGCTGCTGACGGCGGCGGAGATGGATGGCGCGGGCGCGGCGGAACTGGCGGAGAATGCGCGGCTGCGGCATGCTCCGGTGGTGCTGGATGCAGATGCGGATAGCGTGCTTCGGACGTTGGACAGTTTGGCGGCACAGCCGGCAGCGCAGGTGAAGGGTGTGAGGCTGCGGCTTCCGGGGACTTCGGCGAACCTGGGGCCGGGGTTCGATGCTGTGGGGCTGGCGCTGTCGATGCATTTGACGGTGGAAGCGCATGCGGCGCCTACGTTTCAGATTGCAGCTACAGGGCGGGATGCGGAGCTTTGTGGGTCGCTTGAGAACAACTTGATTTTGGACACATATCGCTCGGTGCTGGAAGTGGCTGGACGGGATGTGGTTCCGCTGAAGCTGGCGCTGCACAATGAGATTCC
>JAZKBC010000162.1:0-3024 GCA_040388825.1 Acidobacteriota bacterium | reverse complement strand
AAAAACCTGTCAAGCCCCCCAACCCTCCCCAAAACCACAAAACCCGCACCACCACCAGCGATTCACCACAAAGAATCCTGGCCCACTTGATCCCATCAAATAGCTACAATAGAAGCAGGAGAAAATTCGCGCAGCGAATCCCAAAACGTCCCGGCCTCGACACCATCGAGATCCAGACCTAAATTCTCCCAAATCAAGATTTTAGGATCAAAGGAAGGGAGGGGTACCCCCATGACAGAAATCGGCACAGCAACCACCGACGAACAGCTCGATACCCTCCGCACCGGCGCAGGAATTTACCCATTAGACGACCGCGCCTTCCTCCGCATCACCGGCTCCGACGCCACCCGCTGGCTCAACGGCATGGTCACCAACAACATCAAGGACCTCGCCCCCGGCGAAGGCAACTACAACTTCCTCCTCAACAACCAGGGCCGCATCCAGGCCGACTGCACCATCTACCGCGAGCCCCACGAAGGCGACCCCACCTTCCTCCTCGAAACTGACAAGTCGCAGATCGAAACCATTCAGCAGCACCTCGACAAATTCATCATCATGGATGACGTCGAACTTTCCACATCTCTCAACGTCAACGGCGTCACGGTCGACTCATCACAGCTTCGCGGTCTCGGCCTCGTCGGCAAAGACGCCGACGACAAGCTCGCCAGCGCCATGATGACGGCCAACGAATTCCCTCTCCATCCTCCACCCGAACCCGGACACATCATCCTCGGGACTCACAACGGCAAGCACGCCAGCCTCGTCATCGCCTCGCCGGGAACCGCCCACGTCAGCTACGAAATCTGGTCGACCGACGCCGGCGACTTCGCCGCCATCCGCAACTGGCTTCTCCGCGATGGCGCCATCGAACTTTCCCCCGAAACCCTCGAAGCCCTCCGCATCCTCGAAGCCCGCCCCAAATTCGGCCAGGACATCCGCGACAAGGACCTCCCCCAGGAAACCGCCCAGACCCACGCCCTCCACTTCAGCAAAGGCTGCTACCTCGGCCAGGAAATCGTCGAGCGCATCCACTCCCGCGGCCAGGTCCACCGCACCTTCACCCAATTCACCCTCACCGGCGACCTGCCCCAGCTCCCCGCCATCATCGAGTCCAACGGCAAAGCAGTCGGCGAGCTAACCTCCGCCGCCGAAGTCAACGGCCAGCTCCTCGCCCTAGGCTACCTCCGCCGCGAAGCCTTCAACCAACCCCTCACCTACCCCGGCGGCACCGCCACCCAAACGCCAAGACAAGCATCCAACAGCAGTCACTAACAACCGAGAACTGAGAACTCCATGGCCGACAAACCAATCGTCATCAACGACCGCCGCCGCTTCACCTCCGAAGGTGAGCTCCGCCCCGACGCCGCTCCCCAGGAGCCCCGCCCCTTCCGTCCCGAGCAGGTCGAGTCCTCCGCCTCCCACGCCGTAGAAGCCACCGGCCCCCGCCTCGTCACCGAGCCTCCCTCGGGCGACCCCGCCATAGATCCCGTCGACGACCTCTCCACCGGCCCCGACGACGACCCCACCAGCGCCCTCGAAGCCGAGCCCGGCCAGGAACTCCCTCCCGGCCCCACCGCCGAGCAGGCTGACCAGGCCCAGCGCGCCTACGCCGCCACCATCGACCGCCTCGACACCGCCATCCGTGCCACCAATCCCGGCATGGACCCCATCCCCTCCATGTCCTTCGACCGCGTCGTCCAGTCGCTCTACATGCAGGCCCTTATGCAGCTCGGCGGCGCCGCCGAACCCGGCCAGACCCCGCAGGTCGACCTCATGGGCGCCCGTCAAACCATCGACATGCTCTCCACCCTCTCCGAAAAATCCAAGGGCAACCTCACCCCCGACGAAGAGACCCTCACCCAGTCCGCCCTCTTCGAGCTCCACATGGGCTTCCTCGAAGTCACCCAGGCCCTCGCCCGCCAGGCCGCCGCCCGCAACCCCGGCTCCAACCCCTTCGGCGGCCCCGGTGCCCCACCCATCCCCGGTGCCGGCGGCCCCAGCATCGTCCGCTAGGCATTCCGCCGCAGATTCCCTTTGTCATTCCTGAAGGGAATCCGCGTTTGCTGTTGCTCTTGCTTTTCTGGTTGTCATCCTCGGAGAGGACCTGCTGCTACTCCCTACTCCCTATTCCCTACTCCCTGCTTCTTCCATGCAAGCGACCCTCACATTCCTCGGCTCCGGCACCTCCATGGGCGTCCCCACTCTGGGCTGCCCATGCGAGGTCTGCGCCGACGCGCACCTCCCCAACAGCCCCAACCGCCGCACCCGCCCCAGCCTCTGGCTCAACTACAACCAACACAACGTCCTCATCGACACCGGCCCCGACTTCCACGCCCAGGCCATCCGCGAGAACCTCCGCTCCGTCGACGCCGTCCTCTACACCCACGGCCACGCCGACCACATCCTCGGCATGGACGACCTCCGCCCCCTCAGCTTCCATCGCCCCGACGCCCTCGACCTCTACGCCGACCCCGCCACCGCCGACACCATCGAACGCATCTTCGAGTACACCTTCCGCAAAGTCGGCCGCTACCCCACCAGCGCCCGCGTCCACCTGAATCGAATCTCCACCGAACCCGGCTCGCACATAGACCTCTTCGGCGCCACCTTCCAGCGCATCCCCGTCACCCACGGCCGCCAGACCATCACCGGCTACCGATTCGGCAACGCCGCCTACCTCACCGACCTCAGCGGCCTCCCCGACGAATCCTTCCCCCTCCTCCAGGGCCTCGACATCCTCATCCTCGACGCCCTCCGCCGCACCCCCCACCCCTCCCACTCCCACCTCGCCAACTCCATCGCCCTCGCCGAAAAAATCGCCCCGCAGCGCACCTTCTTCACCCACATCTCCCACGACCTCGACCACAACACCATCAACGCCGAGCTCCCTCCAAACATGCATCTAGCCCACGACGGCCTCCAGCTCCACTTCGACATCGCCCCCAACGCCGAAGGAGCCGCAAGCTGATGCACATCCACCGCTCCCTCACCTACGGCACCATAAAATTGTGCTTCGAAAACAGG
>JAZKBC010000161.1:4725-7687 GCA_040388825.1 Acidobacteriota bacterium | reverse complement strand
CTTCGGAGAGACCGGAGTCCCCGACCTCGACCTCGACCGCATGCTCGAAGCCGTCCCCGCGGCCATCGTCGCTTCCCTCAAGTCCAACACCTACTACTTCGTTCCGCTCGCCCTGCGCGAAAGCCCGGAGAGCCTCGAAGCCAAGCGCTCCAACCCCGAGCACGCCATGGTCGCCCGCAGCTACACCGACGAGTTCGGCGACGCTGCCATCTGCCACCGCAACGTCGAGCTCGGCTCCGGTAACCGCGGCGTCTTCATCTCCACCCGCCTCATGGGCGACCGCTTCGCCCTCAGCTTCGAGTTCTTCATCAACGTCGCCCACGCCTTCGTCGACCAGGCCGGCGTCCCCCAGGCCTTCATGGACCTCGCCTGGCAGCAGGCCCTCGCCAACGTCCGCGGCGAAACCAGCATGGACGCCTGGGAGTCCCGCAACCTCTCCCTCGGCCGCCAGCCCCACGCCGACCCCGAACCCCCAGCCCCCAACCGCCGCAATCGCGCCATCTCCTCCGCCACCCAGCAGCAGCGCTCCTTCACCGGAACCGCGCCGGCCACAATCGAGCCCCTGCCGCAAGCCGTCGACGAGAAAGAGCGCGAGCTCTTCTACGAGTCCGCGTTCTCCGACGCCGTAGCCATCTACCTGCTCTCACTCGCGCTGGACTTCGACTACTCCGAGCTCCGCGAACGCGAGTACCCCCTGCTAGCCCCCGCCGCCCTGGCCGCAAGACTCAAACTCATCGCCGACCTCTTCCCCCCAAACCCCGGCTACGACTTCGCCGTAAAGTACCGCCGCCGCGCCTAAGACAAACCAGAAACGATCTCGTCCAGCGAACGATGATGCAATCTCATTAGATCGTCTTTATGCAATGTCTCCATTGCATAAGTCCCACCATCTGGATCTCCGAACTCCACAAGCACATGCTCCGGCGAGAACACTTCGACAACTGCTCCCACTTGCCCGCGCACAAGTCCCTTTTCCGGCAAATCCCGAAGCAGAGCTACGGTCGAGAAGAGTTCGAGCGTTTGTAGATTCGAGATCGCCACTACCGCACCGCCGCCATACTCGCCCGAAACAGCTTCTCAAAATCCCCAGCGACCGCGCCATCCTTCGCCGCCATCTCCACGGCCTTCTGCGCCACGGGCCTTGCATAGCCAAGGTTCACCAGCGCGCTCAGCACATCCTCCGCCACACCACCCAGCGAAACCGGCGCACCCGCCTCCGTCACAAACCCAGCCATATCATCCAGCTTGTCCTTCAACTCCAGCACCACGCGCTCGGCCGTCTTCTTCCCAATGCCCGGAATCTTCGTCAGCGTCGCATGATCCCCCGCGCGAATCGCGCCCACCAGCCGCTCCGACGAAATCCCGCTCAGCACCGTAATCGCCAGCTTCGGCCCAATGCCAGAGATCGTCAGCAGCTTCTCAAACAGCCGCTTCTCCTGCAACTCCGCAAAGCCAAACAGCGCCAGCGCATCCTCGCGCACATGCGTATGCACATGCAGCCGAGCCTCCGCACCTTCGCCACCCAACTCGCTAAACGTGGCCACCGAGATCGCCAGCTCATAACCCACACCACCGCACTCCACCACCACGGAGTTTGGCGTCTTCGACAGAATCATTCCACGAACATGCGCAATCACAACCCGAGTCTACCTCCGCCGCGACGACCCACGCAGAATCAGCCACAGGTTCGTAGCCTGCGCCGCAAAGAACAGCGCGCAAATCAACTCCAGCTTCCAGTTCCCACGCAGCTTTAACATCAGCAGCAGCACACAAAGCATCCCCGCGCTCAGCAACCCCGCCCCAAACTTCGACCCCGAATCGAGCGCCATCGCCCCTCCTACTCACTCGCCGCTACATACGTCTCATAAATCACCGCGCGCAGCCGTTCGGTCAACGCATCCGCATCCTTGGTCGTCATGCCCACGGTCGAAATCGGCTCGCCCACAATCAGCTTCAGCGGCCTCGGCCGCAGCACATACACGTGGATCGGCAGCAGCTCATACGTCCCGACCAGCGTCAGCGGAACCAGCGGCACCTGCGCCTTGATCGCCATCCACGCTGCTCCGGCGACCATATTCTGCAGCTTGCCGTTGAAAGCGCGTCCGCCTTCCGGAAAGATTACCAGCGGCATCCCGCTCTGCAGCGTCTTCACGCCGCGCCCCAGGCTCGCCACAGCCGACCGTGCCGAGCTCTGATCGATCGGCACCTGCCCCGAGCGATTCAGGTACCAGCCGATGAACGGAATCTTCCACAGCGGAGCCTTCGCCAAAATCCGAAACTGAAACGGCAGCTTCGCAAACAGCACCGGCGTGTCGTAGTAGCTCAGGTGGTTGCTCGCGTATACGGCGGTCTCATGCACGTGCAGCCGTTCGGCGTGCTCCAGCTTCACCGGAGAAAGCGCAACCCGCAACAGCACCCAGGCCCACACCCGCGCAATCGCATGCTGCTGGCTGCCATCCTTGTCCCAAAGCCCGCACAGCAATGACAGTGTGCCAAAGAATGCCGTCGACAAACCAACCAGCGGCAGCAACAGCACGTACGTCAGCCAGCGCACGCTCGCAGGAATTGTCGCACGCGGCGGCGCTTCGGTCGTCGCGTGCTCATCAGGCTGCAGAATCTCTCTCTCAGCAGGCATCAGTGTTTATGCTACCGCCTCACCGAGCGCCAACGCCCGCAGCTCACCCACCAGGTACACCGAACCTGTCGCAACAATAATCCCGTCCTTCGGCGTCATCGCCTGCGCCTGCGTCAGCGCCGCCGGAACATGCGGCGCAGCATGCGCGGGCACATCCAACCGAGCAGCCGCGGCTTCCAACTGCTCCAGCGTCGCAGCCCGCGCATTTTGGATCGGCGCCAGCACCACATGATCGCGCGCCCGCGCCGGATCACCCGAAGCCGAATCGAACAGCGGCAGCAGCACCTGCGCCATCTCCTCAATCGGCTTATCCGCCAGGCAACTGAA
>JAZKBC010000161.1:0-4715 GCA_040388825.1 Acidobacteriota bacterium | reverse complement strand
AGATCAGCGTCCGCGGCATCTCCTCGGGCAGTTGCGCCAGCGCTCCCCGCAGCGCCCATGCTCCCGCAGGATTATGCGCCACATCCAGCAGCAACCCCGCGCGGCCATCCCGCGAAGCGATCCACTCCAGCCGTCCCGGCCACTGCGTCTCGCGTACCCCGACCTCAATCGACTCATTCGCAATCGCAAATCCATGATTCGTCCGCAGCTCAATCGCCGCCGCCACAGCCAGCGCAAGATTCCTCTGCTGATGCTGCCCCACCAGCGGCGAGTCAATCTGAATCACCGCTCCATCAATCGACAGATCATATCGATTCCGCCCCAACGGCGAAGCACTCCCTGTATCACTGCCAACTGGCTGCTGCCTCATCCCCGGCAGACACCGCGCCGCATCCACTCCACGCACATTCAACCGCATCGCCGCTTCGCCAATCGCGGCATTCGCTTCCGGATGCTGTGACAGCGTCACCAGCACGCCATTCTCACGCAGAATCCCCGCCTTCTCCGCTGCGATCAGCCCAATCGTGTCGCCGAGATACTCCGTATGGTCAATGCCAATATCCGTAATCACGCTCACCAGCGGATCAACGATGTTGGTCGCGTCCAGCCTTCCACCCAGCCCGACCTCGAGCACCGCAAGCTCCACCTTCTGCTTCGCAAACCACACCAGCGCCACCGCGGTCAGCATCTCGAAGAAGCTCGGCGCATGCGGCAGCTCGCCTGCATCTACCAGCTTCTCCGCGGCCTCATCCACGCGCAGATAGATCTCGCCAAACTCCTCGTCGCCGATCTCCACCAAGCCACCGCCGTCGTCCGACGAAACCCGCATCCGTTCATTCACGCGCAGCAGGTGCGGCGACGTATACAACCCCGTCCGCAAACCCGCCGCAGTCGCAATCGAAGCCAGGGTTGCCGCCGTCGATCCCTTGCCGTTGGTCCCGGCAATCAACACAGACCGCAACCCCGCTTGCGGCTCGCCCAATGCCTTCAACAAGCTACGGATGTGGTCGAGCGAGAACTTGCGCAAACCACTGGGAGACGACGTTTTTCCAACGCGCAGCTCAGGACCCAGCAGGCCCAATTTCTCTATGGATTGCTCGTACTTCGTGCTACTATTCGTCATTCTTAAAAGTCCGCAACATACCTTCCTAGAGCCTATCAACTAAGGCCGGACGCTGGTGGATGCAAGCGGTGTTTTCGTTGTAGAAGTCGGGTTCCCTCGTACTGATCTCACCCTTGCGTCCAGGTGAAAGCCGGCCCCCCATTAGCGATCTGTTGGTTCTTCTCGTCTTCCTCGCCATCGTCTTCACACCCTGCGCCCTGGCTTACCGCCAGCTTGGCCGGGAGAAAACTCTGGCAGTCTCCACCTCTGCGTCCCCGCAGGTCACGTCGCGCTCAACGACTCCTTGACCGTGACTGCGCCCAGCACATTCGACCACCCGAGCCTTTCAGCTTCAGGCCGTCCGTACGCCCAGCGAAGTACCTGGAAGTAATCGCTCGTCCATCCAGGTCCTCCACCACCTCCAGCCCCGCCTGCCCCAGTTCGGCGCGCAGCTCCTCCGGCCGGAAAAACAGCCGGAACGGCTCCCCTGCCTGTGCCACCCTTGCCGCCAGCGAGTCCAGCATCAACTGCTCGGTATAGGGAAGCGCCTCACGCGGCTGCGAGTAGTCGAACACCACACCACTCCCCGCCGCAAAGCTCCCCAGCAACGTCGTCGTCGCGCGAAATGCCTCCGCAGTCAGATACGGCACCACCCCCAGCCAAGCCGTAACCGTCGGCACCCTGAAGTCAAAGCCCGCCGCAGCCAGCTCATCCTTCAGCGACTGCCGCTCGAAGTCCACCGCAACCATCCGCATCGTCTCCGGCTGCGCAATCTTCGCGTCCGCCAGCAACTCGCGCTTCCATGCCTGCGTCGCCGGATGATCCACCTCGAACACCCGCACCTCGGCATGCGGATTGCGGTACGCAAACGTATCCAGCCCAGCCCCCAGCACCAGATACTGCCGCACTCCCAGCGCGCGCACGCCTTCGGCGAGCACATCCTCAGCCAGCCGCGCCCGCGCCACCATAAACGCCCGAAACGCCGCTGAATACGGCTTGCGCGAAGCCTCCGGAGCCCGCAACTCCGCGACCGCAGGCCCCAGAATCCGAACCGCCAGCGGATCCTCAAACACCAGCGGCCGGTCATCATGCAACTGATGCGCCGCCCGCCGCAACGCCACGCGCAGTGCAGTTTTCGATGGTTGTGCTTCGATCATGTCCGCTTGTAGTATCGCAGCGTGGGCACCCGCCCCGCGGCTAGATTGTGTTCACAGCCGGCACAAAGCCGCCCGCCATGAGCGAAAATGTCCTCTCGAAATACCTTGTTCCCCGATTCCCAACCGAAACAGAAGAAGCCGACTGGTGGTATGAGAATCGTCACGTACACATAGAAGAATTCATGCAATTGAAAGAAGAGGGCAAGCTGAAAGGATGGTGGCTCTGCTACCGGCTTGAGCCTCTTACAAAACCAAAAACAGAAGAGAACGCGGGACCCGAGAATCAGTAACCCAAGCTCTAGCTCGCGGCCTTCTCCGTCATCCACCCCAGAGCATTCACCAGATACCCTTTCAGCTCCTTGCGCGGCACCACCGCGTCCAGGAACCCGTGCTCCAGCAGGAACTCGCTCCGCTGGAAGCCCTCCGGCAGCTTCTGCCGAATCGTCTGCTCGATCACGCGCGGCCCCGCAAACCCAATCAGCGCGCCCGGCTCAGCGATATTCAGGTCGCCCAGCATGGCAAAGCTCGCGGTCACGCCGCCGGTCGTCGGATCGGTCATCAGGCTGATGTACGGAATCTTCGCATCGTCCATCTTCGCCAGCCCCGCCGACACCTTCGCCAGTTGCATCAGGCTCGCAATGCCTTCCATCATCCGCGCTCCGCCACTCGCGGAAACAATAATCAGCGGCTTCCGCGTAGCCAGAGAACGGTCCACCGCGCGGGCAATCGTCTCGCCCACCACCGCGCCCATCGACCCGCCGATGAACCCATACTCCATCACCGACAGCACCACCTCGTGCGGCCCCAGCGAGCCCACGGCGTTGATGATCGCGTCCTTCAGCCCGGTCTTGCGCTGCGCCTGCTTCAGGCGGTCCTTGTAGGGCTTCAGGTCGGTAAACTCGAGCGGATCGGTCGACTCCAGCTCCAGGTCCACCAGCTCATACCCCGGCTCCAGCAGGTTGTCGATCCGCGACCGCGCGTCGAACTTGAAGTGGTAGCCGCAGCTCGGGCAAACCTGCAGATTCGTCTCCAGGTCGGCCTTCCAGATCACCTTCCGGCAGCTCGGGCACTTGGTCCAGAGCCCCTCCGTGCGGACCTCATGGTCAACAGGCTGAACAATCTCATTGTCTTCGCGCTTGAACCAGGTCATCGCTCGGCAGCTCTCCCGCCCCCAGGTATCTCAGGGCCTCTGCCATTGTAACGAAGCTCCGTAAACCTACGCGTTTCTGGCCTCCTTCCCGAGGTTTACAGCCCAGGTTCTTCCCCGGCCAAGGCTCGGTCACACCTCAGCAGCACGACCCATCCCAACGGGAACCGACCACTCACAACAAATTGAATCGACAGATATGTGTATATGCATCTATTTCCTCATGAAGCACGCTCTCCCCAATCTGCCGTGCACCTGTGCCACCCTTCGCCGCGCCGCCCGCGCCACCTCCCAGTTGTATGAGGAGGCCCTGAGGCCGTCTGGCCTGCGCATCTCCCAGTTTTCCCTTCTGCAGGCACTCTCTCTCGCCGGCGAGCTCACCCAGGGCACCCTCGGCGAAATTCTCGCCATGGACAGCACCACCCTGACCCGCGCGCTTGCCATCCTTCTGCGCGAAGGTTGGGTTACACGCCACCGTGGAGCCGACCGCCGCGAGTGGCGCCTTAACCTCAGTCCCCAGGGAGCCCACAAGCTCCAAACCGCCACTCCCTTTTGGGAAGCTGCCCAAAACCAACTCAAGCAGGCGCTTGGAGAAGACCACCAGCGCGACCTCAACCGCATTTCCAACTACGTGACCGACAAGATCACTCAAAAACCAACCGACTAGCACCCCAGCCCCAAAGGAGAACTCCCATGACCCGTCCCGCCTATATCCGTTTGACCGGCTCGCTTCTGGCCGCCTGGTTCCTCGCAGAAGCAGCAGCAGCGCAGTTCGGTTGGCTCGGTGGAACACCCGGCCAGCCACCCATCCAACTCCTTGCCGCTGTCCTCATCCCTCTCGGTGCCATCGCCGCTGGCTGCGTCTCGTCATCTTCCTTCCGCAGTTTCCTGCTGTCCCTCAGTCCGAAGATCCTCACTCAGCTCCAGGCCTGGCGGGTCGGCGGCTTTGTCTTCCTTGTCCTCGCCCGCTACGCAATCCTCCCCCCGGAGTTCGCTCTATCCGCAGGCTGGGGAGACATCACCATCGGCGCAACCGCCACACTGGTCGCCCTGCGGCTCTCAACTCCGCAACACAAAACCAGCTTCGTCATCTGGCAAATCCTTGGAATCACCGACCTGATCGTTGCCGTCAGCCTGGGTGCAACGACAAACCTCTTCCACCCGCACAGCATTCCCACCACTCCTATGAGCGTTCTTCCGTTGAGCCTTATCCCTACCTTCGCCGTGCCGCTACTGCTGGTGGTCCACATCATCTGCATCGCCCAGGCCTTGCGGTGGAAGCAGCCGTCCACCGAATCTCCTCTCCCTC
>JAZKBC010000160.1:0-11193 GCA_040388825.1 Acidobacteriota bacterium | reverse complement strand
TGATTGGCAGGGCTGAAGCCCTGCCCTACCGTTCGAGGGGTCCACGATGTTCCGTGGCGGATCGAATGGAGTGGCTCGCTAGCCGTCTACTTGTAGCGGTAGACGATGCGGCCGCGGTTCAGATCGTAGGGGCTGAGTTCGATGGCGACTCGATCACCGGGGAGGATGCGAATGAAGTTCTTGCGCATACGACCTGAGACGTGCGCGAGAACCTGATGCTTGTTCTCAAGCTCGACTTTGAACAGCGCGTTGGGCAGGGTTTCGACAACCGTTGCCATTACCTCAATTGCATCTTCCTTCGACAAACAATCTCCTTCGATTGGACCGTTTCCGGCCCGATCTCATTTCGCCTTGGCATGAATCTCCAAGGACTCCTGCGACCTGTTTCGTGGGCTTCTGGAAGCCTCAATCAACCCGATGGGGAGACTAAGGCGGCGGAAGGGTACACGCACCATTTCTGAGTTTATAGGAAAACCAGAAAAATGGGAAGGGGATGCCTCTTGGCGAGGTGGGAACACCATTTTGGGCTGGATAGCCAGAACTGGCCCTATTTTGTTGAGCTTGGACACGCCGTGGCGCACCTTCCCGCCCTGCGAGATGCTAGGCTGGCTTGCCATGCAGACTTTTCGATCGGCTTTTAGGTTCCTGCTGTGGATAGCATTCGCTTGCGGAGGTGTGCTGCCCGCCTGCGCCAAAACGCATACGGTAGCTCTGGGCGCTGTGCGGAAGGTGCCGTACACCCCTCCAGAGGCGACTCCGGACAACAAAAGCACTGAGGCGACGACGCTGCGGGTGCGTCCCCTGATGGTCGATGGACTGCTCAAAGAGTGGACCGTCGGCGAAATCCATGACGTCACCGACCGCACGTTTGTGGTGCGGCGGGCTTTGCGCCTCAACGATGGTTTGCCCGGCGAGCCCGTGCGCTGGACGTGGCAGCCGGGGCCCTGGCTGATGGTCGATCGGACCACCGGGCATGTGACAGCGCTGCATCTTCCGTCGTTTGATCCGCAGGTGTCAGAGGTGGCATGGTTCCGCGATTATGCGGCGTACTGCGGCATCGCGACGACGGTGCGCAACGGCGGTCTGGTAGCCGTCGTAGCGGAGCTGGGTGGACGCAAGCCAGTGGTACAGCAAGTGTTGGCGAATTGGCCGCTGCCCGACGCACCGCATCCGGTCTGCGCTTTATCGAAGTGGCAGAGGACTCCGATGCGGGCGACGATACAGCGCGTTGGAGCGCCGGCAATGACGTTCGACGTGGTGGGAACGGTGTCGCTGGTGGAAGAGGGCGAGGGCACCGAGCAATAAATTCGCGAGAGCGAACAGTCGTCGAAGACAGTTGGGGACAAGATTTCCACGATCCTATCAGTTGGGGGTTACTTGCAAGGCGCATCCAATAGAGTGCCCCGTGATGCACGGGGTATTGACAAAGTAGTATCGTGAAACAGAGCGCGGGAATGCAGGCTTGCGGCGACAGAGCAATGGCTGAGAGACCGGCGGCAAAATCCTCCTGACGAGGAAAGGAACTTCAAAAATATGTGGAAACCGAATCAGCCTGGAAGCGGAACGCCCTCAACCCCGGAGCCCGTGCGTCCGGCCACACCCGCGGGAACAAGCACTGGATACACCGCCACTCCGGCCGCAGCCGGCGCCGCTGGCGCCGCTGTGGGGGAACAGGCAACGATCGGCAAGAGCCTGGTGGTCAAGGGCGAAGTCTCCGGTTCCGAGTCGCTCTATATCGACGGCAAGGTGGAGGGCGCGATCAACCTGCCCGGCAATCGTGTAACCGTCGGCCGCAATGGACAGGTAGCCGCAAACATCATGGCGCGCGAGATCGTCGTACTCGGCAAAGTGCGCGGCAACTGCCAGGCGAGCGATCGCGTGGATATCCGCAGCGAAGGCTCGCTGACCGGCGACGTTGTGGCTGCGCGCATTTCCATCGAGGATGGCGCGTTCTTCAAGGGCGGCATCGACATCCGCAAGCCGGGCGCTGAGCCGAAGCCGGGAGAGCAGCCTGCTCCGACGCCTCCCACCGAGAGCTAAGAGCAAAGTGGAGACAGCAGTGAACGCCGTGCCGCGAGGTGCGGCGTTTGCTTTTGTGATCGTTACTCACTTACGCCGCCGGCACACTCACGTGCAGCGCGCGCTTCACTTCGTTGATGCGGTTGAAGTGATACTGGAAGTAGAGGCCGCCAAACAGGGTCATGAACCAGCCCAGGCGCAGGCCGATGGGCTCAACACTGTTGAAGTGGCGAAGCAGGTCGCTGCGCATGGTGTAGCGCGAAACAAAGAACAGGGCGAGCCCGGTGAGACTGAGCAGAAGGCTGTAGTGCGGCTCGACGAGCGGACCGTTGAGGATGTTGTAGTCGATCGTATGCCACATGTTGGGCAGCTTCAGCAGATAGAGCACGGCGACAGCGATGTACCAGTTGAGAGCGGTACTGCGGCGGTCGATGCGGCGTAGCCATGCCGATTGAACGATGTCCCAGACGACGAAGAATGCTGCGATCGTGAAGACGCCGAGGATGAGCGCGAGCCACCAGGGAAGATCGGGTGGGTCGCGATAGAGCACGGGCAGGCCCCCGGGGTTGACGACCTTGTACGGCGCCGGCAGCGGAAAGAGTTCAGCGACGGGCAGCCACTCTTCCCCGCCCTCGGGCTGGCCGAGGTCTGTGGGGGTAATGCGGCCGGAAGCGAGGTAGCGCTGGACTTCGATCAGCGAGTAGGGCCCGAAGAGTTCGCCGTTGCGTGCAATGCGATAGGTCATCGTGTCCCTCGAGGGGGCGGAATGAGGTGCTTGCACGCTTGAGATGCAGATTGAGCCGCTGGCGTCGCACGAACGGCGGCGGCGTGGCGGTACTTCACGAACGGACTCGGCTTCACGAGCGGGCGGCGGCTTCGAGGGCGGCAATATCGAACTTGACCATGTGCATCATGGCAGTGAAGCCCTTGGGGCTGCGAACCAGTTCGGCGATGTTCTCCGGCACGATCTGCCAGCGAAGACCGTACTTATCCTTGAGCCAACCGCAAGCGATCTCCTGGCCGCCATCGGCTGTGAGCCGCGCCCAGTAGCTGTCGATCTCGGCCTGATTCTTGCAAGCTACGGAGTAGGAAAAAGCGTCGGTGTGCGGATGGTCCGGGCCGCCGTTCATGAAGGTCATGGGCTGGCCCATGAGTTCTATCGTGATGGTGGCGAGAGCGCCTTCGGGCCACGGGCCTACGCCGCTCGAACGGAGTTCGTCGAGCTTCTTTGCTTCAGGGAAGACGGACATATAGAAGTTGGCGGCGTCTTCGGCTTCGGTGTCGAACCAGAGAAAAGGGGTGATCTTGTTCATAACGACTCCTGAATTACAAATTGTATTGGATGCCGTCGAGCGCGAGTGAGCGCCGCCGGGAAGGCGAAGACTGCACAAACACGAAGGCCCCGGCGTTTCAGCCGGGGCATTCGTGTGAGCTGATCGTTGTTGTCTAGACGACTTCGCTCGCTGCGGTTTCGCGAGTGGTGTCCTTCGTAGCGCGGGACCAGTGGATGCGCAGGTCGGTGACGTTGTGCAGCGAGAAATTCGGCTGTGGTGGGGCGGTGATGGCGAAGAAGTCAGCGCGGTGGACGTCTTCGAGCCAGAAGGCGGGGCGGGGGTCTGCGGCGACTGGGGCGATTTCTACGTGCGACATCTCGAGGTTCTTGAGGTGGCGGATGAAGAAGCCGTTCGAAGGCGTGGGACCGAAACGGAGGAGCTCAGGGTAGGCGTCTTCGATTTCGGGGACGACAATGGAGTGCCAGTCGGGCATGGGCTTGGAGTTGTCGCCCCACCCGATGCGCATGTCCGTCGGCAAACCGCGGTGGCCGAAGTAGCAGTTGGAGAGCTTGACGTCTTCGATGAGGTTGGTGGGAATGCCAGAGATGATCGAAGCGGTGGAGCTGGCCGAGTTGTGGCTTACCAGGTTGGAGATGAGGACGCGGCGCAACGTGCCAGGGCGCATGGTGTCTTTGGGGCCGCGGTTGCGACGGTTGAGGCGGAGGAAGAGCGGGGCGTCGATGATGTCGCGGAGCGTGTTGCCGGTGATGGCGATGTCTTCGAGCAGGGCGCCGTCGGAGGTTTCGAGTGAGATGCCTTTGCAGCCCTCAACGACGTTGCCGGTGATGGTGATGTTGCGGAAGCCGCCGTTGGATTCGGTTCCGCACTTGATGCGACCGTTGCGCGAGACGTGTTCGTCCTCGGCAAACTTCTTCCACTTGCCGCTGATGACGGAGCCGAGCTCGTAGGTGCCGGTTACATAGTTGTTGGAGATGGTGACGTTGTCAGTAGAGCGAACGTAGCCGAGAGCATAGGAGCTCTTGGGGCAGATGGCGTCGTCCCAGGGGGAGTTGACGGTGCAGTTGGAAACACGCACGTTCTTGCAGCAGTCGATGTCGAAGCCGTCGCGGTCGGTGTCGACGAGGAGGTTGTCGATGGTGAGGTTGTCGACGCCGGTCGCGAGCACGGCGAAGTGGCCGCCTTTGAGGACGCCGAAGTCGCGCAGCAGGACGTTGTGGCAGTTTTTGAGTGCGATGGCTTTGTTGCCTACGCCGGCTTGCTCGGCGACGTAGGTGGGGTAATCGCCGCGTTTGCCGCGGGAGCCGAAGCTGAGGCCTTTGCCGTAGATGAGGCCATAGCCTTCGATGGTGACTTCGTGGAGGTCTTCACCGTAAAAGAGCGAGTTCGGCCAGTGATTGTGGCCATAGTCCTGAAATTGTTCCCAGGCTTGAGGAGGGCCGGCGGGGTCGTAGGTGCCGCCGTTGTAGCCGGTGGTTTCGCCGGGGAGCGGGGAGGTGGCTGCCTGGATGATGCAGCCGTTGGCGAGGTGGAGCGTGACCTGGGACTTGAGGCGGATGGTGAAGCAGAGGTAGGTGCCGGCTGGGAAGTAGATGGTGCCGCCGCCGGACTTGGAGACGGCGTCGATGGCGGCGTTGATGGCGGGAGTGTCGATGGTCTTGCCGTCGCCGGTGGCGCCGAACTGGCGGACGTTGTAGAGGCCGGAAGGAGTTGGAGCAGTGGAGGAGGATTGGGCGGCGGCGGTGTGGCCAACCGAGGTGACGGCGGCAGCAGCGGCGAGGGGCGAGAGCTTGAGGAGACGGCGACGGTCGATCATCGGAAGACTCATAATGCGGAGAATAGTAGCAGTCTGACAGGTTGGCGGTGAACGGCGCGCCGCACGGGTGCCCCCCTCCCCCCGGGGATGGGTCCGTAAAATCTTCAAAGGATGGGGGTTAGGTCTGGATTCCAAATTGTACCGGCGGCTAAAACCCTGATGACAAATGGGTTGGCGTTCCGGGTATCGGGAAAATCCTGATCCGGAAGGAGTTGACGTTGGGGTCCGTTACGCTCGGAAATGGGTGGGCGGCGAGGTGGACGGGAGGTTTTATGATGGTGGGCATGGGTTTTCCGATTAAGGTTTGCGTGGTTTGTGAAGAAGAGTTCGAGCTGAAGCCGGATAAGCCGGGGTTTGCGAACCGGTGCCCGACGTGCAGCATGCCCGAGGCAGAGCCGAAGGCCGCGAAGGCTGAGTCGATGAGCGCGGAGGAGCGGAAGTCGCAGCGTGAGGCGGACGCGGAGCGGCGGCGGGTGATTCGGGAGATGTTGTATAGCAAGAAGTAGGGGTGGTGGGCTCGCTTCAGTGCGGCTGCGAGCGGAATACCGAGGCCCTTCGCGTTGCTCAGGATGAGGGAGTTTTGAAGGTATTGGTGGCCGCTGGCTGTAGTGCAACTGCAGGCTGCATACGAGATCCTTCGAGTTGCTCGGTATGAGCGATTTAGTGATTGTGCCCGGGAAAGATGTGTAAGCTTTCCCGAGAGACCTCGACTGCATGGGATTTGGATTTCTAAGCCACTTGTTTTATCCGTGGGGGTTGATCGCCCAGGGGCTGGCGCTGGTGCACTTTATACGGCGGCGGCCGGATAGCTATTGGCTGTACATCATTCTTTTCCTGGGGCCGTTGGGGGCGGCGATTTACTTCATTGCTGAAGTGGTTCCGGATGTGGGGATTGTGGGGCAGGGGTTCAAGATGTTTCCGCGGAGGAAGCGGATTGGCGAGCTGCGGCAACTGGTGCAGGTGAATCCTTCGCCGGGGAACTTTGAAGAGCTGGGCGACCTGTTGATGGAGGATGGGAAGCTGGGTGCGGCGCGGGAGGCATTCGACCGGGCGATTGGGTCGCGGGGGGATTCGCTGGATGCGTTCTACCGGCGTGGGGTTTGTGCGCTGATGCTGGGGGATGTCGCGGCCGCTGTGCCGGATCTCGCGAAGGTGTATGCGAAGGAGCCGGGGTATGACTTTTTTCGTTGCGCCGGGCTGCTGGCGCAGGCGTATGCGCTGACGGGCGAGAAAGAGCGCGCGGCGGGTCTTTTTCGGTGGGCTACGGACCGGTCGGTGACGTCGGAGACATATTTGAACTACTCGGATTTGCTGGCGAGCGAAGGTAGAAATGCCGAGGCGCGGGAGTGGGCGCAGAAGGTGCTGGAGAAGAAGCCGGCGATGCCGGGGTATCAGAAGCGGCGGGAGCGGAAGTGGTTTCGGGGGGCTAGTGCGCGGTTGAAGAGGATGCAGGGGTAGGGGTGGGGGCTGAGGTGCGGCTGCGGGCGGAATACTGAGGTCCTTCGCCTTGCTCAGGATGAGGGGGGTTGGGGCCGGTGGTGGGGGCGGGGCTGGGGTGCGGCTGCGAGCAGAATACTGAGGTCCTTCGCGTTGCTCAGGATGAGGGGAGTTTGAAGGTGGTGGTGGAGCGTTAGAGATCGCCGAAGGTCTTTGGGGGCTTGAGTTCTGCTTCGGAGAAAGGCTTGGTTGGTTTGCCCCAATCGAGGCTTAGGTCGCGCCAGGTGGGGTTGGTGGAGACGATCAGGGCGACCTTCTTGATGCGGTTCCAGCTCTTGAGTTCCTTTTCGCGCGTGATGGCGGCGATGGCGAGGCCAAAGGATTCGCGGTAGACGAGTTGGTCGATGTTGTATTTGGCAGTGAAGGACTCGGGGTGGATCTTGTTCTTATGTTCCCAGACACGGTTTTCGAGCTCGTGAGTGAAACCGATGTAGAGACGTTTGCCCTTGCTGGAGAGGATGTAGACGTAGAAGGGTCCTGGCATGGGTCGGATTTTAGTGGGGTGAGGCGGATGGAAAGGTTTGGAAATTAGGGATAGATTTTGTGGCTGTTCGGAAATGGGCTGGCTAAAGGTGGTGGTGAACCTTCGGCTTGGGTGCGGCTGCGGGCAGAATACAGAGGTCCTTCGCGTAGCTCAGGATGAGGGGGTTTGGGGGGCGGAGGGTCACTTTGGGGCTTGAGTGCCGCTGCGGGCAGAATACGGAGGTCCTTCGCGTAGCTCAGGATGAGGGGTCATTAAGAGCTGCGGCCTTCCTTGGATAGCTGCGGTTTGATGAACTGGAATTACTCGTCGAGGGCGATGAGGAGGCCTTCACCGGATTCGAGGGTCAGGGTTTGGTTGGGTTCGAGGGTTGAGCCGGCGCCGTCGAGGATGGTGGTGAGGACGATGGTGCCGCCGGTGGTGAGTGTGGTGGTGGCGGGGTCGGGGCCGAGGTTGAGGATGATTTGGAAGTCGGTGCTTTCGCCGTCGGGAACGGCTACGCGGCGGTAGCGGAGAATCGTGCCTTCCGAGACGACGTCGGCGATGGCTCCGGAGTGGAGGGTGTCGTGCTGGCGGCGGAGCGCTAGCAGGTGGCGGTAGAGGGTGAGCATGGAGCGGGGTTCCTGGCTCTGGGTTTGGGCGTTCTGGGTGGGCCAGTCGGATTGGAGTGGGAGCCAGGGAGTGGCGTCGGGGGTAGTGAAGCCGGCGTTGGGGCTGGGGGTCCACATCATGGGGGAGCGTTCGGGGTCGCGGCCTCTTCCCTTCCCGGGTTCGTTCTTTTCGGCAGGGTCCTGGACCTGGTCGGGAGCGATGGGCACGTCGACCATGCCGAGTTCGTCGCCGTTGTAGAGGGTGGGTGTACCGCGGAGCGTGAGGAGGAGCATGGCGGCGGCTTTGGCTTGCAGGGGGCCGATGCGGGAGGCGAGGCGGGGCTGGTCGTGGTTGCCGAGGACGTAGTTGGGCCAGGCGCCGATGGGGAGCAAGCCTTCATAGGTGCGGATGATGGTGGCGATGGCGTCGGCTTGCCAGGGGGTTTGGATGAGGTGAAAGTTGAAGGGGAGGTTGGCTTCGGTGAGCTGGGGTTGCTGGGCTTCGGTGGGGCCGTAGTAGCGGACTAATTCGGGGAGGGGGAGGTAGATTTCGCCGATTAGGACGCGGTTGGAGTTCGGTGGTTGAACCTGAGAAGAAGTGCCGCTCCCGGCAGAATACCGAGGTTCTTCGCTTCGCTCAGAATGAGGGGCTTCCTGAGAATGAGGTGAACTTTGAAGGGCGGTGATGTCTCCGAGGGTGGGGCCGTAGGAGTCGAGGAGGGAGCGCATTTCGGCGACGATCTGGTGGGTTTCGGGTTGGTCGGCGTTGTGGATGGCGAGGTGGCGGCGGTGGTCGTGCTGGGCGTCGTGGAAGGCGGGGTTGGGTGGGTTCGAGCGGAAGTGGGCGTCCTTGATGAGGAGCCAGAGGACGTCCATGCGGAAGCCGTCGACGCCGCGGTCGAGCCAGAAACGCATGGCTGCGTACATGGCCTCGCGGACCTGCGGGTTGCGCCAGTTGAGGTCGGGTTGCTGGGCGAGGAACGAGTGCAGGTAGAACTGCTGCGTGGTTTCGTCCCAGGTCCAGGCGGGGCCGCCGAAGTGCGACATCCAGTTGTTCGGGACGCGATTTTTGGCTGGCTGCCAGTCGTCGCCGGGTAGAGCGGCATCGTGCCAGAGATACCAGTCGCGTTTGGGATTGTCGCGGCTACTCCTGGATTCGAGGAACCAGGGGTGCTGGTCGGAGGTGTGGTTGGGGACGAAGTCGAGGATGACGCGGAGGTTGCGTTTGTGGGCTTGCAGCAGCAGCTCGTCGAAGTCTTCGAGGGTGCCGAAGAGGGGGTCGATGGCGGTGTAGTTGGCGACGTCATAGCCGAAGTCGGCCATGGGCGAGGGGTAGATGGGGGAGATCCAGAGGGCGGCGATGCCGAGCTGGGCGAGGTAGTCGAGGCGGGCGAGGATGCCGCGGAGGTCGCCGATGCCGTCGGCTTGGCCGAGGGGGTTGGGGGTGTCCTGAAAGCTGCGGGGGTAGACCTGGTAGATGACGCCGGTTTGCCACCATTGCGTGGGGGCTGTAGCAAGAGACATGTGGGTAGGATACCGCCGCGGCGGAAGCGTAGGCTTAACGGATGAGCGTTGGATTGGATGAGTTGCTGCACGAGGCTGAGGTGGCGCATGGGCATTTGTGCGCCGGGCAGGTGCTGGGCGTGCGGATGGCGATGCTGGCGCTGGAGCGGCTGGGGATTGTGGATCCGCGGGCGCGGAAGCTGGCTGATGGCACGCTGAATCCGGAGCGGAAGAGGCTGGTGACGTTTGTGGAGATCGATCGCTGCGCTACCGATGCGATTGGTGTGGTGACGGGGTGCCGTGTGGGCAAGCGGGCGCTGAAGCTGAGGGACTGGGGGAAGATGGCGGCTACGTTTGTCGATCTGGAGGCGCGGCTGGAGGGCGATGAGTACAAGGGGTTGAGGGTGGTGGCGCTGGAGAGCTCGAAGGAGAAAGCGAAGGGGCTGTATCCGGGGCTGGAAAAGAATGCGGCGCAGATGAAGGCTTATCGCGAGATGGCGGATGAGGATTTGTTTGGGGAGCAGTGGGTGAGGGTCGCGCTGCCTGCTAGTGAGTTTCCGGGGTTCAAGGGAGAGCGCGTGGCTTGTGCGCGGTGTGGGGAGGGTGTGAACTTCGATCGGTTTGTGGAGAGGGGTGGGGAGAGGATTTGTCTGGGGTGCGCGGATGTGGCGGGGATTTATTACAGGGCGCTTGAGAGTTGAGGTTGGTGAAGCAGGTCCTCTCCGAGGATGACAAGCAAGAAAAACAAGTACAAAGGCAAGGACAAAAGCAAAGGCCGCTCCGTTGGGGAGCGGCCTTTGTGGTGCGGCTTGGAGTTCTGCGCTGGTTAGCGGCGGCCGTCGTGGTCGTGGTCGCGATCATTGCGATTGCGGTTGCGGTCGAAGTCGCGGCGGTCGCGATCGCGGTCGTAGCGCTGGTGGTCGTAGCGGAAGTCGTCACGGTCGCGGACGACTACGGGAGCGGTGTAGCCGTAGGCGTAGGGATCGGAGTATCCGTTGTTGTAGTAGCCGTTGTAATACACGGGAGCGGGCGCTACGTAGCGGTGTCCGATGCTGACCCCGACCGAGAGATGCTGGGCGTGGGCTGCGGGGGCCATGGCGAGAGCGGCTGCAGCGAGGGTCGCTGCGGCTACGGCACGGAGCATGGTGGTGTTGAGGTTGATCGATTGGGCGATCGATGTAAGCTTCGCGGTGCTGTTGGATAGCTTCATGATGTTCCTCCTGCGGGGCGACTGTTTCTCGCCATGCAATAGAGTGAAACCGGGTTGCGGAAAGGGGTTGCGCGCAACTATTCGCGGCGCGTGGGTTGCGGAAGTGGTTGAAAAAAATGAATCGTTTGGCGGGCGCTGGTAGAGTGGGAGGCTCATGAGCGATGAAGCGATGGACGAGGTGGAGATGGGTGCAGCGGCTCCTCCGTTTCCTGGGAGCGGTGTGGAGAGTGCTGGTGGGCGGGTCGACTTTTCGCGGAGGGAGTTTGCGCTGCGGGAGCTGATGGATGAGCCTTGCACGTTTGCGGACTACAGCGCGGCGGCAAGGGATTTGGCGAAGGTGAATCGGTGGACGCGAGGGCTGAAGCCGACGGTGGAGTTTTTGTCGCGCGTGGTGGCGAAGACGGGGGTGGGGCATGAGCCGCTGCATGTTGTCGACGTGGGGTGTGCGAGTGGAGATACGTTGCGTGGAGTTGCGCGATGGGCGGCGGCGCGGAGTTTGCCGCTGAAACTGACGGGAGTGGATTTGAATCCGTATGCGGCGAGGCTGGCGAAGATCTGCGATCGCGAGGAAGGCGTGGCCGCGGGGAGGATTGCGTGGGTGACCGCGGATGCGTTTGCGGTGTCGCTGGAGAAGCCGGCGGATGTGGTGATCTGTTCGCTGTTTACGCATCATCTGCGCGATGAGGCGGTGGTGGAGTATTTGCGGTGGTGTGAGGGGGCGGCGCGGGTGGGGTGGTTTGTGAATGATCTGGAGAGGTCGGAGAACGCGGCACGGTGGTTTGCTC
>JAZKBC010000159.1:3558-10710 GCA_040388825.1 Acidobacteriota bacterium | reverse complement strand
CCTTGTCGCGCCAGGCAAAGATGTGATGGATGGTCCCGTCTGTCGGCAAGTCTGCGGTATGCGGAACCGTCTGCCACGACGCCCCGTCCCAGATGCCGAACGTGAGTTTGCTAGTGCTGGTGTCGCAATAAATCCTGTAGTTGCTGTCCTTGTGAACGATAAACGGGAAGGAGCCGGTCGATGTTCTGGCGGCAACAACAGCTATTGAAAAACTAATGTCGCCGACGACAAGCTGAGCGTTTTCAGTGTGCGACATATAGCCGCTACCGAACGTGCGGGAGCGCAGTCGCAGGCCGGGGCGGCACTCGGCGTCTTGTCGGGGGAGCAGTGCCCGCCGACGGGATGCATTGCGGCTTCGGCCCCAGCGCAGACGCACGCGGCTACGATTTCGCCGGAGGTGATTCGGGCGGCGAGTTCAGGTGACGAGGTGGGCGCGGCGGAACCGGCGGCAGCGTCTGCAGCTCCGCCGGCTTCGGCGCCGGCAGCAACTGCGCCGAATGACTTTGCACACTTTGTGGAGAGCGAGGTAGGGCACTCGCTGCCGGTGTTTGGCAGCGGACTATTTCAGCACGGTGGAGAGAGCTTTGCTCCCGCGAACGGCGTTCCTGTTCCAGCGGTGTATGTAATTGGGACCGGTGATGAGATTTTGATCCGGGCGTGGGGGAAGATCGACATCGATGTGCACGTGACGGTGGACCGCAACGGGCAAATCTTTTTGCCGAGGGTTGGAACACTGACCGTCGCGGGTTTGCGCATGGACCAGTTGACGGAGTTCATGCGATCGGCGGTGGGGCAACAATTCAAGGATTTTCAATTGACAGTGACGCTGGGGCAGCTGCGGTCGATCCAGATTTTTGTGCTGGGGCAGGCACAGCATCCGGGCGTGTTCACGATCAGCTCGCTGAGCACGCTGGTTAACGCGCTGTTTGCTTCGGGCGGGCCTTCAGCGAATGGAACAATGCGGGACATCCAGGTGAAGCGCGGCGGCAAGGTGATTGCGCACTTCGATGTGTACCGCCTGCTGCTGGATGGAGACAAGAGCCAGGACATTCATTTACTGCCAGGGGACATTCTGTACTTCCCGCAAATTGGACCGCAGGTGGCGATGGATGGTCAGGTGCACACGCCAGCGATCTTTGAGCTGAACGGTGCTGCGACAGTCGCCTCGGTTATGAGCGATGCGGGCGGGATGACGGTAGTGGCGGGGACATCGCGGGCGGTGCTGGAACGGATTGTTGATCACGCAGGGAGAACGGTGGTGGAGTTTGCGCTGGACTCGGGTGGTTTGGCGCGGGGGTTGAAGGATGGCGATGTGCTGCGGGTGTTTCCCATCTCGCCGAAGATTGAGCGGGCGGTGACACTGCGGGGCAGTGTGGCGTCGCCCGGGATTTACGCATGGCGACCAGGAATGCGGGTTTCGGATTTGATTCCGAACCGGGAGTTTCTGCTGACGCGGTCGTATTACAACGGACGGAATGCGCTGGATGTGCGGGCGATGGAGAGCCCATTTGGATCACCGGGAGAGAATGCGGCTCCGAGCGAAGACCGCCACGCGACGGAGATCAACTGGAACTATGCAACGGTTGAGCGGCTGAACGCGCAGGACCTGACTACCAAGCTGATTCCGTTTGTGCTGAGCGCGGCGTTGGATCAGGCGGGCTCTCCCGAGAACAAGGAGCTGGAGCCGGGCGATGTGGTGGTGGTGTATTCGCGCAGGGATGTAGCGCTGCCGGAGGAACTGGAAGCGAAGTTCGTGCGCATTGAGGGAGAGGTGAAAGCTCCGGGAACGTATCGAATTCGCGATGGAGAGACGCTCCGGGAGCTGGTGGAACAGGCGGGAGGGTTTGCTCCGCACTCGTATCTGTACGCAGCGGAGCTGACGCGGGAGAGTGTGAAGCAGGACCAACTGCGGAAGCTGCGGGAGCTGGTGGAGGAGGAGAGCAAGGAGGTGCTCGCGCCGAGCAATGTTGCGGTGGGCAGGCTGACGGCAACGATGTCGAACGATGCGTCGGCGGAGTTGGAGTTGCGGAGGGCCTATATTGCACGGCTGATGGATATTCATCCGACGGGGAGGATCGTGCTGCGGCTAAAGCCGGAGGCGAATGCAGCTGCGGATATTCCCGACTTTGTGCTGGAGGATGGTGACCATTTTTCCGTTCCGAGTGTGCCCAACACAGTGGAGGTGCTGGGCAATGTTTATAACCAGGGGGCGATGCGGTATCTGGAGCAGGAGGAGTTTGGGAAGTATCTGAACGCCGCGGGCGGAGCCACTCGGGAGGCCGACAAGAAGCGGGAGTTCATCATCCGTGCGGACGGAACGATCCTCAGCCGGCAACAGATTGGCGCACTGGAGCGAGTGAAGATTTATCCGGGGGACACACTGGTGGTGCCACCGAAGCTGAAAGGGCCAGCGTCGTTTGACATGTTCAGCTACACACAACTGCTGAGCTCACTGGCGCTGGGCGCGCTGGCGATCAAGGCGTTGAATTAGTGATCCTATGATTGAGCCAACCGAGAGTGCGGTGCCGGATGACAAATCTGCGATGGGCGATGGGCCCAGTCTGCTGACGGTGCTGCTGTGGCTGCTGCGCGCGAAGCGAACCATCTTTTTGACGGGCCTGGTGTTTGCACTGTGCGGGCTGGGGTTTTCATTCACCCTGCCGGTTCAGTACACGGCGCAGACGGAGATTTTGCCACCGCAAGCGCCGCAGGGAGCGAGCAGCTCGGCGATGAGCCAGATGGGAGCGGCGTCGGCCGCGGCTGGATCGCTGAGCGGGTTTGCTTCAACCATGCAGGCGAAATCGATTGCGGATATGTACTCGCTGATGATTGTGGCGCGGCCGATCCAGGATGCGTTGATCCAGCGGTTTGATCTGCGGACTGTGTATCACGACAGGATGATGCTGCAGGCGCGCGGCGACCTGGCCGGCAGCACGGAGGTGGCGGCGCTGCGCGAGGGGTTCGTGACGCTGGCGGTAACGGATACGGACCCGGTGCGGGCTCGCGACATGGCGAATGGGTATGTGGAGCAGCTGCGAGTATTGCTGAAGGGGTTGGCATCCGGCGGAGCTTCGCAGCGGAGAGCGTTCTACGAGCAGCAGATGGCGGCAGCCAAGTTTGATCTGAGCCAGGCCGAGATGGCATTCGAGAAGATGCAGAAGACCAGCCACATGATCTCGGTCGATGCGCAGTCGAAGACGTTGATTGAGGGAGCGGCGAATCTGCGGGCGCAGATGGCGGCGAAGGAAGTTGAGCTGCGAGGGCTGCGGACGTACTCAACGGAAGCGAACCCGGAAGTGGAGATTGCCGAGCAGCAGTTGGCGGCGCTTCATGCGCAGCAGGGGCAGTTGAATGCGGAGTCGAAGGGAAGTTACAGCGATGTGGGCTTGAGCAGCGTTCCGGCGGCGGAGCTGGATTACGTACGGGCGAGCCGCGAGTTGAGATACCACGAGGAGCTGTACGAGATGTTGTCCAAACAGTACGAGGTGGCGAAGGTGGACGAGGCGCAGGATGCGCCGGTGGTCGAAGTGATTGAGCCGGCGATTCTGCCGGAGAAGAAGTCGTCTCCGCGGAGAGGGCTCATCATGCTTGGAGCAATGGTGGTAGGGTTCCTGGCGGGAGTGGTGCGAGTGCTGTATCGGCAGTGGCGGTTGGGGCTGGATACGGAGAGGCGCGGGCAGCTAGCCGAGGTGCGGCGCGCGGCGTTTTGGTCGTCGAGCTAGGCGAGGTGCGCGTGTGCGCTACTGCGAGGAGGGTGGGTGGCGCTGCGACTTCGCGGCGGCAAGGGCCCCTGCGAGCGATGTGGGTCTTGACGGAGCGAGAGCCAGGCTGGCAGCGGTGGGGAGCACACCGAGCAGACGCTGCCTGGCATTGTCGTTAATGCGAGTGCGTTCGCGGTCAACGAACCAGCCCCACTTGCTGAAGTAGAGCAGCGCAGAGTGTGCGTGAATGCGGGTGAGCTTTACGTTCTTGTAGGAGCCGCGCTGATGCACGTGGGAGATGGAGACAGCGGGCCAGTAAACGAGCTCGGCGTGGGCCGCGAGACGGCGGCAGAGATCGACGTCTTCCATATAGAGCAGAAAACGCTCATCGAAGCCGCCGATGCGGTCCAGTAGGGAGCGGCGCATGAACAGGAAGCAGCCGGAGAAGAAGGGAACCTCGGCGGGCTGGGTCTTGTCCATGGCGCGAAGATCGTAGTGCAGCATGCGCTGCTGGGCGATGCGTTTGAGGAACAGGGGAGCGAAGCGGCGGAGGATGAGATCGACCGGAGTGGGAAGAAGGTGGCAGTGCGCCTGGCTGACTCCGTTCGGAAAGTAGACACGCGGCATGACGAGACCGACTTCCGGCCGCGCATCCATGACTTCAGCGAGTGCGGGAAGGACCGAGGCGTCGAAGCCGATGTCCGGATTGAGCATGAGATGGAAGTCGGAAGGAGTGTTGCGGAGGACGCGCATTGCGCTGTTGTGCCCGGCACCGAAGCCCACGTTGCGCGGGCTGGGAATGTAGATGCCGCCGTGTGCGAGTGTGGTGGCGCAGAGTTGCGCGGAGAGCTCGGGGTCTTCTGACGCGCTGTTATCGACGATAACCCAAGCTGCTATGAAGGGGTCTTCAGCGAGAACGTGCATGAGCGATTCGAGATCTTCGGGACGGTTTTGATAGGCGACTAAGCTTACGGTCGTGCGTGCCATGGATGACCCTTCGTGGTGATTCTAGGGATGCATCGGCGGGCCGCTGGCTTTATTGATGGGGTGTGAGAAGAATGTTGAAGAGCGCTTTCCAGTTTGGAGCGAAGGGCTCCAAAACGGGACGAGCAATCCGATTTGGGAATTGCAAATCACCGCGTAAATAGAGGTCGATTGTATGTGCCAGAGCGCTTGCGTCGCGTGATGAAAAGAAGTGAACGGCGTTGTAACTACCGACTGTTTCGTGTGCGTAGGGTAGGTCTGCGACGAAGATGGGTTTGCCGGTTTGCTTGAACTCGGAGATAGGCATGCCCCACGTTTCTAACCTTGATGGAAAGAGAAGGCAGTCGGCTGCTGCGTACAACTGCATGACTCGTTCGCGGGGGAGAAGACCAAGCCAGTGGACCGATTGAAGATGCTGGTGGCGCGCGAAGAGTTTCCTGGCGTAATGGTTTTCGTTGCCGTTGATGGTTAGCCACAACTCGAATGGAGGAGCGTTTCTCTGCTGGAGGAGTTCCGCAGCTTCGAGGAGCAGCTCGATGTTTTTGAAGGGGCGCGGGAGCGCGGGATAGATGAAGCGGCAGGGTCGATTCGGATTTGGTGGGAATGGGTCTGCGCCAGAGGAAGCAAGGAGAGGGATGGATGGATGGGCGACAACGATATTTGCAGGGCCGTAGCGGCGGTGGAATTCGTCGCGGATCCATTGCTGCTGCACGATGACGAAGTGGTTTCGATGGAGATTGATGGCATAGAGGAATTGATAGAAGAGGGTGAAGAGCGCGAACTTCGAATCGGTGCGGGCCTCTTCGAGGCTGATGCGGTGGAAGGGTGCGGGGTTGTGGCAGTAGACGGCGCGGATGTCGGCGGTGACGTTGGGTGTGATGTCGTGCATGGCGAGCCAGAGGTGAGGTCGAAGGCTGCGGCTGAGGGCGCGGCATTGCCAGTACTCGAAGACGAGGCGACGGAGCCAGGAGGATTTGATGTGCGGGAACTCGAGGTAGGTGACGTTGGCGGTATCGAAGAGAGCGCGGCGGTGGACGAGCGCGATGACGTGGTAGCGATCGCCGTGAAGGCGGGTGAGTTCGTTGAGTGCATCGCGGAAGACGGAGAGTGGGCCACCTTCGTTGAAGTTGACACCGGAGAGAACGATGCGGGATTTGGCAATGGGCTGGAGCGGCGGCATCAGGTGGCGCTCTGTGGTGTCGTGATGGAGATGACAGGATTCAGAGCGGGAGCCGGCGATGTGGCTTTGAGGCGGTAGCGCGCTGAGGAGAACAGGTAAGCCCAGACGAAGAAGTACATCTCCGGCGTGAAGTAGTTGCCTTCGCGGAAGAGCTTGAGGAAGAGATAGAGCAGCGTGGCGAAGCCGATGGCCGAGTACGGTGCTTCGTCCGCGGGCCTGTAGCGGATGAGGAGCCAGATGATTCCGGTGAGTCCGACCATGCCGAATTCGGCTGCGGTGCGGAGGCCGAGGGAGTTCGCGTCCTTGGCGTTGAGGGTGTAGACGACTTCGCGATTGAAGGCCGCCATGCCGGGGACATCGGCGGCGTACTTGTCATGATCGACGGCGTAACTTCCAAGGCCCGTGCCGAGCAGCGGATGGAGCAGAAAGGTTTGCTGGGTGACGTAGACGTTGGAGATGAAGGCGTAGGTGCTGATGTTGACGCCGCTGAGGTCGTTCTTGACGAGGCCGGAGATGGAGTCGTCGATGCGAATGCGGAAGTGCTCTGAGCCGAGATAGAGGCCGGTGAGGAGGGGGAGCAGGAGAAGGGTGACGAGAATGAGCTTCATGCGGTGGCGGCGGTAGAGGAAGATGCAGCCGAGCACGATGACGATGTAGCCGGTGGTGGCGAGCGATGCGAGAACGGCTGCGAGGATAATGAGCGCGCGCCGGCGGCAGCGGCGGCTGTGAGCGGCTGAAGAAGCGTAGTAGAAGAAGGCGGGGATGACGAGCTGGCAGAAGTGTGCGGGCTCGAGGGTGATGCTTTGGACGCCGACGAACGTGTGCTTATGCAGACTTTGCAAGGCGCAAATTGGGAATCCAAGGACGCTGATCCAAAAAGCAAATGCGGCATAGACGCTAAACAGCTCATCGAGCGTGCGATCCTGATAGCGAAAAAAGAGCAGGAAATAAAAAGAGCAGACGGTGATCCCGATCGCTTCGAGGAGGAAACTCTTTGGGCTGGCGTCCAGCAGAAGGCAGGAGAGGATGCCGGAGATCCAGAGATAGCCAAGGAAGAGGAGATAGCGCAACGGGAGTGTGAAGTCCCAAACCCAGACGACGGCGGGCAGGCAGACCAGGACGATGCCGTAAAAGAGCTTGACGTCGAAACCGGCGCGGACGCGGGCTGCTTCCGAGAACAGTCCGATCATCGTGGCGATGAGGACCGCATTCTGCATGTGGCGGTTGAGGCCGGGAGACCGCGGCGATCGAGTCTGCGCAGAGGAGGCCATGGCGGTATGAGACGTG
>JAZKBC010000159.1:2515-3548 GCA_040388825.1 Acidobacteriota bacterium | reverse complement strand
GTGAGTGTAGGGCCACTTGGCGAGCGATTTTGCGGCGCAACGAAAATGATTGTGGCTTGTGATTCCTATTTGGGCAGAGATGATGGACGCGGGAGATCTGGACGCAGTGAGTGAGGGCGAGCGGCCGTTGGTGACCGTGATTACGGCAGCGTTCAACGTTGCGGGAGCAATTGCTGCCTGCATGGAGAGCGTGCGTGCGCAGGGCACCGGGGTGGAGCATGTGATCGTGGATGGAGCGTCGCGGGATGGGACGGTGGAGGTTGTGCGAGAACACGCTGGGCCCGGGGTGCGGTGGGTGTCGGAGGCGGACGGCGGAATTTATGACGCTTGGAATAAAGGTTTAAGGATGGCACGCGGGGAGTGGATTGGCTTTCTGGGAGCGGATGATGCGTATGTTCCCGGTGCGATTGAGGAGTATCGGCGGCTGGCGAAGGAGCATCCGGAGGCGGAGTATCTTTCTGGGCAGGTGCGGTGGGTCGGTGCTGGCGGCGGTACGCGGCTGATTGGAGAGCCGTGGCGCTGGCCGCGGTTTCAGCGGTTCATGTGCGTGGCGCATGTCGGGAGCCTGCATCGGCGGTCGCTGTTTGAGCGCTATGGTGAGTACGACACCTCGTACCGGATGGTGGCAGACTATGAATTTTTGCTGCGTGCCCGGGGCAGCTTGCGTACGGCTTACCTGCCGCACGTGACGGTGGTGATGCAGGGCGGCGGAGCTACGGACTCGGCGGCATCACTGGATGACCGGCGGACGGGGAGCAGCGGTGGTTGCGATGGATCGATGGTGGGCGAAGGCGAAGTTCTATGGGCGGCGGAGGTTGGCTCGGTGATGCGGGAGCGGCTAAAACGATGGTTGCCGCGAGGGCTGGTGCGGGCGATCCGTGAGCGGAGGGAGCAGTGGATCACCGAGTACGCGCAGAAGTCCTACTCGCAGGAAGGGGAGGACTTGTTGCTGGATAGCTTTGTTGGCGATCGGGCGAACGGATTTTATGTGGATGTGGGGGCTTTCCATCCTTCCCTTATCTCTAATACCCAA
>JAZKBC010000159.1:0-2505 GCA_040388825.1 Acidobacteriota bacterium | reverse complement strand
TCCCGGGAGCATGCGGATGTTCGAGCGGGTGCGGCCAAGGGACATCAATATCGAGGCTGGGGTGGCGTCGGAGCGGATAGAGCTTGCATATTTTGTGTTCAACGATGCAGCGCTGAATACGTTCAGCCTCGAATTGGCGAAAGAGAGAGCTGGTGGGGCTTACAGAATTGTGGATGAGGTGACAATTGTGGCCGAGCCGCTGGAGGCGCTGCTGGAGCGGTATGTGCCTGAGGGGACGCGGATTGACGTGATGAGCGTTGATGTGGAGGGGCTGGACTATGAGGTGCTGCTGTCGAACGACTGGGCGCGGTTCGCGCCGGAGTTTCTGCTGGTTGAGAGTTTGACGGCAGGTTCCCTTGAGGATGTGATGCGGGATCCGATTGCGTGCCTGCTGCGGGAAAAGGGATATGTGATGGCTGCGAAGACGATGCGAACGATACTGTTTCGGAGAAGCGCCCCTTAGGTGAGTTGCCAGAATTTAGTGGGGAGAAAGGAACGCATCTGAAGGATAAAGACCGCGCGGGTTTTGGGGTGGAAGGCGTTGGCGAAGACGGCGGAGATGGCGTAAGCAACAACGGTGGCGATGGCTGCGCCCATGGCTCCGTGGGCCGGGATAAGGATGAGGTTGATGGCGATGTTGATGATGGCTCCGGCGATGGTTCTGTAGAGCGAGAGACGGAGGAGATCGCGGGCGAGGTCCCAGGGTGATTGGGCGAGGCCAAGGAAGACAAAGATGGAGGCCCAGACGTGAACCGCGAGGATGGAGTCTGCTCCGCTGTAGCTTGCGGAGTAGAGGAGTCGCACGATGGTGTGGGATGCGAGGGCGATGACCGAACCGATAACGCAGGCCATGAGCGTCATCAGCGAGAAGAGTTTGCGCATGCGCCGGAGGAAGAGCTCGGGGTCGTCTTTGACCCTGAGGATGGCCGGGGAGACCGAAGAGACGATGGCGGCGGGAACGAAGTACCAGACCTCGGAGACACGTGTTGCCGCAGAGTAGAGGCCGACTTCGAAGTCACCGCGCATGACCTTGAGCATGACCATGTCGAGGCGCATGTAGACCATGACGGCCATGCCGGAGACGAGAACGGGCCAGCTTTGTTGGAGGAGGCTGGTGGCGCGGGCCTTGTATGGCTTCCAGGAGAGGAGGCGTCCACCGGAGAAGCGATAGCCGAGGATGAGACCGACGGCGCCGAGAGCGATTTCTCCGGTGTTGGCCGCAGCGAAGGTCCAAAGCGGTGCCTTGATGTGGATGAGCGCGATCCGCACGGCGGCGAAGAGGAGAAAAGCAAGATTTTTTGCCCAAACGGTGATGCGGGACCGGACCTGCGACTGGAAGAAGCAGTCGATGGTGTCGAAGGCCTGGAAGAGGAGGTTGAGCGAAAGGATGCTGACGAGCAGCTGTGCCTGCTTGTCGTGCGGTTGAATGAGACGCAGCGTAGCGAGTGAGGTGGCGATGCCAAGCAGGCCTCCGGCGAAGCGCAGCAGGAGTGTGGTGCCGAGGATTTCCTGAGTGTCCTCCGGATGTGCGAGGATCTCGCGGATGACGATGCTCTCGAGACCGAGTGAGGTGACGGCGCTGAACAGCGTGATGTAAGCGAGGGCGAAGTTCAGGCTGCCGAAGAGTTGCGGACCGAGGTAGCGCGCGATCCAGATGCCGATGACGAGATTGAGGCCGAGGCGGACGACGCGGTCGACCATGAGCCAGCCCATGTTGCCGAGAATGCGGCGAAGGCCCGGGCCGAGACGATGGAAGGATTGGTCGAAGCGCTTGCCGAGGATGGGCATTAGAGACTGTCGTCGTTTGTATATCAGCACGGGTCGTAGCGCGGGATTGGTTGAGTTGGATGTGGTTCCATGCGTTCCAAATCAGGAATTGGAATGCGTGTATCGTGCTCGCAGGTTGCTTGCCGATGCGTAGAGAGAGCTTCAATACACCGGTGGCGTTGTTCGTGTTCAATCGGCCGGAGACCACTCGGAGAGTTTTCGCTGCGGTTGCCGCCGTTCAGCCGAGCCGGTTGCTGCTGATTGCGGACGGCCCGCGAGGTGATCGCGGAGGCGATGCAGAGGCTTGTGCGCGGGTGCGCGAGATTGTTGCCGAGGTGGGTTGGCCTTGTGAGGTTTCTGCGCTGTTCGCCGAGACGAATATGGGTTGCGATGCGCGGATTGTGAGTGGGCTGGATTGGGTGTTTTCGATGGTCGACGAAGCGATTGTGCTGGAGGATGATTGCCTGCCGGATGCTTCGTTCTTCCCTTTTTGCGAGGAGATGCTGGAGCGGTATCGTGACGATGCCCGGGTGGCTGCGATCTGCGGGACGAACCTGGTGGCTGAGAGTGTGAAAGGTGAGGCAAGTTACTTTTTCTCGCAACTCGGAGGGAATTGGGGATGGGCGACGTGGAGGAAGGAGTGGGAGCGGTTTGATCACACGATGGATGAATGGCCTGCGCTGAAGCGTGATGGAGTGCTTGCCGAGGTGTTTGATGATGCTCGGATGGTGGCTTTCT
>JAZKBC010000158.1:1798-2511 GCA_040388825.1 Acidobacteriota bacterium | reverse complement strand
TAGCTGAACACCGCCTGCACGTTATCTCCCACCGTGCGCCCGTCGTGATAGCTCACAATGCTCGTCATCCCGGTTGCACGCTCGGGAATCGCATCGAAGACCCAGTTCGCGATGTCGATGTGGTGCGAGCCCAGCTCCGTCACCAGACCACCGGAACTCTCTCGGTAGAGCCGCCAGTTGATCAGGTGCTCGAGCTTGCCGCCTGGATCCGGGCCCGGCACGGGACGGCGCCAGTCATTGTTGCGGTGCCAATACGCGTACACGTGTGTCGGCTCGCCAATCTTCCCGCGCTTCACATCCGCAATCGCCGCCCGCACCCACGGCGCGTAGCGATACTGATGGCCGATCTGGAAGAGCGCGCCGGGTGCCGTCGCCGCTGCATACATATCCCGGCACTCCTCCGGCGTAAATCCCCTCGCCTTCTCGCCATACACCGGCCGGCCTGTCTTGAGCGCAGCCAGCACGTGCTCCGCGTGAAGCGAAACCGGCGTCGCAACGAAGAGCACATCCAGATCCTTGTGCTCCAGCAGCTCGCGATACTCCTTCGTATGCGGAACCTCCGTGCCCACCAGCCGGTTTACCTGGGCATAGCGCGGCTCATAGATGTCGCACACCGCTGCGATGCGAACCCCCGGGACATGTAACAGGTGACGTAGCAATTCCTGCCCCCGGCTTCCTGGTCCGATCATGCCCACGCGCACCTCGTCCGCCTT
>JAZKBC010000158.1:0-1788 GCA_040388825.1 Acidobacteriota bacterium | reverse complement strand
AGCCACGCTGCGGATGCACCGCCCAGCATCTCTCGTCGATTCACTCCGTATGCTCCTTCATCTCACCCTCAACAATAACCCCACTCCTTCGCTCTGTTTGTCATCCTGCGCGAAGTGAAAAGATCACACCTTTCTGATTCCTCGCGAACGGCGCGCGGCCACTCACTCAGCGCGCCACTGGCAGGACTGCCCGGACAGCGGGCCCCCAGCGATATCTCTCTTCCATCCCACCCGCCAGGACCACCAGCGCTGCATCTGCCCGCGGCAGCGAAGCCATCACCCTCTTGCGACCCGCGGTATCCAGCACGAAGATCACATTCGAAAGGGCATCGCTGTCCGTCGCCGAAGACGCAATCACCGTCGCCTGCAGCCGTCCCTCCACCGGCCGCAGCGTCCGTGGATCCATGATGTGGCAGTACTGGTGACCGCCCGCCACGAAGTGCTTCTCCGAACAGTTCGCGGTGGACAGCGATGTGTCATGCAGCTCAATCGTCGAAAGAGTTGCTCCCCTATGTTGCGGATCAGGCACTTGCACCTTCCAGCCAGCCGCGCCCGGTGGCGAGCCCAGCGCATAAATTGTGCTCGATCCCGCAGACAGCAGCGCCACACGCACTCCATCCGCGCGTAACTCATGGATTGCTGCATCCACGGCAAATCCCTTGCCGATTCCGCCCGGATCTAGCTCTACGCCGGGCGCGGTGAAACGCACGGTGCGCGTGCCCGCCGTCAGCATCACGCGCTTCCAGCCGGTCTCGGCACGCACTCGCGCCAGATCCGCATCGGTCGGCAGGTGACCCGTGCTGCGGAAGAATCCCCACGCCTTCATCAGCTTTCCAACCGTGATATCGAACGCGCCATCGGAGCGCGCGCTCCAAGCGAGTGATTCCTTCAAAAAGCGAAATGTCTCCGGGTCAGTTGTCACCGCATGGCTGGCCGCCTCGCTGTTCATCCGCGACAGTTCGCTCTGCGGTTGATAGTTACTCAGCAATGACTCAAGCTGGTCGACAACAGCGAACGCACGGTCGGCCTCACGATCCGCCGCCGCCGCATCCGCCGTATAGATGTAGAGGGTGAAATCCGTCCCCATCGCGGGATGCACGCGAGTGAAGAGGTCGTCCGCAGGCAAACGCGTGACAACAAGAATCAGGCAAAGTGCCACCAGCCATCGTCGACTACAAATAGGCATCCATCTTGGCCGCCATGGCCTCTTCCAGCGTAATGCGCCGCTTCTCACGGTATGCAAGGTTGGACATGTGCGCGGCAATCGCGGACTTGTATCCAATATCCACCGATGCATTCGGCTGCTTGCGATCGCGGATACACGCAAACCAGTTCGCCATGTGGTCTGTGTCCCTCGACTCGCCCTTTTCGACCGAGCCATCCGGGTTGTTGATCTTCTCGGGCATATAAGTAATCGACGACTGCGACCTGCCCGTCACCATGTCGTTCGATCCCGATACGTGCTGGATCGTGCCCTTGTCTCCCAGGATGTGTTCGCCCAACCCATAGCGGCTGTTGCTGAAAGTCGACTGCCAGTTCACCAGCATGTCCGGATACTCGAGCGACGCCATGATCGTGTCTGGCACCTGCCGTTGGTCTTTCACCGAGAAAACGCCGCCCGTCATCGACGCCGCTTTGGGAAGGTCCAGATCGAGTGCCGTAATGATCCATGCGATCTGGTGCACCATGTTCTCCGTCACGTTGCCGCCGGAAAACTCCCAGAAGAGCCGCCAGTTGATGTACTTGAAGCCGTCGAACTTCGGCTCCTTCCGCCCATCCAGAAACAGC
>JAZKBC010000157.1:929-6723 GCA_040388825.1 Acidobacteriota bacterium | reverse complement strand
CGCTTGCCTTCGGCTTCCATCTCTTCGCCGCAGAGCTCGCAGGCCTTGCCGAGGCCGACGATGCCGGGGACGTTGAGCGTGCCGGAACGCATGCCGCGCTCGTGGCCGCCGCCGTTGATCTGCTCGGAGATCTGGACGCGGGGGTTGCGGCGGCGAACATAGAGCGCGCCGACTCCCTTGGGACCGTAGATCTTGTGGCCGGAGAGCGAGAGCGCGTCGATGTTGTCGGTGATGACGTTGACGGGGATCTTGCCTACGGCCTGCACACCGTCGGGGTGGAAGAGGATGCCCTTCTCGTGGCAGAAGGCGCCGATCTCGCGGATGGGCTGGATGACGCCGATCTCGTTGTTCGCATACATGATGGAAACGAGGATGGTCTTGTCGGGGCCTTCGGTGACGACGGCGCGCTTGAGGTCTTCGATGTCGATGAGGCCGTCAGCCTGCACTGGAAGATAGGTGATGCGGAAGCCGGATTTCTCGAGGCGCTTGCAGGTGTCGAGGACCGCCTTGTGCTCGGTGACCTGGGTGATGATGTGGTTGCCGCGCTCTTTGTACATCTCGGCGATGCCCTTGATGGCGAGGTTGTTGCTCTCGGTAGCGCCGGAGGTGAAGATGATCTCCTTGGCGGTGCAGCCGATGAGGCGGGCGATCTGCTCGCGGGCCTTTTCGACGGCCTGTTCTGCTTCCCAGCCGAAGGAGTGGTTACGGCTGGCGGCGTTGCCGAAGATGCCGGTGAGGTAGGGCATCATGGCTTCGAGGACGCGGGGGTCCAGCGGCGTGGTGGCGTGGTTGTCCATGTAGATGGGCAGCTTGACGCCGGCGGGTAAAGGCTCGTTCGATTGCGTAATGTTCATTCCCAGGGTTTCAGCCATTAGTGTTTGCTCCTAATCTCGTTGTGGTGTGGCAAAAGGGTCCAGGGCTCAGGGCCGAGGGTTCAAAAAACGAAAAGCTTTAGAGGGCGATGGAGACCAGGCCGCCGGCCAGGGCTGCGGCCGGGGTGGATTCGCCGGGTTCGATGAGGTCAGCGATGGTGATGGCGCTGAGCAGTTCCTTGATGCTGTCGTTGACCTTGCGCAGCGGTTCTTTGATGGTGCAGGTGCCGTGCAGGTCGCAGGTTCCGTGGATGGTGATGCAACTGGTGATGAAGAGCGGGCCATCGATGGCGCGGATGACCTCGAAGGCGGAGATTTCACTGGCTCCGCGAGCGAGTGCGTAGCCACCGTTGGCTCCAGCGTGAGAGACAAGGATGCCGGCACGGGTGAGCGTCTGCAGAATCTTGGCGAGCAGTTGCGGTGGGATATGGTAAGCCTCGGCGATGTCCTTGGCGGACTGGGCTGCCGGGGCGCGAACGAGGCTCTGCTCGGCGAGGTACTTGAGGGCCATCAGGCCGTAATCCGCTTTTTTGGTGAGCCGGAGCATGGGTTTCAGGGGCCGTGCCTGTTCCAAGATCCGAAAGTAGGCTTGGAACGCGTGAACAAGGGCCATTCTTAGTGTACGGCTGGGGGTCTGGAGAAGCAAGACCAATGTGGTCGTAGATGGGCGGAGCGAGGAATTTCCGCACGGATTGGGTTGAAACGCTAGAATGAAGCGCTTAAGAGGAGGTTCATGGTGACAGGAAAGAGAGTTGTGCTGGGTCTGTTGCTGCTGCTGGTGCCGGCTGGCGGGGTGGCCGGGGCGCAAAGACACCGCGTGGATTCGCAAAGGGTGTATGTGACATGCATGCTGCAGGATACGGTGCGCAGTGTGTTGTATCTGAGCGACGAGTTTCAGGGGTTTTCGAGCAAGAAGCTGGACTATGAGACGTCGTACCGGACGATGTTGAGGGAGAATTACCCCGGAGTGTACGGGAACGCGACGTGCTCGATATGGATGAACGAGGTACAGGCGGAACATCAAACGGCGGCGCACGTGAACCGGATCAGCGGGATGTTTCAACGGATCATACCGACTCGCTGGGTGCCCTGAGGCTGATGAGCGCGGGGCAGGGGCCGACGATCGAGGTGCGGCGGGTGGAGCTGCGGGATGCGGCTGCGGTGGAAGAGTTGATCGGTGAACTGGGGTATGCGCGGACCCTGGACGAGGTGCAAAGCTGGATCGCCGCGCTGGACGCCCGGGGTGAGTCGCAGGCGGCGTTGGTGGCCGTGGTGGAGGGTGAAGTAGTGGGGTGGATTGCTGTCGCGATCGACCGGCCGCTGCAGTCTGAGGCGCATGGCCATATCACCGGGCTGGTGGTGAAAGATGGGCGGCGTGGGTTGGGGATTGGCAGGCGGCTGTGCGAGGCAGCCGAAGGGTGGACGCGAGAGCGGGGAGTGAATGCGCTGCGGGTGCTGTCGCGGAGCACTCGCGAGGAGGCGCACCGGTTTTATGTTCGCGATGGTTACGGTGTGGTGAAGACTTCGGTGGTGTTTGAGAAGCGGCTGGGCGATGAGTGATGACGGAGCTGAGGCGAGCGCACATGTGGAGTGAGAAATCGGCTACCATGCTGTAGTTCCCGAAACTGCTGTGACCACCCTTCGACAATTTCGTGCTGCTCCCAATCTGCTGACGATGCTGCGGCTGTTTGTGCTGCCGTTCCTGGTGATTACGATCCTGGATGGGCACTGGCGAGTGGCGTTTGCGTTGCTCTGGATCGCCGGTGTCAGCGATGGCTTCGACGGCCTGCTGGCGCGGGTGCTGGAGCAGAAGACGACGCTGGGGCTTTACCTCGATCCAATTGCGGACAAGCTGCTGTTGAGCACGCTGTTCCTGGTGCTGATGCATGTAGGCGTGATTCCGCGGTATGTGACGGTGCTGGTGTTCAGCCGGGACCTGGGAATCCTGCTGATTGCGACGCTGCTGTTTGCGACGAACACGCTGCGGGACTTTCATCCGAGCAAGCTGGGCAAGCTGAATACAGTGGTTCAGATTCTGGGCGTTTTGACGGTGATGACGTGCGAGGTGGTGCCGCACTCGATGGCGCTTTCGCTGCTGAAGACGTGGCTGCTGCGCTCGATCGCGCTGCTGGCGCCGTTATCGGCTGCGGAGTACGCGTGGATCGTGATGCGGCGGGTGCAATCGCCGGGTACAGCCGCAGCCGCGCGGTAAACCTTCGTAATACCCTACTCGGGCCATGATTGGTTGTTTTGTCTCGTGTTTACTATGCTTTAGCAGGTGTGCTGTGGTGTGTATGCCCCATAGCTCCGAGAGGTGCAACTTCAGGGGGATATGGTTCGAATCCGGACACACGTAGGTTCATGGCTAGGAACGTAAATCCCGGGCACTACAGATGGAAGGGGCACACCATGCCAAAATTTCAAATGCTTCACAACTTGCTGAACGACGAATCGGGCCAGGACTTGATTGAGTACGCACTGGTAGCCGGTTTGATCGGTCTGGCCGCCGTAACCGCGATGAACGGTCTTGGCAGCAAGATCGGCACCGCTTTCAGCAGCATCGGTTCGCAACTGACCAGCGCCACCTAGAGCTTCGGGTCTGAGACGAATTGGAACGACGGGCACGGCTTGGAAACAGGCTGTGCCTGTTTGCGTTTCATTTCACTTTGCTCGAAGAAGGGCACGTTGGGGCAGTCGAAGGTTTGGCTTGTGCAGCCGGCTCGGCGGGCGGTGGGGAAAGCTCTGTGTGCGGTGGTTGGAGAAGGCTGCGGTTACGTGGCGGTTACTGACGTCCGCGAAGCCTGACCGGTACGGGGAGGGCAGTGCCACTTTGTGGGGATTCTGCTGAATCGTACGGCGACTTACCCTAGTGAAGTAATCAATTGACTATTAACCAACGAGGGCCATTTATGCGGATGTTTGAACTTTGTTCCAGCCTGATTGCGGATGAGTCCGGGCAGGATTTGATCGAGTATGCGCTGGTGGCGGGGTTGATTGGGGTATCCGCTGTGGTGTCGATGACGAGCTTCGCCACCAAGGTGAAGACGGCTTTCAATACGGTTGGCAACCAGTTGACGAACGCTGTTTAGGCGCGGGCGCGCGGCTGGATTGCAGGCCGGGCCAGGTTGCGGTAAACTGATTGGACGCACCAGAGGCGCGTAGCTCAGTTGGTTAGAGCGCTACCTTGACACGGTAGAGGTCAACGGTTCGAATCCGTTCGTGCCTACCACTCTTCCTCGCAGATGGGTTGATTTTGAGAGCCGGAGTCCGGCTTGCGAAACGGCGATTGCGCGCGGAGCCGGACGGTAGAGCATCTCTGGATGCACAAGATTTGTTTTGGAGTGAGTCATGGCACAGGTATGTGAGCTTTGCGGCAAAGGTCCGCAGTTTGGCAACAATATTTCGCACGCGCACAACGTGACGCGGCGGCGCTGGAACCCGAACCTTCAGTCCGTGAAGGCGAAGGTTGACGGTCAAGGCAAGCGCGTGAAGGTTTGCACGAGCTGCATCAAGGCCGGCAAAGTCGTCAAGGGCTAGAGCGTAGACAATAGAGTGTAGAGCGTAGAGAACGGCTGTGAATTAGCCGGCGGTTTCGGCTACGCGGAACTCTGGATTTGCTGAGGATTGCATGTGAAAAAGCCCCGCTGTTTGCGGGGCTTTTTCGTTGCTGCTGACTGGCTTTTTCTATGCTCTGCTTACTGCTTTTCGAAGTTCAGTGAAGCGCTGTTGATGCAGTAGCGCTGGCCGGTTTTGTCGCTGGGGCCGTCGGGGAAGACGTGGCCGAGGTGGCCACCGCAGGCGGCGCAGGTGACTTCAACGCGGCGCATGCCGTAGGCATTGTCTTCGTGGAGCTGGACGGCGTCCTTGTTGATGGGGTCGAAGAAGCTGGGCCAGCCGGAACCGGATTCGAACTTGGTGTCGGACTTGAAGAGCGGAGCGTTGCAGGCGGCGCAGTGGTACATGCCGTCGTCATGGTTGTTGACGAGGGCGCCGGTGAAGGGGCGTTCGGTGCCTTTCTCGCGGAGGACGTGGTACTGCTCCGGGGTGAGCTCGGCGCGCCATTCGGCTTCGGACTTCTCGATTTTCTGGGCGGCTGCGGCCAACGGGCCGGCGGATGGGATCTCTGGCATATGACTTTCTCCTTTTGGAGATTAGACGCTTTTCGTGTCCAAAAGGAGCGGACCCCCTCCCCCTGGGGAGAAGGTCCTAAAGTCTTCATCCGAAGCTGGTTAGGTCTGGACCCTGGTCTGACCGGGTCGGACCCCGTTAGCAGTAGGGCAGGAGCTTGTGCCAGAACGACCGGCGGGTGACGAAGACGACCACGCGTCCGGGCTGGGGCTGCCAGCGGCGGAGGACGCTGGCGGGAAGCTGACCGCATTCGTTGGCGCCGACGAGACCGGTGGAGCGGATGGACGCGACCGAGAAGTTGGTAGCGTCCGGGGTTCCGCCGGCGCAGAAGGTGTGCTCGTCGTCCGCGGCGTCGATCCAGAGCGCAGTGGCGGTGGACGGGATGGCGAGGGTTAGCTGGCCGGGGCCGGTTTCGGGCAGGGGGACGAAGAACGAGATGCCCGGGCAGGTTCCGCTGCTGGCGCCGCACTCAACGCGAATGGCGCTGGCGGGGAGGGGCCGGCCGGAGCGGCCGTCGACTACCTGGATGGTGATGGATTGAGCGGCGGGCTGCTTGATGGTGGCTCGGGTGGTGACGGGGTCCGCGCCCAGCGGCTGCGCGGTGGAGTAGGTCGCGCCGAAGAGGCTCAGGGCGGCGAGCATGAAAGCGAGACGGCCGAATTGTAAGTGGAAGCGTCGCATAAATGGCAGATGCGCGGCAGCGAACGAAGTTTCAGGGTTCGCTGATACGACATTTCCGGAAGTACCGCAGTTGGAGGGGGACTGGTTCTATTTTAAGGGACGGAGAGGAGCAA
>JAZKBC010000157.1:0-919 GCA_040388825.1 Acidobacteriota bacterium | reverse complement strand
GGCCAAGTGTATTTCGTTTGAAATGTGGGGGATGAGAGGGGTGGGGGCTTGACAGGTTTTGCGCGGCCCCGGCGTTGGCAAGTTGTGCTGCGGCTTGACGCCAGCCGAGGAGGGTTCCGGCGGCGAAGAGGAGGATGAGGCAGGCGGGGAGGGGATCGGGGCGTCGCATGAGATGAGGATGCGACGGGCTGCGGGTTTTTGCTGGGGTGGTTGTGATGGTTTTTGGAGTGAGCGGGTGGGGTGCTTGGCGGAGACTCGCGGCTGAAAGGTTCACGCGAGTGTGCAGGGGCGTCAAGTCGTGCAGGTCCTTCGGCTGCGGCTCGCAAAGTGCACGAGTCGCAGCTCAGGATGACGGACTTTTCTCAAGGGACTGACGAAAAGACCTAGGGGGTTGGGCCTACGGCGATGCATTCGATTTCTACGGCTACGTCTTTGGGGAGGCGGCCGGCCTGGATGGTGGAGCGGGCGGGAGCGACGGTTCCTTCGACCATGAGGTAACGGGCGTAGATTTCGTTCATGGTGGCGAAGTCGGCCATGTCGCGAAGGAAGACGGTGGTTTTGACGACGTGGGCGAGGGAGAGCCCGGCGGCCTCGAGGACGGCCTTGATGTTTTCGAAGGTCTGAACGGTTTCCGCGGCTACGCCACCCGTGACGAGAGCGCCGGCGGCGGGGTCAAAGCCGATCTGGCCGGAGAGGAAGACGGTCGAGCCGACGCGGACGGCCTGATTGTAGGGGCCGAGGGCCGTTGGGGCTTTGGGGGTGGAGATGGCGATTTTTTCGGTGGCGGACATGAGGTGATTTTAGTAGCAGGGAATAGGGAGTAGCGAGTTAGGGGAGGTCGAGGGTGAGGGCGTAGACGGCTTGTGGGGGGAGAGTGAGTGGGAGGGTGGTGTGGCCGTGGGTGGTCGTGAGATGGAGG
>JAZKBC010000156.1:0-4782 GCA_040388825.1 Acidobacteriota bacterium | reverse complement strand
CCCGCGCTCAAGCTCCGCGGCACTGCCATCGGCATGCAGATGCCCGAGATCACTTACGAAGGCGCCGAGTACGACTATCCCTACACGCAACAAAACTTCCCCTTTTTCTACGACAAGCCCCAGTGGACGCGTTATCTCGACATGCTCGTGCGCAACCGCATGAACACGCTCTATCTCTGGAACGGTCACCCCTTCACCTCGCTGCTCAAACTCCCCAAATACCCCGAAGCGCAAGAGCTCTCCGACGCGCAGCTCGAGCAGAACATCGAAATGTTCCGCTGGATCACGCGCGAAGCTGATCGTCGCGGCATCTGGGTTCTACAGGGCTTCTACAACATTCACCTCTCGCACAACTTCGCGCGCGCTCACAACCTGGCCTTCCATCTGACGACGCCCACACCCGAGGCCACGGCATACACCCGTTACGCCATCTCCGAGTTCATCCGCCAGTACCCCAACGTCGGCCTCATGATGACGCTTGGCGAAGCGCTCTCACCCCATCTCGGCGACCAGTGGCTCACGCAGGCCATCATCCCCGGCGTCAAAGACGGTCTCGCGGAAATCCACTCCACCACGCAACCGCCCATCGTCGTCCGCGCCCACGCCACTGACATCATCGCTGACATGAAGGCGGCCAACCCCATCTACGCCAACATCGACACCATGTGGAAGTGGAACGGCGAGTCCCTCACCTGGACCAATATCCGCGGACCCATCTTCGATCGCTTCAAGGACATGGTCGCCAACTCCAACATCACCATCGCCAATATCCATCTGCTCTCCAACCTCGAGCCCTTCCGCTGGGGCGACCCCGACTTCATCCGCCAAACCATTCTTAACTTCCAGCGCATCGGCATCCAGGGCGTTCACGTCTACCCACTCCGCTACTGGGACTGGCCCAACACCGCCGACAATCCACCGCTCCAGCAAATCGATCGCGACTGGATCTGGTTCGACGCCTGGGCACGATACGCCTGGAACCCGAACCGTGACGCACACAAGGAGCATGCTTTCTGGGCAGCTCAATTCTCCCAGCGCTTCGGAGCACAAGCCGGCGAACATCTCCTCAATGCCTACGAGCTCTCCGGCATCTGCTCGCCCGAGTTGCTCCCCCGCATCGGCATCACCGAAGGCAATCGCGAAGTCTTCTCCCTCGGCCTCACCATGCCTCAGCTCATCGACGCCGACCGCTACAGCCCCGCGCAAACTCTCTGGACTGGCGACGCTCCAGACGGCGAACGCCTCTACGACTACGTCGCCAAAGAGGCCGCGCACCAGCCGCACCACGGTCAAACACCAATTGGCATCGCCGACTCCGCCGCCGAATCTTCAACCAAAGCCGTCGCCGAAGCCGAAGCAGCGCGGCCTTTCATCACAACCAACGTCGCGGAGTACAACCGCATCCTCAACGACACGCGCTGCATTCACGCGCTCATGCTCTTCTACCAGGCCAAGACCCACGCAGCCGAACAAGTCATGCTCTACGGTTACGACCACGACGCCGCGCACCTCAACGAATCCGAAAAGCTCCTCGCCCAAAGCGTCGACGACTTCCGCCAGCTCACTGCCCTCACTGACGCGACCTACCGCGACGCTGCCTCCATGCACACCTCGCAGCGCCGCATCCCCGTCACCGGAGGCCCAAACACCGGGCACTGGCGCGACCTGCTCCCGGTCTACGAAAAAGAGCTCGCCACCTTCCGTTCGCGCCTCGCTCAGCTCAACGCTCCGCCCTCCACGCAGCCGCGCGCTCCAACCGAGCCGCTTCCGCAAGTCCCCTTCACACTCACTCCCGGCGAAGGCCAGACCTTCCCCGTTGCTCAGGGTGCCGCACTCTTCACCGACGAGCCGCTCACTATCACGTCGCTCGCGCCCGAAGTCGAAACGTTCAACGGCATCCGTTTCTCTCACGACGACAAGGGCGCAGTCCGCTTCACTCTCTCCCAGCCCGCACAGGTCCTAACCGGCTTCGCTCGCACCAACAAGCCGCAGAACTCCGAAGCCGAAAACTGGAACCTCGTCCTCGAAAATGCAATCGGTGTCAGCAAAGGCCCCGCACTCAACGTCTGGGCAGCGCCACTTCCCGCCGGCGCCAACGAGCTCAACTTGGGCCGCTACTCCGTCATCTTCGGCTTCATCCCACAGGACACCAGGATTAAGCCGCGCCTCGTCTTCACCACCACGGCCCCACCAGGCCAGCAGCCCAACCTCGACTGGTTCTTCGAGAAATGAACCTCACTTCGAAGTCGATGGCGGATCACCAGCAACCGGTGCCGGATCATGCCGCGCCTCGAGCCTCGCCGATTCCTCCGCGCTGATCCGCAAAAAGCTTCCGTGCTTGCAATACTGCGGCAGGCTGATCTTGTCGTTCGCACTCGTCCAGTGCACCCAGTCCATGCTCTCCACAGCCTCATACTGCGCATGCGGCGAACGATAGTGGTCATAAAACACCGCCACCTCGTCTCCAACCTGCACCACTGAAGGCCCCTCCGACCACGACTCCGTCAACGGCGCCGCCACACTTCCCCAAGGCCCCTCCACTGTCGGCCCTGTCACATATCTCACCTGGTATCGCAACGGATCCCGCGTCTGGTCCTTGAACACCAGATACTCCTTCCCTTTAGCATGAAACATCGTTGCATCGATTACTTCATATCCTGGATCGAAAAATATCTTCGGCGTCGAAAACTCCTTGAAATCTTTCGTCTCTGCAAACCAGATGCGGTTTCCCTGCTCCTCATCCTTCGGCGCACTTGACCAGAACAGCACCCACACTTTCTTCTGCGCATCCCAATCCATCTCTGGAGCCCACACATTCCGCATCTCCGGATGCGATGCCATAATCGGCACCTCTGTCTGCAGACTCCACGTCATCAAGTCCTTCGACTCCGCATGCCCCAGCGATAGCCCTCGCCAACCCCAAGTCCAGACCATCTGAAACACACCATCCGGCCCGCGCGTCAAAAACACATCGCGCATAATCTCGCCTTCGTGCTCCGGCTTCACCCACGGCTGCCCATCATTCAATGCCGTGTAGTGATACCCATCATGACTCAGCGCCAGATAAATCCCCTGATTGCCCGGCTCCTTGAAGTAAGCAAACAGATAGTCCTCCTGTGCGCTGATCGCAGGAGCCACCGCCGCACATCCCACCATCATCGCCAATACATGCAGTGTCCTCACAAACCCTCCGCAGCGGGTGCCGCCTCATCCACAATCTTCTTCTCCAACGGAGGATCAGGCACCGCGCTGCTCACCAGCTTCTTCCCGATCCAAGTCGACTCTGCGGTCTCTTTGCCCGCAGCATCATAGTGCTTCCACGTCCATCGCCCGCCGTCCGCATACGACTTCCGCCAAACGGGCGTCCCATCAGCCCGCAGATACTCCTCCTCGCCCACCTTTTCCCCCGCGCGAAACTCCATCCTCCACATCACGCGCCCACTCTCGTAATAAAACGTCTCGGGCCCATCGAGCACCACGCGCCCATCCGCGGCACGCCCGCTCTTCCACCGCGCCATCGCCTTGCCGCTCGCATATTTCTCCACATGCGCCGAAATCTGCCTCACCGCATCCTCCGCCGGCGACACGCCAGCATCCTTCGCCATCACCCAGGCCTCGTTCAACTCAATCTCGAAGTTCGGCTTGTTCTTCGACGTCACCACATGAATCACTCCATCCGCCGTCTGTGTCGCCGTCGTATACCCCACCGTCAGCACGCTAGCCGGCAGCCGCTTCATCGTCCACGTCTTGCCGTCGTCATCGCTCAACGCAACATACGCGCCATCCTTATGCAGATGCTTCTCATGCTTCGGATTGAAATCCGCCACAAAGAACAGCCGCCCACTCTTCAACCGGATCACGCTCGGCCGTTCTCCGCTCATCAACTCGTCAAATACCGTCGCCGACTTCACCCACGTCTTCCCTCCATCGCGACTCACCGCCAGCGGCATATGCCCATCAATCTCCGAGTTCTTCCCTCCAAACCCCAGAATCGTCGACCCATCACGACTCATCGCAATCGTCGTATGCCGGCCACCCGTGCGTCCGCCCGTGTCATACCACGTCTTCCCATCATCATGCGATCCCCACACCGACGAGATCGATCCATTCCCCGTAGCATCTCTGCCCGTCGAATCCGTCGGCAGCAGAATCGTCCCATCCTTCGTCCGCACCACGCTGTTGATCGGCTGCGAAACATACCTCCCAATCGGCGCCGGAAACTTCGGAAACTCTACTGCGCTCCAGTCCGCTCCATTGTTCTTCGAAGTCATGAACGAAAACGGCCACGCCCCCACCAGCCGCGGAGCACCCCAGAAGAACCACACCTTCCCTTTGTCGTTCCAGATCACCGGAGCCGCATTCGCCGCGTCCGCAAAGTAGGGCCACGCCTCCGGCATATCCCAAACCTCACTGCCAGCACGACGCCGCATGATCAAAATCGTCTGATCCGGATCATCCTCGTTCACCGGAGCGTTGTAGTACGCCGCGAGCATATCCCCATTCGGCATCTGCTGAATCGCGCTGTTGTGATACGCCACCCCGAGCCCGCGATCCAACCCCAACTTCCATCCCAACTCCGGCATCGACTTCTCATCCAGGTCCGGAAACATCTCGATCATGTGCATCCACGGCTTCGCCGCATCCGGCCCATCGGCAATCCGATCCGCGACCTGCTTCACCGCCGTCTGAAAAAACTTCCGCGCCTCCACCGTATGTTTCGTCGCCGGCCACTCCGACTGCACCACGCGAAACCCAATCGCTCCCTCCGGCGAAGCAAACGTC
>JAZKBC010000155.1:1567-3104 GCA_040388825.1 Acidobacteriota bacterium | reverse complement strand
AACGCGGTCATCTTCCTCGATCAGGAAGAAGGCGGCCGCCTTCTCGACGAGCAAGCCGCCTACCTCCTCGCCTGGACCGAAGCCGTCGCCCACTCCGCCTACAAGCCCGGCGTCTACGCCTCAGGCGAGCGCGTCGAAGACGACCCCGGCGTCTGGATCGACACCATCGAAGACATCCGCGACCGCATCACCAAAGCCCACCTCCACCCCGTCGAAATCTTCGACGCCCTCGACAAGTGCCCCCCCGCCCCCGGATGCACCGTCGCCGCCAAGCCCCTCTCCTCTGCCCCCGACCCAAACCTGGCCGCCTGGCAGTACGCCCAATCCCCCCGCCGCCCCGAAATCACCCAAAGCTGCGCCGCAACCTATGCCAAAGACAACCTCTGCTACGCCCCCAACGTCCCCGGCATCTTCCTCGACATGAACGTAGCCTCCACCCCCGACCCCTCCCACGCCCGCTAGGAGTAAACTGTCCGCACATGGCCAGCGCGACCCAAATCCCGGTGTCCGAGTACCTGCAAACCACCTTCCGCCCCGACCGCGAGTACGTCGACGGAGAGGTGCTGGAGCGCAACGTGGGCAAGTGGGAACATTCGAGAACGCAGTGGCTGCTGGCTGGCTGGTTTCTTCAGCATGAGCCAATGTGGAACGTCATCGGCAGCACCGAGCAGCGCGTTCAGGTCTCTTCCACCCGCGTCCGCGTCCCCGATCTCGTAGTCCTCCGCCCCGGCCCCCAACCCGACGTCCTCACCGACCCGCCGCTGCTCATCATCGAAATCCTCTCCCCCGACGACAACTACTCCGGCCTCCAGCAACGCTGCCAGGACTTCCTCGACATGGGCGTCCAAACCGTCTGGATCATCGACCCCAAAACCCGCAGCGGCAGGATGTGCCTCAACTCCGGTTGGATCCCCGCTGAGCGTCTCGCAGTTGCCGGCACCCCCATCCACGTCGAACTGAACGACCTCTTCGCTCGACTCGACGCATCGTCGCAAGCCTAGCCGCTCACAAGGCCGGATCCACCTGCGCCGCCACATCCGCGCTCAACCTTCGCCCCGATCCCGCAGCGGCAGCATCGGTCGTTCCGCGCCGATATAAAGCCCCGCCACCACCACAAAGCATCTAACCACATCAACACCGCCCGCAGCGTATCCAGCCCCGCCAACCGCTTCTCCACCCGTTTTTCAACCATCGCCACGCCCACCATCGCCCGATACTAAAGCCCGCTCCCACGCAGGAAATCCGCGCACATCGCCATCCTGCGCAGCCGAACCCAGCTCACTAACAGCAAGGCATACAATAGTCGGATGGCCGCAGCTCCCTCCCTCGAACTAACCGACTCCTACGACCACAAACGCTACTTCTTCGACAAGCTCGGCCTCTCCGAACGCCTCCTCGAGCGCTGCCTCGGCGAAGCTCTCTCCGCCGGCGGCGAGTTCGCCGACCTCTACTTCGAAGCCGTCACCTCCACCTCCCTCGGCATGGACGAAGGCATCATCAAGACCGCCGCTCAGGGCATCAGCGTCGGCTGCGGCAT
>JAZKBC010000155.1:0-1557 GCA_040388825.1 Acidobacteriota bacterium | reverse complement strand
GTCCTCTCCGGCGAACGCACCGGCTTCGCTTACACCGATGACCTCTCCTCCGACCGCCTCCTCAAAGCCGCCCGCACCGCAGCTCTCATCGCCAACGGCCCCAAAACCGCCAACGTCCAGGACTTCCGCGAAACCCGCACCCCGCAGCTTTACCCCGTTGCCGGCGTCACCGCCGACGCCGAAATCGCCGCCAAGATCAAGCTCATCGAACGCGCCAACAAGGCCGCCCGCGACTTCGATCCCCGCATCGTCCAGGTTCGTTGCGGCATCAACGACGAGCTCCGCCGCATCCTCATCGCCGCCTCCGACGGCACCTTCGCCTCCGACACCCAACCCCTCGCCCGCTTCAACGTCTTCGTCATCGCCAAGGACTCCACCGGCACCTCCAAGGGCACCTCCGGCGGCGGCGGCCGCGTCACCCTCGACTTCTTCGAAGGCAGCAAAAGTCCAGAGCACTTCGCCCGCGAAGCCGCCCGCACCGCCATCCTCCAGCTCGGCGCTGTCGACGCCCCCGCCGGCGACATGGAAGTCGTCCTGGGCCCCGGCTGGCCCGGCGTCCTCCTCCACGAAGCTGTAGGCCACGGCCTCGAAGCCGACTTCAACCGCAAGAAGACATCAGCCTTCACCGGCCTCATCGGCCAGCAGGTCGCGTCTTCGAAAGTCACCGTAGTCGACAACGGCACCATGCCCGGCCGCCGCGGCTCTCTCAACGTTGACGACGAGGGCAATCCCACGCAGGAAACCGTCCTCATCGAAAACGGCATCCTCCGCACCTATCTCTCCGACAAGCTGTCGTCCCGCCTCATGGGCATGCCCAACACCGGCTCCGGCCGCCGCGAAAGCTACCAGGCCATCCCCATGCCGCGCATGACCAACACCTACATGCTCTCCGGCGACGACGTCCCCGCCGACATCATCAAGTCCGTCAAGCGCGGCCTCTACGCCGTCAACTTCGGCGGCGGCCAGGTCGACATCACCAACGGCAAGTTCGTCTTCTCCGCCTCCGAGGCCTACCTCATCGAAGACGGCGTCGTCACCGCCCCGGTCAAGGGCGCCACCCTCATCGGCAACGGCCCCGAAGCCCTCAAGCACGTCAGCATGGTCGGCAACGACCTCGCTCTCGACGAAGGCATCGGCACCTGCGGCAAAGCCGGCCAATCCGTCCCCGTAGGCGTAGGCATGCCCACCATCAAGCTCGACCGCATGACCGTCGGTGGCACCGGCCGCTGAGTTCTCGCGGCCCCTTTTGGGAATTTCCTCCCAACGAGATTTCGCCCGCTCCAACCGCTCTCTTCCGGATTAGGATGAAGGCAGGAGACACCGATGGCCAGCGAACAGCAATCTGATTCCAGGCTTGAAGGCTTCATTGGCACCAGAGCGCCGAAGCGGATCGACGCGGTAGACGAACTCGAAAAGATCGCCTATCCCACGGCGGAGGACGTTCTTCAGGCCTACTCCGAACCTCTGACGCTGCAGGAGTTCCTCGATCGCGGCCCGCTGCAGCCGGATACCTCCAGGGGATGGCCTGGCTCACTTTGGGACAGGGAGATGATCTAC